>CAZPCA010000016.1:0-29202 GCA_964584995.1 uncultured Bifidobacterium sp.
TTCTCTACTTCGGGGAGGGTCTTTTTCATTAGCACAATTACCAAAGGGCGATAAATTTCCCCCGAAGTGTGAATCGAGCGCAGCGAGATTCTCTACTTCGGGGAGGGTCTTTTTCATTTTGTCATTTTTTTTCCATTAAACAGATCTTGACGGGTGCGATGAGCCAAGCATTTGTATTCGGATAAAAACGACTGCACATGAATAGTGCGATTTTAACAGACTATTTTTGATGACTTGTTTTTCCTGACCCCTTGGTATTTTTTGAATGATTCAACACCCTCAATTTGCAGTATATGTACTTTACAGTTTGAAGGATAAGATGTTTTACATCGGATTCACGGCGAATTTCAGCAGACGAATGCAGGAACACGCCATGGGGAAGAGCAAAAGCACAGCATGCAGAAGACCTTTCGTGTGTGTACTGTGTGAATATTATATCTGTAAGTCAGATGCTCTCCGTCGTGAAGCATATTTCAAAACAAATGTTGGAAAGCGAGTGCTGCGATTAATGCTCACCGATAGTTTGAGTGTGATGAAAACTGGAATTAATCCAGCATTATCTGACAGTCCGACTACTAATTTGTAATTCAAATAAATACGACCCCTAAAAGAAGAGACTGTTCCAACTCTTCATTTTTCATTATTTTATCGAATAGAAAGATGGGAAATAAATTATGGGTAGTTCGATGACGTATCTTTGCATTAGACTCAACCAAACGGTGAGTGATATTCTATGAAATACATCCTTTTCACTCTTGTCATATTCGGTAGCCTGCGACCGGCTTCTGCCCAATGGGCCTCACTCCCTTCTGGTACCACTACAATGCTGCAATCGGTCTATTTTACCGATTCGCTGACCGGTTATATTACCGGCAATGGTGGACTCATCCGTAAAACCACCAATGGCGGTCAAAGTTGGTCAGCACAAGTGAGCGGGGTAACAGATGATTTGTTCGAAGTCCATTTCCCGGCAACTGATACCGGTTATGCAGTAGGCTGGAACGGTAAGGCAGTGAAAACCATCAATGGGGGACAAACCTGGGATACCCTTCCTACGGGTACCACACTACAATTCAATTCGGTTTTCTTTACCGATGTCAATACAGGATATGCAGTTGGCGGCTCAGGTTCACTCAGCATCGAACTTATAAAAAAAACCACCGATGGCGGCCAGACGTGGATACAGCAAACCAATGGTCAGTACAAACAATTGTCCGGAGTGCATTTCCCTGCTACCGATACCGGTTGGGCAGTTGGAAACCAAGGTGTCATTCTCCACACCACCAACGGAGGCACCACCTGGACTCCTCAAACTAGCGGTACTACCCAACTCCTGCGATCGGTTTATTTTACCACTACAAGTTCCGGTATAGCTGTCGGTGGAGGCGGAACCATCAAGCGAACCACTGATGGCGGACAAACCTGGTTTTCGGTCGCTAGCGGAGTAGTGAGTACCTTCTTTTCTGTGACCTTTATAGACGAACTCAATGGCTGTATTGTGGGGGATAACGGTCGTATCTTGCGTACCATCGATGGTGGACAAAGTTGGTTCCAGCAATCAACTACAAATAACAACACGCTCCTTTTCGTGAATTTCACATCCGGGAATGCAGGATATGCAGTTGGTTTTAACGGAACCTTGCTGACCACAACCCAGCTAACGGGAGATCAAGAAATTATGGGCGAACGAATGCAGGTATATCCGAACCCTGCTCAAGGCATCTTCTATCTTAGATTTCCCGGTAATTTAACGGAGCCAGTTGTGCTCAATATTTACAATGCTCATGGTGTCTGTATGAAATTAGAAAAGCTAAATCCCCCTTTTAGAGAACCGGTAGATATTGCCCATCTTTCCCCAGGGGTTTATTTCATTCAGATTACTTCTGGTGACGCGTATCTCATAGAAAAGCTTGTGTTGAATTAAAGCGGGAAGCCGATATCACGCTGGAGGAATACCGACGATATCAGAACGCCAGAGCAGAAAATAAGATGAAAAACACCGCTCGTTCATTCCAAATTAAATCCTCTGGTACTTATCTCTCATACGTCGGAAACGACTTCTGACAGTTTATACCATTGGTTGAAGAAATGCATCCTTGGAACGATTAAAAGCCATGGATGTTGAAGATGTAACCCCTCCCCAAATTCGGACTGGTTTAAAAAGGAAAAAATCTTAAACTAAGTAGCGGATGAAAACAACCCGAATTCACAGAAAGTCAGATTGTACGGGCTTTGCCGTAGGTTGATGGCGTCAAATTTGCCGATAGCTGCTGTACTTGATGCCGGCAGAACGTTTGTGTGCGGTAAGGCCACTCATTCCCTATCAGCTGATTTATTCCAGACTCACCCGCAGTGAATACCATAGGCTGCCGAACTTCATGAGCAATTCTTCTTTCGTGCTGAGCTCAGAAGGCGTGCCGCGTTCAGAAAGTACTAAAACATAGCATCCGTTTTTGTTATTGTATTCCGGAAGGTAAAAATAGGCCACCACATTGCGAATGTGCAGATGTTCTTCAATGCCTTTGTTGACGGCTTTCGTGTCTTCTGATTCCATGTAATAAATCACTGCATTCGGAAAATCTGTACGCGGCATCTCCTCGGTTGTCAAGGCGATGTTTTGGAATTCACTTTTGAGTTGCTCTTTTCCCTTTCCTTCCGCAAAACTGAAGAATGAGCGGGCGTCCTTCACTCCCTTTTGCCTGGCTTCAGAAAGGGTCATGAATTCAGAGTAGGTAGTACTGATGTCGGGTTCATGGAAAACAAGCGCAGTGTGTGATTTGATTATTTCCAGAAAGGGCGGTCGTCGAAAAAGGAACAGTGCATTTCCCGCCCTCCAGCGCAAACTATCAGGATATTTATCGGCGGCATAGTCGGTCTGCTTATCCGTGAGCTGCATGTAGCGTACCATCGTTGGTCCTGTGAAGTCCTTCCATCTTCGCTCTCCTTCTTCCTTAGTCAATTCATGGATTGCAGTTTGTGGCCCTTGCCTTTCACCGGTCACCATCAGTGTTACATAACACCGTTTGCCGTAGCTCAGCTGCAGTTCCACACTGTCGGCAGCAAAGGTTTTGGTATACAGCAAATGGATGCCCTGCTTCTTGGTGCGTATGATATTACAGTAACCGGGATTGATGATGGCCGCCGGTATGCTTGTTCCGTCAATCATTACTGAAAACCAGTAATTATTGAATTCTGCTGCACTGTCTCGAAAAACCACGATTTCAGAAAAGGCGGTGGTATCCATTCCTCTTGGACCTATCTGCTGCTGCCTCGGAAGGCGGGAGCTTTGCTGGGCATTTAACGAAATACGGCAAAAGCTGAGCAGAAATATAAGTACAAGCAGATTTTTCATTGATAGAAGCTTGTGGTAAAGAAAGGACGGATGTAATCTTTACATCATGAGTAAAATGATGATCGTCGATGATAAACCTCAGCTATAGGGTTCAACAACAGGCAGGCCCCTGATTAGGCATTCAGCGCACTACTTCCAACGGAACATTTCCTTCCGCTTTGCGTACAATATTTTCTCTTTCGTGCGGGGCGAATTATCCGGAAGGAGCCCGACCCGACCGGGTAAATGTGTGAGATTGGCAGCAATGCACTAATTTCGGATGCAGTGGACGCCGTCAATATCAGAAGGAATTCAGCAGCCTTGCCTGCAGGAAAATGGTAATCGACAAGCAATCAAAGGTGATTCTCATGGACACTCAACCGGAACTCAGCATCGTCATCCCCGCTTACAACGAAGAGGAGAATCTTCGTATCATCCTGCCTGACTTGCTGGCATTCGCAGAAGAGCGAAACTGGCAGGTCGTCATCACCAACGATGGATCCAGGGATCAAACCAAAGAGCTCTTGCAGAGCTTCGCTTCCTCCAGCCGACTGAAGGTGGTACACCATAAACTCAATAAGGGGTATGGTGCGGCCATCAAGAGTGCCATCATGGCCTGCGACACCGAATACCTCATCACCATCGACGCCGACGGTCAGCACCGCCTGGAGGATGTGGAAAAGCTGTACCGGATGGTCCGTACCACGGATGCCGACATGATCGTCGGCTCCAGAAAAGGAACACGGTCAGCCACGCGCATGCGGGCCATTGGAAAATCCATCATCCGCTTTACGGCTAAGCTCATGCTGACTGTGCCTGTGCACGACATCAATTCGGGAATGAAAATCTACAGGACCGAACTGGCGAAGCGCTACCTGCACCTCACGCCGAACAACATGCCCTACAGCGATATCATCACGCTGATCTTCATTTCCAACCGGCACCTGGTGCTCGAAGAACCCATCGTGGTGAAAGACCGGCTGAAAGGGGAGAGCACCATCGGTATTCAAACAGCGTTTGAAACCATCATGGAGATCGTCAACATCATCTTCCTGTTCAACCCGATGCGGATCTTTCTGCCGATTTCCATAGCTGCCTTTCTGGTGTCCATGGCCTGGGGGCTCCCCATCGTCCTCAAAGGGAACGGTGTCAGTACGGGAGCGCTGCTCGGGTTCATCTCCTCTTTGATTTTCTTTTTTCTCGGACTCATCGCCGAGCAGTTGACCCTGATCCGTAAAAACCAGGCTCCACCCGGTCATTGATCTTCAGTGATGCGAAGTTTCGACAACCGTATTTCATGATGAAAGAAGGCGTGTTTTTAAGTATCATCGTTCCCGTTTACAATTCAGCGGGCACCTTGGAAAGTTGCTTGCGGAGCGTGCTGGAACAGTATGATCCAGGCGTTGAACTGATCGTCGTCAATGACGGATCTACAGACGGGCCGCAGCGCATCATCGAGGATCTGAGTACCGAGTATCCCGAAAGCATCCGATACACCAGCATCGAGAATGCAGGTGTAGGCGTAGCGCGCAACACGGGTATGAAAATGGCGTCTGGTCAGTACCTGACCTTCCTCGACAGCGATGATTGTCTGGCCCCTGACTATGTTCAGACCATCAGAGCATACATTAATCAACACCATCCCGATATGCTCATCATCGGTTATGAGCGCAAGTATGCATTCAACCCGGGTTTGCTGGAGCGCATCCACAAGTTTCGCACATGGGACGTATTTGATGAATTAATCCGTCCCGAAGAGTATCCCGACATGATTTGCCGCGTGGAGGGTGCACCCTGGCTAAGGGTGATCCGTACAGTACTGATCCAGAACAACGAGGCCTTGCATTTTTCCGCTGTTCGTTTAGGGGAAGATCAGGAGGCAAGTTTGAAATGGTACTTGCATGCATCCAGCGTTGTCTTTTGCGAAAAACCGCTGTACCAATATACGGTCAGGAATCATTCCTTGAATTTTTCCTCAGACGGTATTCTCGATTTCGAAAAAGTACTATTGTCTGTTTGTGATCATTATCGCCAGAAAGGGAAATTTGAACACTTCAAAAGCGAGCTTGAAATCCTGTTCATACGCCAGATGCTGATATCCAATATGCGGCGCCTTCGCAAAAGCAGGATAGAGGATAAATACAGCTTGTTCATGAAGCTCCGAACGGCTTTATCTACAGCCTTCCCTACGTATACATCCAATAGCTATTTACGCTCAGAGCCCATGTACATAAGGGTGGCAGTCTGGCTTGCTTCGAAGTATCCGTTCATCTATAAATACCTTCTCTGATAGTCCCGCTTTCTCCCCATCCATTCCCCTGAAAAAATCGTCTACAAACGTAACTATACAATGAAAAAACCGAAGTTGACCGATGCTTCTGTAAAAGGCGGCACTCCTGCAGGAAAAAAATCCGTTCAATCCGCTGCTTCAGTTGGCTTTCCCGCACTGGCAGGTATAGCCCTGCTGCTCTTGCTGGGCCTGGGCATCTATTCGAATTCTTTCGATTGTTCGTTTCACCTCGATGATAAGAACAGCATCATGGAAAACACGAACATCCATGACCTGTCCAGGCTGGACGATATCTGGAACTTCAACCATAACCGTTTCATCCCTTACCTCTCCTTGGCGGTCAATTACCATTTCGGTCAGCTGCAGGTGTGGGGATACCATGCGTTCAACCTGGTGGTGCATCTTATCAATGCACTGCTTGTGTACTGGCTCACCCTCCTGGTTTTTTCCACCCCAGCCTTGAAGGAGCATAAACTTGCCCGTCACAAACAAGCCCTCGCCCTCGTGACGGCGATGCTCTTTGTATCGCATCCCCTCGCCACCCAATCCGTCACCTATATCGTACAGCGCCTGGCTTCGATGGTCGCCCTGTTTTATTTCCTGTCGATGGCCTTGTATCTGAAGGGGCGTTTGTCGTCCGGGCCGGGAGCTTCGCGGTATATGTATTTCGCGGGAGCACTGGCGGCGGGTATCATGGCTTTGTTCTCCAAGGAGAACGCGTACACCCTTCCCTTGAATCTGCTCCTGATCGAGGCCTTGTTGCTGCAAAAAGTGGTGCTCCACATCCGCTGGAACGACTACAGGGTTTGGCTGACACTGGGATCCCTGCTGGCGCTGGCACTGTTTATCTATCTCCGCTTCACCGCGGTCATTTTTCAACCCATTTTGCCAACGGGAGGTAACGCGTACACGGTGACCTCCACCAATTACCTTTTCACGCAGTTCTCCGTTATACTCACCTATATCCGTCTGTTGTTTTTCCCGTACAAGCAGAACCTGGATTACGACTATCCCTTGTCGGAAAGTCTGCTCGAGCCGGTTACCCTGCTTAGCCTGCTTGCATTGTTGGGAATACTGGCGCTGGGCGTTTATCTGCTGCAAAGAAGCAGGCTTGTCGCTTTCGGGATTTTCTTTTTCTTCATCGCCCTTGCCGTGGAGTCCAGCATCGTTCCGATCGCCGATATAATATTCGAACATCGTACTTACCTGCCCTCTTTCGGCTTTTTTCTCATCCTGAGCTCGGTCGGGTTCTCCCTTTTCGGGGACCAGCAACGCAACATGGTTTACCTGCTGTTCACCTTTATCATCGGGGTCAATGCGGTGCTGACCTATCAGCGTAACAAGGTTTGGAAAGACGAGCTTTCCCTGTGGAACGATGTCGTGTCGAAATCTCCGGGCAAGGCCCGAGCTTACCTGAACCGCGGAGTGGCGCACTGGACCGCAGGCAATCGTCAGCAGGCACTTGCCGATTACCGTCAGGCTACAGCACTGGATCCTGAACATTATTATTCGGCGTATTACAACCTGGGTGTGGCGGAGTCGGGTTTCGGACAATGGGACAATGCCATCCGGAGCTATTCAAGGGCCATTGCCTTGTATCCGCAATATCCTGCAGCGTATGCAGGCCTCGGCATCGCGTATGCCAGCAACAACATGCAGGCAGAGGCTTTGCAGGCGTTTGCTAAAGCCATTGAGCTGAACCCTAACGATGCACAGCATCATTTCAACCGTGGCAATGTGTACATGACATCGAGGCAGTGGACCCCGGCGCTTGAAGATTACAGCCGCGCTGTATCGCTCAATCCAGCATACGTGGATGCTTTTTCCAACCGCGCCATTGTCTACGGCAATCTGGGGGAGTATCAAAACGCTATCAACGACTGTTCGAAGGTCATTGAACTTGATCCCGCATATGTCAAGGCGTATACCAACCGCGCCATTACGTATTATTCTATGGGTAAGTGGAGCGAGGCGATTGCCGACTATTCGACGGTGCTGAAAATGGCGCCCGGCAATATCAGTGCGTACTACAACCGCGGACTGGCCTATATGAATACGCAAAATTGGGAAGCTGCTGTGGCCGATTTATCAAAGGTGCTGGAAGCGGATCCTTCCAATCAATCTGCCATCAACAGCAGGGCGCAGGCGATGGCCAACCTTCAAAAGCAATAAAGCTCACGGTAGCGGGACACCGTAGTGGTTCCCTGATTTGTGCATCAGAAACACCTCACACCAGGGTGATGTCGAACTGTACCAGGTCTACGAACTGCTGAATGCGTTCTTCGACTTCGGCCTGGTTCAGCGCCACCATGCGTTCGAGTCCGAATTTCTCGACGCAGAAGGATGCCATGGCAGACCCGTAGATCACTCCGCGCTTCATGGCGTCGAAGGATGTATCGTTGACGCTGGCCAGATAACCGATGAATCCACCGGCAAAGGTGTCGCCGGCACCGGTGGGATCGAATACATCCTCTAACGGCAGGGCAGGTGCGAAAAATACCTGCTGGTCGTGGAACAAGAGGGCTCCGTGCTCGCCTTTTTTGATGATGAGGTAGCGGGGGCCCATCTCCATCACCTTGCGGGCGGCTTTCACCAACGAGTATTCGCCGGTCAGCTGACGCGCTTCCGCATCGTTGATGGTCAGTACATCCACCATGGAAATCATCTTGAGCAGGTCCGGCAGGGCCACTTCCATCCAGAAGTTCATGGTATCCATGACCACCAACTTGGGGCGGTTCTTCAGGCGTTGCAGTACCGACATCTGGATGCTGGGCATGAGGTTCCCCAGCATCAGGAATTCGCAGTCCTGGTAGGCATCCGGAATCACCGGGTCGAAAGTGCTGAGCACGTTCAACTGGGTATCGAGGGTGTCGCGTGAGTTCATGTCCTCGTGGTACTTGCCCGACCAGAAAAATGTCTTCTCTCCCTTCTTGATCTGCAGCCCCTCGGTATTGATACCGCGGTCCTGCATCATGTGGATGGCCTCCTGCGGAAAATCCTCCCCTACCACCGACACCAGGTTGATGTGCTTTTTGAAGAAGGAAGCCGACATGGAGGCGTATGTCGCAGCGCCGCCGATTATCTTATCTGTTTTTCCAAAGGGCGTTTCGATGGCATCGAAAGCGACCGTACCAATCATCAGGAGACTCATTTCCGTTTATTTTTTTCCGCTGCGAATGTAAGGAAATCCCCTGATGCCCTGCACCGGGATGACGGGAATAACGTTTCACGCTTTTACCTATTTTTGCGGCATGCAACGTCCAATCAGGGTGCTGATCGCCAAAGTGGGCCTCGACGGCCACGACCGGGGCGCGAAGGTCATCGCTTCCTTTCTGCGGGATGCCGGTATGGAGGTGATTTACACGGGCTTACGGCAAACTCCCGAGATGGTGGTCAATGCTGCCCTCCAGGAGGACGTGGACGCTATAGGAGTCAGTATCCTGAGCGGAGCACACATGACGGTTTTTCCCCGCATCCTCCAGCTTCTGAAGGAGAAAAAGATGGACGACGTCCTCCTGACCGGCGGTGGTATCATCCCCGACGAAGACATGAAAAAACTCGAAGCCCTGGGCTGCGGTAAACTTTTCGCTCCGGGCACAGATACGTCGGAGATCATCCGCTATATGACCGAAGAGGTTGCACGCCTCCGTAAATTATGATTCATCCTTGTCCCTGCTGAACATTATGGACTACCAGAATATTTTGTATGTGGTGGAGAATTCCATCTGCACCATCACCATCCATCGCCCCGATAAACTGAATGCCCTGAACAAGGAGACCATTGCCGAAGTGGGTCGTGCAGTAGCCGCTGCCGCTAAGGATTCTTCCGTACTGGGCATCATCCTGACAGGTTCCGGACAGAAGGCCTTCGTAGCCGGTGCCGATATTTCAGAGTTCTCCTCGTTCAACCTCGAACAAGGCATGGAGTTGAGTGCCCACGGACATGCCGTTTTCAACAGTGTGGAGCAAAGCCCTAAGCCAGTCATCGCCGCTGTAAACGGCTTCGCACTCGGTGGAGGCTGTGAGCTGGCGATGGCATGTCACATGCGGATCGCGGCGGACAATGCGAAGTTCGGTCAGCCCGAAGTGAAGCTGGGCCTTATCCCCGGCTACGGCGGTACACAGCGACTCCCTCAGCTGATCGGGAAGGGCAAGGCAATGGAATTGCTCATGTCGGCCGACATGATCGATGCGCAGGAGGCTTACCGTCTCGGATTGGTGAATTACGTGGTGCCGGCCGAACAACTGCTGGACAAATGCCGCGAAATCCTGCAGAAAATAATGGTACAAGCTCCAGTCGCCGTTGCAGAAATCATCCGTACCGTCAATGCCCACTACGATAAACAGCTCAACGGATACACCGAAGAAATAGAACGCTTTGGCGCCTGCTTCACCACCGATGATTTCAAGGAGGGGACGGACGCTTTTCTCAACAAGCGCAAGGCCGCTTTCAAGGGACGTTAAGCGGCGTTTTCGCTTTCCGGCGTATCAGGCCGCATTCAGGAATTTTACCAGGGTGCGTTTGGCCAGCGGGAGCAGTGTTTCTTCCAGCGGAAGTGTGAGTGGTGAGGTGATGGCATAGGTGGCGGGGTTCGGCAATTCCGGATGCACGCTGATGAGTTCCCCTTTGATGTTTTCATAAGTGTTGCCGAGTGTCGACTCGAAACGGTCGATGTAACGGGTACTGATGGCGCGGTACCGCTCGGTCGATTGATCGAAAATCGTAATCCCGAATTCATAGACCACCGTTTCGCGTTTGTCGCCGTTCTGCAGGAGGAGGTAGCCCGCATCGGTATGCAAGGGAACGATGCCCACCGGCTGAATGCTCAGTTTGGATTCGATGAGGTCGTATATTTTTCTCCCTTCGCTGAGGTGCAGTTCGAACTGGGGGATGCTGAAGGAGATGATGTTTTCGATTTCCTTCATCAGGTCATCGTCGTTGCAGAGTTTTTCGTAGACGAGCTGTAGCCCCTGCCAGTCCGTTCCGTTCAGTTTTTCAGGAAAGCGCTCGAACATGTTTTTTTTCTGCTCCCGAAGCTTGACCAGGTTGCGGTAATGCCTCACCAGTTCGCTGAGGGCGGGGTACAAACGTATCTCCTCGAAACGTTCGCTCACGTGCTGGAGATAGGCCAGCAGCAGGTATTTTTTGTATTCGAAATCGATGTGCGATTCCGTGATCCAGTTTTCGCTGAGCTTCTTTTCCATAGGACGGGGATTTGTGCAGAACCACTAAGCTATGAAGCGATAACGCAGGTGAATGGATAAAAAGTATCGGTTTCTTACATCCGCTATTCAGTACGGCTGCTTTCAACACGATTGTGTTGAATAGTCTCTGTCGGGGCTTACATTCGGGGAGGGCATCTCTCTACCTTAGTGCATTCCAATACACCATGAAGCATTTTCTCCCTCTCGTTGCTGCTGCAACCCTGGCCCTGGCCTCCTGCGTACCTGCCCGTATGCACAATGAAGTAAAAGCCAAAAAGGAAGCCTGTGAAAAGGAAAACGAAGCACTGAAGGCGGCCAACCTTCAACTGAGCACCCGACAGGCGGAATTGACTGCTCTGACCGACGATCTCCGGGCCAGGGTGGAGGCCTTGCAGGCCGACACTGCTGCCCGGGGCGAAAGCTACAGGAGCCTGAAGGCGGGCTACGACAAGCTCAATACCACGTACAATAACCTGCTGAAAGACGGTCCTGCCGCTGCCGCCAATGCGGAAGCTACACGGCAGTTGATCCGCGACCTGCAAAAATCCCGGGAGCAGTTGCAGCAGCAGGAAGACGAGCTTGCGGTGAAGGCGCGTATGCTGCGCCAGAAAGAAGACAGCCTTTCACAGATCAGCCGCGATCTCAACGAGACCACGTTACGACTTGCTGAGCTGGAGCGCATGCTGGCTGCCAAGGACTCTGCGGCGAACATGCTCAAGAATGCTGTATCCGCCGCCTTGCTGGGGTATAAAGACAAGGGTTTGACTGTTGAAATGAAGAACGGGAAAGTGTACGTCATGATGGAAGAACGCCTCCTCTTTGCGAGCGGCAGCACGGTGGTGGATCCGAAAGGAGTGGAGGCCCTGAGGGATCTCGGAAAGGTGCTGGAGAAGAACAGCGATATCAGCATCCTCATCGAAGGACATACCGATAATGTTCCGATGAAGGGAACCGGCGAAATCAGGGACAATTGGGACCTCAGCGTCATGCGTGCCACCTCGGTCGTGAAAATCCTGCTGGCGAACAGCAAAATCAATCCAGGGCGCCTCACCGCTGCAGGTCGGGGCGAATTCATGCCGATCGATACTGGAAATACAGCGGAAAGCCGCCGAAAAAACCGACGTATAGAAGTAATTTTGACTCCGAAACTGGATGAAATCCTGAAGCTGCTTGAGACACACTAAGCGTTTGCTTTGCTTTTTGCTCCTGATTTTTCTGCAGGGTGTTGCCGGGAACGGTGTTCCTGTGTTCATTCAGGGGTATAGGGACTTCCGCAACTTCCTGTACATTTTCGAAAACGGAGTGCCCCGACAGTTGGAGCAGCAGCCTGTCCGCTCGTACAAGGCCGCCGGCAGTATGATTGCCTACGCCAACAACGCCAACGACCTGATGGTTTATCAGAACGGAGAAAAGTTCAAGCTGGGGGATATGACGGCTACCGCCTACGAAATCACACAGAGTTTCTTGTATTACCGGCGCGAGCAGGTTTTGCATGTATTTCAGAACGGGAATGCTCAGCCACTGACGTATTTTCTGCGCGACTTCAAAGTGAGCGACAGCTTACTTGTGTACCGGGACTTGAACGTAGACATTTTGCGCATGTACAAAAACGGCAAGGTCCAGGACCTGGAAATCACCTTGACCGGAGGGCTTCAGGATTATAAGGTCGGTGAGAATACGGTAGCATGGGTGAACAGGGCAGGATTTTTCAGGTTTTATACTGCAGACCATGTTTTTGATATCGACAATATAGCGCCGCTGTCTTACGAGCCCGGCGGGAACATGGTCGCCTACGTGGATGGACTTTACAATTACCTCAAGGTGTTTTACAACGGTAAAATCCTGGTCCTTGAAAAATTACTCCCTCAATCCTACAAGACCGGAGTTGATGTGCTGGCGTATGTCGCGGACGATAATACCTTCAAGGTCTTCCATGCAGGCAAACTGGTCCGTGCTGAATCCTATGTTCCCGATTTCTACACGGTCAGGGACCGAACGGTGCTTTTTTTCTTCAACAACCAGTTGCAGGTTTTACTCGACGGGCAGCGCTATGTCCTGGACGAATTCATGCCGGTCAGCTATCAACTCAGTGAGAACAACGTGGCGTGGATGGATCCCAATAACAGGCTGCACGTTTTTTCGGGCGGCAAGAGTCACGAGGTGACCATGGAACGCATTACCGGCTTCGAGCTGAACGGCAATACACTCAAATACGACCTCCCTGACGGTACTTCCCGCGTGTGGTATCAGGGCAAGGTCTATGGAAACCGATGATCATGAAAAAACACCTGTCCCTTATCGTTAGTATGGTATGCCTGGCCGTAGCCGCTACCGCACAGAGCAATTTCATTCCGCTCAGCAATCCGGTGGAGCAGCTGTTCCAGCGCGACATGAACCGTGTGGGCAGCACTGTGCACACGTCTTTCAAGCCGTTTCTCAGGGCGGATGTGGTGGATGCCAGTCTCCCCTACGCTGACTCTGCGGCATTGTCGCTCCGCGATTACGGTCACCTGTACGATTCCCTCACGTCCATTCCTGTACGGCAGGATAAAAAGTTCAATTCCTCATGGCTCGGACGCAAGTTGTTTACTGAGCATTTGCTGCAGGTGGAGGACGAGGATTACCGCATTTACCTCGACCCAGTGTTTGAAGGCGCCCTGGGCCGTGATGCCACCAACGACAGCATGTTTTATTACAATACGCGGGGAGTATGGGTCAATGGGAGTATCGGCAAGCGATTCGGCTTCAATGCCACCTTTTACGAGAATCAGGCGAAATTCCCCCTGTATCTCGACTCCGCAGTGCGCAAGAGCCGTGTAGTACCCGGACAGGGAAGGGTCAAGCGTTTTGAAACGAGCAGTTTCGATTATGCTTTCGCGACCGGAAGCATCAACTTTCGTCTAAACCGTCATTTCACGTTCGAGTTCGGACAGGACAGGCATTTCATCGGCGATGGCTACCGTTCGCTCCTCCTTTCCGATAACGCATTCCACTATCCCTATGTGAAAATAGTGACGGATGTATGGAAAATCCGTTATGTCAACCTGTTCATGGAGCTGCGCAACCTCGACCGTGTCGACAATAACGATGAATATCCATTCCAGTCCAAATACGCTTCCATGCATTACCTCGATCTGAACTTGGGGAAACGCTGGAGTATCGGAGTCTTTGAATCGGTGATTTGGCATGCCGACAGCGGAGCAAGTAGGGGCTTTGACTTCGGGTATATGAATCCATTCATCTTTCTGCGACCGGTGGAGTTCAGCATAGGCTCACCCGACAATGTCTTGATGGGCCTGAACCTGAAATTCAGGATCAACGACAAAAACCTGCTCTATGCACAGCTGATGCTCGATGAGTTTCTGCTCGACAACGTGAAGTCCGGAAAGGGTTGGTGGGGGAACAAGCAGGGCCTGCAGGGAGGTTTCAAGAGCTTCGACGTGTTCGGGGTGAAGAATCTTTACCTGCAAGGCGAGCTGAATTACGTCAGGCCGTACACGTATCAGCACCGCGACGAGATTGGCAGTTACAGCCATCACCGGCAGCCGCTGGCCCATCCCCTCGGGGCGAACTTCTGGGAAGCCATCGGAATTGTGAAGTATCAGCACAAGCGATGGGTTACGGATATGCGCTGCAGTTATGCGGTGACCGGTGTGGATACTGGCTCCAGCAACTGGGGGCAGAATGTATTCCTAAGCTATCAAACCCGTGAGCAGGAGTTTGACAACCGTATCGCCCAGGGCCTTGAAACCAGGATCATGTGGGTCGAATGGAACCTCAGCTATGTCCTGAATCCTGTCTCACGTTTTTCCGTATTCACCAATATCGGATGGCGAAATCAACAGCAGGAAGGGGTTGAAAGTAACTCTTACCTCATTCAGGCGGGCATTACCACCCGCTTGTTCAACCGCTACTATGATTTTTAACCAGTATAAAATCACCACTTTAGGTGATAAGCGTATAAAGGGCGGATATTCAGATTGATACATTAATTAATTGATAAATATTGATGCAAATTGGATAATTGGTAAGAAAGGTCATTTTTTTGACTTGCACATAAGCATTGGCTTGCAGTAGCTTTGCCAACAGAAAGCATGAGGCGAACTTGATTGCTAAAAATCTTACGTTCACACTTCATTTCATTGTATTAGCCATAAAATCCAATCAGCAGGATTTTTACATTTTATATTGATGCTCCGAATGATATTATGTTGAATCTGACCTTTGCCTGTATCACAGCCTTTATTGTCACTTTTCTGGCAATACCTCCCATTATCCGTGTCTCTGTGATCAAGAATTTTTTCGATGAACCCGGAGTCAGGAAATCCCATGCCTCCGGTATTCCTACGCTGGGTGGACTTGCCATCTTTGCCGGGGTTGTATTCTCCTACACGCTCTGGTCGGCGGGTTTGGATACTGTCAATACGCAATACATCATTGCCGCCATCATCGTAATGTTCTTTATCGGAATAAAGGACGATTTTGTCGAATTGACCGCCCATAAAAAGCTCTATGGTCAGTTGTTTGCTGCCATGATCCTTGTTTTTTTCGCGGATATCCGGATTACCTCCCTGTGCGGTGTCGCCGGCATATACCAGATTCCGTATTGGATGAGTGTCCTTGTCACCATCTTCACGATCCTTACCATCATCAACGCATACAACCTGATTGATGGTATCGACGGACTGGCCGGTG
Organism: uncultured Bifidobacterium sp.; assembly: GCA_964584995.1. Lineage (GTDB taxonomy): Bacteria > Bacteroidota > Bacteroidia > AKYH767-A > OLB10 > JAJTFW01. Next base: position 15,522 of record CAZPCA010000016.1, read on the forward strand.
GGATAGGTGCCATTGCGGCCTTCACCTTCGGACTTTGGTTTTACAATTACAATCAGATTGCCTTGTGCATTCTTGCGTTCTCGCTGTTCAGTTCATTGCTTGCCTTTCTCGTCTATAATTTTTCTCCTGCCAACATCTTCATGGGTGATACCGGCTCGTTGGTGATCGGACTCATCCTCTCCGTTTTGTGCATCAGCTTCGTAGAACTCAGTTTCGACGCACTTCCCTATGCATTCCCCTTCCGGTCCAGTCCGGCCATGGCCATTGCCATTCTGATTATTCCCCTTGCAGACACCTTGCGGATTTTCATCATTCGGCTCCTGAACGGACGTTCACCATTTCAGGCAGACAGAAACCACATTCACCATCAGTTGCTGGACTGCGGACTAACACACCGGGAGGCGGCCCTGACCCTTTATCTGGTGAATATCGGATTTATCATTACTGCACTGATGCTCAGGAACATATCTAGTCTTCTCTTGTTGTACATACTCTTGCTGATGGGTGGCATTTTCAGCATAGCTCCCTATTACATCAAGTTGAAGCGAACCAGGGCGCAGATCCTCAAACCGGCAGAGTAGGCCCTCAAATTCACCCTCCATTCACGTACGTTCACCCCAAGTTTTTAACTTTGCCTTTCGCCGGTTGCCGAATTCTTTTTCTGCAAGCGGAGATAAAAAACGAGGGCGAATAACATTTCCTGTACTTTTTTCATCCTGAAAGTGTTTGATGGGTATCTTCTGCATGACCATCGGACGGAGAAGGCTGGAAAAATCTGAAAGAAAATGGCTTGATTGACTCCCCTTCGTTTTGATTTTAACCGATATTTCAGGAGCGTATCCTCCCTGAAACTAAAACTGAAATTCAAAATGAAGTTAATACAAGGTCTTATTCTGTCTGTTTTGGTGATGTTCGGGAGCGCAGCCGTACGCGCTCAGGATCATCGAGAAATAACACCTGACAATGCTGCTTCCGACACCTACGATCCCATAGTGGCCTTGTTGGATAGCTTGACGACCATCAACCACGTCATAAGATATAATCAGTTGGAGGCCAACTGCTTTGATCCTAAGGCAGTGGTGCCGGGGTCGATACCTGTATTTTCCGATGAAGTGTATGCGCAACGCATTGCCGCCATCCATTCGCCGATTCCCCTTTCGTACAATCCACACGTGAAGGGCTTTATTGATTTATACGCTTCCAGGAAGCGTGGTTTGACCCAAAGGGCCATGGGCCTTTCGAATTTGTATTTTCCATTGTTTGAAGAAGTGCTGGACCGCGAAGGACTTCCACTGGAATTCAAATATCTCTCCATCGTGGAATCTGCACTCAATCCGATTGCCGTTTCACGGGTAGGTGCCACCGGCATTTGGCAGTTCATGTACAACACCGGAATCATTTACGATCTGAAGGTCAATAGTTATACCGACGATAGGCGCGATCCGGTGAAGGCGACAGTAGCGGCCTGTCAGTATTTCAAGGACATGTACCGTATTTACGAGGATTGGTTGCTGGTGATTGCCGCTTACAACTGCGGTGCAGGCAATGTCAACAAAGCCATCAAGCGTTCAGGAGGCAAGAAGAATTTCTGGGAACTGATGCCCTACCTGCCGGCCGAGACCCGCGGATATGTTCCCGCCTTCATCGCCGTCACCTACGTGATGAACTATTCCCGCGAGCACAACCTCTACCCGATAAATCCTACGTACTCGTATTTTGAAGTGGATACCTTGGTCGTGAACAGGCCGATAAATTTTCAGGTTCTTTCCCGTCAGATCGATTTGCCTGTCGATGTAATTTCCTTCCTCAACCCCATTTACAAGAGGGGCCTGATTCCCGATGTGGGCTCGGGCTATGTGTTACGCCTTCCTACTGCCAAAATGGCTCAGTTCATGTTGAATCAGGAGACTATTTATGCGGAGTCTCAGCCACCTCAAAGACCGGTAGCGCCGACCTACGCATCCAGGAGCAGCAGGCAGGACAGCGAACTGACAGCCTCCGCCACCAACGGGGAAAACATACGGTACGAGACGCAGACCAAACGGGTGAAAAAAACACATACCGTACGTCGTGGCGAAACCATGTCCCAGATCGCCGGCAAATACGATATGACCGTGGCGCAGGTTAAAAAACTGAATAAACTGCGCTCAACTACCGTACGAAAAGGCCAAAAACTCACTGTTTATACCCTGGTGACGACAAAAGTCCCCGTCAAAGTCCCGAATATACCCGACAATACGGCCCTGAAAACCGGCACCGATACCGTTAAAACTACCGATGTGATCGTTGCCGGAAAACGGGACAGCTCTGCTGAAGAAAACAGTACGATGGCTTCAGCTATAGAAGAGTCGTCTTCGTCGGCCGAGCCCTCCAGAGACGGGAAGCCCAAATTCATCTACCATGTGGTTCAGCCCGGTGATACCCTGTGGAATATCGCGCGGCGCTACGAAGGCGTTACGGTAGAAATGATCAAGGACATCAATAACCTACGCAACGCGAATCTGAAACCTGGCACCAAGCTCAAGGTGATTGTAAACAGCTGATAGATACAAATTTAATTTGTCCAAAGACCGGCAAATGTCCGGTCTTTCTTTTTTGGAGCCTCTGTGTTTTGAAAAGCAGAATTTCCTAAATTTGCACCGCCGAGTACGGATTGACCGATGGTGTAATAGGCAACACGTCTGATTTTGATTCAGAAAAGTCCAGGTTCGAGCCCTGGTCGGTCAACCACCCAATGGAGGCTGTCGCTTTTGAGGCAGCCTCTTTTTTGTGTTTTTTCGAGATTAAGCCCCTCAACCTTAATTCCTAAAATTTGCCATTCTCCCAGAAAACTGACATTTGTCATGATATTGCAATCCTGTTTTTTGTATTTTTCGAAGATTGAACATCCCTATTGAATGTTCCTGTCATGAAAGATTTTCAAAGTTTCAAGAACAATGGAGCAAATTTTAATCACGGGCGATGGGTCGCCTACAATTTTTAACGCCGCGCTGAATGAGACCTACCATTCCCGGCACGGAGCGTTAGCAGAATCCCGACATGTGTATATCCAGGCAGGATTGCATAAGGCTGTTGAACGATTTGGTAATCAATTACAACTACTCGAAATCGGATTTGGTACGGGCCTCAATGCCCTGCTCACCTTGCAGGAGTGTAGAAAAAAACAACTGCTCGTGCATTATACTGCGTTGGAGGTCAGTCCAGTCAATCCTGACTTGCTGGATAAGCTCACCTATGCATCGCTGACCGGCTATCCGGAAGACCACGAACTTTTTTTGCAGATGCACCGCCAACCCTGGAACACAGTTCAGGACATTGAACCGTCATTCGTGTTGGATAAGCGCCAACTGGATGTTCGGGAATTCAAAGAAGAAAACCCACGCTACCATATAGTATTCTTCGATGCATTTGCTCCAAAGATCCATCCGGAGCTATGGACACCGGATGTCTTTGCACGTATAGCCAAGGCCATGCTTCCGTCAGGAATACTGGTAACCTATGTTTGTAACAGCGCCGTCAAGAAAACGCTTTCAGAGGCAGGGTTCACGGTGGAGGTAATACTTGGTCCTCCCGGTAAACGCGAGATGCTGAGGGCTTTTTTTAACGCCTGATGGTTTTTATAGCAACCATGGATTCAACTCCGCTTCCAGCTCCGCGCCCATTTTAAAGCCGGCCATTCGCCATTTCAATTCGCCTTTGGAGAAAATCATGAGTGTTGGTACACTTCTGACACTATAATGGGTAGTGAGCAGTTGTTGCTCATCCACGTCGGCTTTCACAATCAGGACGCGCTCACCCAATTTCTGTTCAAGTTCAATCAGGATTTCGTCGAGGAAGGCGCAGGGTTCGCACCAGGTGGCAAAAAAGTCAACGAGGGCGGGTCGGTCAATGGGCAGGATTTCCAGAAAAGCTTCAGGGCTTCTTTCCTTTGGTAATTTCAACATGCTGCAAGTGTAGTATTATTTTTCCGGAAAACGGAGGAAATCGGTCTGGCCACCCAATAACTTCCACCAGGCACCGAAATAGGCCAGGAGCAACATCAGGCTGATGCCCGACCAGCGCAATGCGTCCAACGGGAAGAAGATCCGTAGTTGTTCCCATACGAGCCAAACGACCACGGTGAGCCCGAGCATCATCAAAAGCCTCGTTGTGTTATAAGGAACCGACCATACTTGTTGACCCTTCAGATAGGAGAAAACCAGCATGGAGCCGTAACAGATGAGCGTCGCCCAGGCGGCTCCTGTGTAGCCCATCGAGGGAATGAGCCATAGATTGAAAACAACTGTGATGAGCGCGCCCAGCACGGAAAGCCAGGCCCCGTAACCGGTTTTTCCGCTCAATTTGTACCATATGCTCAGGTTCAAATAAATACCAAGGCATAGGTTGGCCATCAGAAGGATCGGGACAACGCCCAGTCCGCTGTGGAAGTTCTCTCCGATGAAAAATTTGATGATATCCATATAAAACATCACTACCAGGAAAATGCAGCATCCAATCAGTACGAAATACTCCATAACGCGGGCAAACAACTCCCTGCTGTTCTCCTTATGCTGCTGGGAGAAGTAGAATGGTTCTGCGGCATAGCGGAAGGTCTGCACGAACAAAGTCATGAGTATGCTAAGCTTGTAACAGGCACTGTACACTCCCAGCTGTTCCAGTGCCAGCCGTTGGTCAGGAATCAGGTACTTGAGGATGGCGCGGTCCAGTGTTTCATTGATCATCCCGGCAAGACCGGCAATAAGGAGGGGAAATCCGTAGGTCACCATTTCACGTAGCAGTGACCATTTGAAGCCTGTACGCATCTGTCGCAACTCGGGGAGGAGTAACAGCAGCGTACAGCCGCTCGCGGCCAGGTTGGCAATGAATACATATCCTACAGCAGCGGTACTATCGCCTGGCAAAAGACTTGTGGAAGGCAATACCAGTAGCAGCAATAATGTGAGGCCTATGTTGATGAAGATGCCTCCCAGTTTAACAAGGGCGAAGCGCAGCGCTTTGTTCTGCTGCCGCAAGCGGGCGAAGGGCAGGGTGCTCAAGGTGTCGAATGCCAGTATCCACGCAAACCAGCGGACGTACTCCGGATGCTCCGGATGGCCTATTCCGGCAGCAATCGGTGAAGCGAAGAGGAGGAGAAGGAGGGTGAAGAAAGCGGTGGTAAAGGTCAGGGTGAACTGCGCATGTCCAAATACATTTTCCTGTTTCAGTTTATTATTGGAAAAATGGAAGTATGCCGTTTCAAGTCCCAGGGTGTAGACGACCATCAGAAAGCTGATGTAGGCGTAGAATTCCGAAACGATTCCGTATTGCTCCGGTAGAAAAACCCTTGTATACAGCGGGACAAGCAGGTAATTGAGCAGGCGTCCAACAATGCTGCTGAGTCCGTAGATGGCTGTTTGACCGGCAAGGGCCCGAAGCTGACTCACAGAGGAGATGTTTCTACAAAGCTAACCATTTTCCCACTGCAGCTTCAGAAATCCACGTCGAGCATCACAGGGCAATGATCCGAGTGCCTGGCCTCCTGAAGAATCACGCAACGCTTCAGCCTTGCTTCGAGGTTTTGTGTCGCGAAAAGGTAATCGATACGCCATCCCAGATTCTTGGCCCGGGCGTTGGCCCTGAAACTCCACCAGGTGTACTGGTGCGGATCATCATGGAAATGCCTGAACGTGTCGACAAAACCACCATCAAGGAACCGATCCATCCATGCACGTTCTTCCGGCAGAAAACCGGATGATTTGGCGTTGGAAACCGGGTTATGGATGTCGATCGCCTTGTGGCAGATATTGATATCGCCGCCAATGATCAGTTCGCTTCTTTTTTTCCGCAGTTCCCCGATGTATTCGCTGAACCATTGTAGCCACTCCATCTTGAAATCCTGACGGTGATCACCGCTGGACCCCGACGGCACATAAACGCTCATCACAGAGGTCTTACCGTAATCCGCACGGATGATCCTCCCTTCGGCATCGATGTCCGCATTGCCGGAGCCGATCTCCACATGGTCCGGTTCCTGCCGACTGAAGATGGCCACTCCGCTGTATCCCTTCTTCTGTGCAGGATGCCAGTAATTGTAGAATCCGTCCTGTTCGAATACCGGCAGATCGAGCTGGCCCGGCTCCGCCTTGATTTCCTGTAGTAAAACAATGTCGGGATTCACGGTGCGGACCCATTCCATCCATCCCTTGGAGAGGGCGGAACGGATGCCGTTCACATTGTAGGTGATGATTTTGCGTGTAGCCATGGTGCAGGCTGCGAATGTAAAACAGCTTTCGGACTTTTGCACAGCTACAGACGGAAAATTCATCTGCTTCGTTTACATTCGGTGGGATACACGCTGTAATTTTAAACTCCGTTGAAAACCGTCCATCTGCTTTTGGTTTTACTGTACCTGCTCGCCGGATCCGGCGAGGTCAAGGCGCAGGAGCTGGACAATATCCGCCACCGTGCGCTCACCCCGGGCCGTGATACGGTTCGGCTCGACACACTGAGCATCATTCCCGGGAGTCTGAGCATCACCTCGGGCGACAAATTACTGCCATCCGCCGCCTGCTGGTACGAGCCTTTTTCAGCGCGTATTCTTCTCCTCGCTCCGGCTTTTGACTCCCTGTACAGCAAGGGTCCACTGGTGGTGCATTACAGGGTCTATCCCTTCTCCTTCACCGCACCGCGCTTCCTCCGCGATCGCCGTAAGCTGGAATCCTCCTTCGTCGCCGAAAAGGGAGTATACACCGAGCGAACCAACGATACACGCTCCTCCTTGTTCGGTCTGGAAGGATTGTCACGATCCGGTTCCATCGCACGTGGACTCAGCATCGGTACCAATCAGGACGCAGTGGTAAATTCAAGCCTGAACCTTCAGCTGGCGGGCCGGATACGTGGCGATATCGATGTGGTGGCCGCCATCACCGATGAGAACATTCCAGTGCAGGCGGAAGGGAATACACAGCAGCTGCAGGAATTCGACCGCGTCTTCATTCAGCTCAGCAACGAGCAGCATAAGCTGATAGCCGGTGACTATGACGTCCGGAATCCGGAAGGATACTTCATGCGCTATTTCAAAAAAGCCCAGGGTGGACTGTATGCCTTCAATGGGAGACTTCAGGCCGATGATACCTCCTCGCTGCGGGTGGCCGCCGGACTGGGAGCGGCCATATCCAGAGGGAAATTCGCGCGCAATGTCCTCAATGGCATCGAATCCAATCAGGGCCCCTATCGCTTACGCGGTGCCGAAAACGAACTCTTCATTGTCGTGATGTCCAATTCCGAAAGGGTGTTCATCGATGGCTTGCTGCTGGAGCGCGGACAGGACCGCGATTACATCATCGACTACAATACCGCGGAGATCACCTTCACCACCCGCCGTCTGATCAACAAAGACATGCGGATCATCGTGGAGTTCCAGTACGCCGACCGCAATTATGCCCGGACATTGCTTACCGGCTTCACCGCCGTACGCAACGAACGTTGGTCGGCGGGCCTCAATATCTATTCGGAACAGGACAGCAAGAACCAGCCCTTGCAGCAGGATCTTTCCATCGAAGACAAGCAGTTACTGGCTGCGGCCGGTGACAGCCTGGGAGCTGCTTTCGCCGACGGTGCCGACAGTGTCGCCTTCAACATCAACGAAGTATTGTATGCACGTTCGGATACCGTAGTGGGAGCGCAGCTCTATCCGGGTATCTACCGCTATTCCTCCAGTCCCGACAGCGCCTTTTTCCGTGTTTCGTTCAGCAACGTTGGTACGGGGAAGGGAAATTATATTGCCATCGATGGCCTGGCTAACGGCAGGGTGTACCGCTGGGTAGCCCCCGTTAACGGTGTACCGCAAGGGAGTTACGAGCCGAAGATCCTGCTGGTTTCTCCCAAGCAGCGGCAGATGGCGAGCACCTGGCTCAAATACCAGTTGCGGCCGGAAACAAGACTCGGCATCGAGCTGGCGGTGAGCAAAGATGATGTGAACCGCTTTGCGACCAAGGACAAAGCCAACGATGACGGTCTTGCCGCCCGACTGACATTCGAAGACAGACATGCGTTGCAGCCGGGGAATACTGCAGGATGGAACCTGGTGACGCAACTGCAGGTGGAGGTGAACGATGAAAAGTTCCGCCCGGTTGAGGTATACCGCCCGGTCGAGTTTGTGCGCGACTGGAACACGGGCTCTCTGAGTGCGTTTGAACGTGAATGGTTGTCCAATCTGCAAATCGGATTGAGCAGTACCAGGCATGGCGACGCACGTTACGGGCTGAAGACCTTCCTTCGGGGCGATGGGTACAAAGGCTGGATGCAGACATTCAACGGCAACATGCGCCCCGGCAAATGGACGGCGAAATGGGATGCCAGCTTGCTGACAAGCGATGGTCAGCAGCAAAGTTCGTTTCTGCGTCACCGTGATGAAGTGACGCGGCAGCTCGGCTCATGGATTCCGGGCGTCAGGTTTGAACAGGAGAGAAATCGTCTGTCTTTACCCGGCAGTGATTCGCTCGCTGCCGCTTCGTTCCATTTCCGTATCGCCGATGTATTCATCACACGGCCCGATACTGTTCGTTGGATGGTCAAGGCGGGATATACACGGCGCGAAGACGATGGTCCTTCCGGTAACGATTTCCGACTGGCAAGCATAGCAGACATGGCACAGTTCAGTGTGGGATGGAACAAAACGCCCCGGCAGAAACTCTCTGTGCTGGTCAATTACCGCAACCTGCGGATACTGGACACGCTGCTTACCCCTGCGCGACCGGAGGAGAGCGCCACCGGGCGCACCGATTATTCACTCGTCGCCGCACGGGGTGCCATCCAGGTGAATTCCTTCTACGAAGGCGGCACCGGCCGCGAAGCGCGCAGATTGTATTCCTATGTGGAGGTGGCGCCGGGGACGGGAACCTATACCTGGATTGATTATAACGATGACGGTGTACCGCAATTGAATGAGTTCGAGGTGGCGGCCTTCCGCGATCAGGCGAACTATATCCGCATCCTGGCCAACACCGACGATTACATCAAGGTCTTCTTCAACCAGTTCAACACGGTTCTCAACCTGCAGCCTTCCGCCTGGTTCACCTCCGGCAAGAAACCTCTCTGGGCACGCTTCAGCCTCTTGTCTTCCGTTCGTTTCGATAACAGGATTACAGGAGAAAATACACTGGCAGTTTGGAATCCATTCCCGCGGATCCTTCCCGATTCCCTGCTGCTCAGTACACAGGCCAACAGCCGGCATACCTTGTTTTTTGACCGTACGGGTTCTGTCTTTGCGGCGGATATCACTTATCAGGACCAGCAAGTGCGGCAACTGCTGGCGAACGGACTCGAAACACGCGGACAAGAGGCATGGTCCGGCACAGTACGCTGGAATGTGGTCAGCTGGATGGGACTACAGCAAAAAGGGGAGTGGGGCAGTAAGCAGAGCGCTGCCGACGCTTTCACCAGCCGTAATTTCGACATCGATACCAGGGAGAGCGATACACGCCTGAACTTCCAGCCCGGTCAGGTGTACAGGATAACCGGTTCATTCCGCTACAAGGACAAAATCAACGTAGCGCCGGAGGGTAGCCGTGAGCTGGCCATCATTCGGGATGCGGGCCTGGAGTGGCGGTACAATTCGGTGAGGAAAGGAATCATCACGGCTAAGTTCAATCTGGTACAAATCGCCTACAACAGTGATCCCGGAACGTCGCTGGCTTTCGAAATGCTCGAGGGGCTGCGGGTGGGAGAAAACATGACCTGGAGCCTAAGCGTCCAGCGCAGCCTGGGTTCGTCTTTGCAACTAAGCCTGAATTACGAGGGCAGAAAGCCTTCCGGTCTGAACGTCATCCACACCGGAGGTGCTCAGGTGAGGGCCTTCTTTTGAGTTCCCTTCAAAGGTTTATTTGAGCTCCAGTGAAGTCGATCCGATCATACTGCCTTCGCAGTACAATTCGATCGTATAGCGACCGGGATTGTAAGAATTGCCTTTCTCCCAATACACGCAGAGGTCGGTATTCCTGTTTTCGTACATGATCGACTCTTTGGTCGTGTAGAGGGTTGCCTGATTGTTGAAAATAAAGGTCTCGCTGGTGGTCGACATGACCGCTCCGTCCGGACTGATTACCCGTACAAAAATATCTTTAGGTCCTTTCTCCACCACCAGGTTTTCCAGGATGGTGAAACAGGTTTTGATCCGGTCTGTGCTCTTCGCTTTGGTGGATTCCGTCTCTTTACCGCTGTTCTTGTAACGTACACCCAGCGCCTTCACATTGGTGGTCTTCAGGATGGATGCAATGGCTACTTTGTTGGCCAGGACGCTGTTTTCCTGCGTTAGGGAGTTCACTCTGGTATTGGCCGTGGTAAGTGTCTGATTCAATGTCTGGTTTTCATCCGTAAGCACCTTGTTGGCGGCGTTGAGCGAATCGATTTGTGCAACATAACTCTGATTCAGCGATTTCAGAGCTGCTAACTCCTGACGCGCCTTCTTCAATTGGGCAGCATCCCCCGAATTCAAGAGTTTTTGGATCTGTTCGATTTTCAGACGGATTTCTTCGTCCTTGGCCGATAGCTGATTTTGCAGGCTGGCATTTTCCTGGTTCAACTTTTCGTATTCTGTCTTTACCCGCTGCAGCTCGGCCGAAATAGATTCTTTCTCTGCCATCGTGGTATCCAGTTCACGGCTCACCTGCTCCAGATGGGTTTTTTTGTCGAAAAATTGCCACAGCAAGAGCGCATTGACCCCCAATAAAATGGAAATCACGATGATGACGATTACTTTTTTTGAATCCTGATCTTTTTCCGGAACCGTGTTATTCATAGGAGTCAAGGGGGGGCTTGGGCTTGTGTTAGAAGCCGTGAAGTTAAGATAAAATCCTTCAAAACACCCCTGAACGCCCTCAGCGGAGCTTCGCTGGGCAGCTAGGTGGTTTTCGTATTACAGATATTGCAGACTCGACATCTTTCCTGTTGGAACTAAAATGTTTGAAAAACAATGTGTTAAACTGAAAATGGTAGCCGTGTTATTCCTTGCGAAATACCTCTTGCACCTCTAAAAGCAATGCTGTAAATTGCAGAACTTTTCCGGCATTTACAGGTATAAATCTCCTGCAGATGAACCCTTGTCTACAGAGTGAAAATCAAAGACCATGCATACCCTCAACACCTCATCACTTCTTATTCGTTCACTCCTCCGAAAGACAGCATCTCCAGGCCGACTTGCATTAGTTGCGCTGCTGTGGATCTGCTCATCCTTATGTGCACTTGAATCCGATGCACAGACTATCGTTGCCGGCTGGGATTTTCAAACCACTACTACGGGCGGTACAGCTACAGCAGTTGCTCCTGCCACTCCACGCGTGTACCAGGCCAATGTGGGTTCCGGATCATTTTACCTTGATGGAACAAATGGTTCCAGCAGTTGGTTCGTACCTGCCACAGGGAGTACCAATACGGAATTGAATGCCTTTACCGGCACCTCGGTAAACGCCACGAATGGCTTGTCTGCAGTGACCACATCACCCGCTGCTCTGGCAGTTTTGGGTGGACTTTCCAACGCTGCCAATGGTAAGACCGCCGTCTTCACCTTCAGCATGACCAACAGGGTGAACCTTAACATCAGCTATGCGAGCCAACGGACTACATCCGGTTTCAATACCCAGGTCTGGGAATACAGTACGGATGGCATTGCATGGTCGCCCATCCAGACGGTCACGACTATTGCCACATCATTTGCCCAGATCAATTTACCGGTGGTTACGGGGCTTAACGGAGTTGGCAATGCCCGTGTGCGGGTCACGTTCACAGGAGCTACAACAGCTTCAGGCAACAACCGCCTCGACAATATCCAGTTCACCGCGTCTTCAGGTATCAGCCTTGCTACCGGCACGGTGAGTCCCCTGACCTACTGTGTAAATGCGACTACGGGTGCAGCATTGAACGTACCATACACCGTTAATGCAGGCACGCCTGGTACTACAAATGTTTTTTCTGTACAGCTCAGCAATGCGGCAGGCAACTTTGCTTCGCCAGTCACCATTGGCTCATTCACCGGTACAAACACCAGCGGAACGATTTCCTGCACTATACCCGCCGGAACTCTGGCAGGCAGTGGATACCGTGTACGGGTGATTGCCAGTGATCCGGCAAGTACCGGTGCCGACAATGGCCAGAATATTTCCATTGGAAATGTCAGCGCTTCGGCCTCCAATAACGGCCCCGTCTGTGCCGGTTTATCGCTGAGTTTAAACGCTTCCGGCGGTATCGGGTATTCATGGACCGGTCCCAACGGTTTTACATCCACCACGCAGAATCCTTCGATCGCACTTACAAGCGTAGCCGATTCGGGCGATTACACGGTGATTGTCACAGATGCCAACGGATGTACCGGTGTTGCCACTACGCTGGCGGTGGTACAGAATTGTTCTTGTGTGCCTCCGGTACTCATCGCATCGGCCAGTGCTCCATCCTGCTTCGGGGGAACAAATGGCAGCATCGATCTCAGCGTTTCCGGAGGAGTCTCTCCCTATACCTTCGCCTGGAGTAACGGCGCCTCTGTCGAAGATCCTTCCGGGTTGAGTGCCGGAACGTATTCGGTGATCGTATCCGATGCGGTTGCCTGCAGCGATACCCTGGATGTAGTGGTAGGTTCTCCAACGGCCATTTCAACGAATGTGACTGTGACAGCACCCGGTTGTCAGGGCTTCAGCAACGGCAGTATCAACCTCACGGTGAGTGGTGGTACTCCGGGATATACCTTCTTGTGGGATATTGGTGCTACAACGGAAGACATCACCGGCCTGAGTGCGGGTTTTTACAGTGTCACCGTCACGGATGCAGCCGGATGCATCACCAACGCTTTCGGTACCGTGACCGATCCCGGTAACTTCACCGTCAGTGCCATATCCACCAATGTCACCTGTGCGGGTAACAGTAATGGAACTGTCAATCTTACGGCTTCCAATGATTCCATCAACAATTCGAATCCCGGACTTCTCATTTCAGAGTTTCTGGCCAATCCTGTCGGAGCCGACTCCTCCAAAGAATGGGTGGAGCTGGTGGCGACGCGCTTCATCGATTTTTCCATCACCCCCTACACGGTGGTGGTTGCCAATAACGGTGCTGCCACTACGAAAGGATGGGTGCAGGGCGGAGTGGCAAGCGCCACCACCAACGGCACTTATGCATTCGAAATCAACAGCGGAGTTGTGGCCACTGGCGATGTAGTGTATGTTGGCGGCAGCAACATGGCCGTGAACGGAACCAAGATCAGCGTCCGCGATGTGACCACCCAGCCCGGTGCCGGCGGAATAGGCGGCGTCACGGTAGGAGGTGTCATCGGTAACGGTACCACCAATGCGGACGGTATCGCTGTATTCAGTCAGTCTGCGGCTACGCTGGATTCCACCACTGCACCCGTGGACGCCATTTTCTATGGCTCCGGTTATGGAACGGCTATAGTAGCCGGGGGCACTGCGGGATTCAAGCTTCCCGTCAATGACCGCTACTCCGGTGGATTTTTCCAAGGGAGCAGTTTCCTGGGTCCAGATGCTGCGGCCAATGGTATTTTCGTACGTGCCACCGGCGCCTACAATTCTTTGACCGGTCAGTACACCGCTCGCACCTGGGCAACCAGCCTCACTTATACCGATGACACCACTGCAGTCGCCATCATCAGCGGCAATACGTATCAATGGTCCAATGGTGCGACAACAGAAGACATCAG
>CAZPCA010000017.1:0-2380 GCA_964584995.1 uncultured Bifidobacterium sp.
GCAGCAAGGTCGCATCGCCATCACTGATGGTTTCAGTAGCGGAGGTCAGCAAGGTGGTGTTGATGATGCTGAGCGAATTGCCATTGGGATAACTGCTCCATACATTGTAACCTGCAGCTGCTGAAGTGGGCTGAGCCGGAAGGGCATTCCAGTTCAATCCAGCCTGACCGAGGGTGGCATTGGAACTGGTCAGGTAAATAGAATTGAGCGTGGTACTCGTACTGCCATTGTCCAGCTGTCCTGTGCATCCCGACTGGCTACGCAGGTAATAACTGTAGGATTGATTGTTGCCGTTGGCAAAGGCATCGGTCCAGGTGGTCTGGTTGAAGTTGCTGACAGAATCGTAAAGCACAAAGCCGGCACCGCTGTTGCGGAAAATCTCGTACTCGTTGAATTCGTCGTTGGAACCAGTAGGGGTGATCCATGTCAATTGTATCTGACCGTTGGGAAGAACGCTTACACAACGCAGGTCTGGATTGTTGACAATGTTACCTTGCCAGGTATAATCTTCGGTGGTAACGTTCGAGCGACTGATACAGCCACTGTTGTCCGTTGTACTCACGCGATGACTGAGCGTGGTATCACAATCCACAATGTTCTGGAAGTAGAGCAGGAGGGCTGTATCACCGAATACCGTCAGTGTCCCCGTGGCATTGTAGGTGGACCAAACGTTGTATTGGCCTCCTGTTACGGTTGCAGGCAAGGGGGTAGATAAGGCGGTCCAGGTAAGATTGGCCGATCCAAGTACCGGTGTTGCAGTAAGGTAAATGGAACTGAGTGTGGCACTCGTAGAGCCATTGTCCAGTTGGCCTGTGCATCCGGATTGGCTGCGCAGGTAATAGCTATACGATTGATTGTTGCCGTTGGCAAAGGCATCGGTCCAGGTGGTCTGGTTGAAATTGCTGACGGAATCGTAAAGGACAAAACCCGCACCGCTGTTGCGGAATATTTCGTATTCGTTGAATTCGTCATTGGAACCTCCCGGAACAATCCATGTTAGTTGAATCTGCCCGTTCGGAAGCACATCCACACAACGCAGGTCCGGATTGTTGACGATGTTACCAACGAAGGTGAAGTTGCCTGTTGTGATATTCGAGCGGCTGATGCAGCCGAAATTGTCATTCACCGTCACCTGATGGGAAAGCGTGGTATCGCAGTCATTGATGGGGTGCTGGTACACCAGCAAAACAGTATCACCGATCTGTTGCAGAGTACCTGCTGCGTTGTAGGTGTTGAATACGTTATATTGTCCACCCGTGGTGGTCGCTGGCAAAGGACTGGCAAGTGGCGTCCAGCTAAGGTTGGCTTGGCCCAGAATACCGGCAGTAGTCAGGAAAATGGAACTTAACGTATTTCCGTTGGTACCGTTGGTCACCTGTCCTGTACATCCGCTTTGTGTGACCAGATAGTAAGAATAAGGCTGTGTGTTTCCATTGGCATTGATGTCGGTGAAGGTGTTCAATGCACTGTTGCTCACCGAATCAATAAGGGTAACCCCTGCACCACCGTTTCGCCATATTTCGTATTCGTTGAAATTCGCGAAGCTGGTAGGGGAGGGATTCTCCCAGGTGAGCTGGATATTGCCGTTGGCCAGCACGCTTACACAACGCAGTGTCGGATTACCGATGACGTTGCCGACGTAGGTGAAAATATCATTGTCGGCAGAACTGATGGAGGTGCACGGAGCATTGTCGTTCAACTCAATCCGGTATTCAAAGGGCACATTACAGGTGGTGATGGTATCCCTGTAGGTAAGGTTATTCGTCGTGCCAATCTGTACATAAGCTCCAACCCCGGTACTTCTGCGCATGACACGGTAAGGGCCGGGAGCAGTCCCCAACATCGGGGTATGCATAGCATTCCACGTCAAATCTGCAAAACCTAAATTGGCATTGTTCACCGTAAGGTACATGGTGGCCAATGTATCACTGGTACTTCCGTCGGTTTGCAATCCGTCGCATCCAGAAAGTGATTTAAGATAGTAATACCTGGGAGCTCCATTCGCGGCAGCACCTATATGGTTGAAACTGGTTGTTGCATAGTTGGTGACCGTTCCCACAAGGTTATAGGGACCCGCTGCAGTAGCCGCATAATACACTTCGACACCTGCAAAGAAGTTGTTAGGGTCAGGAGGGGCTATCCAGGTGACTTGTACATCGCCGTTGGCTTGTACGGCCAGGCAACGAAGGTCTGGGTTGTCTATGATATCACCCAGCGAGCTGAACTGGTCCTGGTCTACGGATGATTTAGAGAAACAGGCAGAGGCATCTCCGATATCCACCCTGTATTGAATCAATGTATCGCAAAGTACAATGGTATCACGGTAAGTGGTATCGGAAGTTGTACCGATGACCGCCCATGCACCTGGGGGTATACGCCT
>CAZPCA010000017.1:2390-9260 GCA_964584995.1 uncultured Bifidobacterium sp.
CTGTTCACGATGTAACTGCCCGTACTGGTCACCGGCAGTGGTCTTCTGAGCGGGTTCCAGTTAAGATCGGCAAAGCCAAGAGTGGCATTGTTCGTGGAAAGTAAAATGGAGGCCAGGGTGTCGCTGGTGGAGATATCCGTCTCGTCCAGGTTGGTAGCATCGCAACCGGCTACCAGGGTGAGATAGTAATAGTTGACAGTAGCATTGGCATTCGCCCCGACGTCGGTAAAGACATTGGCCGCATAATTGCTGACCGCTCCGATTTGTGCATACGGACCATTCCGGTTGATGGAATGATAGATTCTGTATTCAGAAAAATACTGTGCGGTGTCGATACTCCCAATCCAGCACAAGGCCACATCTCCATTGGCAAGTACCTCTGTGGAGCGCAGCGAGGGAGCAGTGATATTAGGGACCTGGCTTTGCAGCAGCGCCCCGTCAATATTGGAGCGCGATACACAATTAGCGGCTGAGGTATCAACCACATGAATCCGGTAATTGATGGAGTCATTACACACAAAAACGGGATCAAGGTAAGTGGTCGAAGTGGTCGAGTCGATCAATACCCAATTGCCGGAACCGGCGGGAGGCTGCTCTCTGAAAATATAATATTTCCTCGTAGAACTCGAGGGCAAGGGAGTACGAAGAGGTGTCCAGCTGAGCGAAGCATCAGTACCAACCTGAGAAACCTGGAGGTACATAGTGCTGATGGTGTCACTCAGGGGTCTTGCCAAGAGGTCACAGCCGGAACGTGTGGTGATGTAATAGGAAATCGGACCGGCGTTGGCGTTAGCCGTCAAATCATTATAGGTGAGAACTGTATCGTAGTTGGCGATACTGAAGTTCTTCATGCTGTCGATGAGCGCAAAAGGCCCTCCTGGTCCAGCCAGAGAGCGGTAGATATAGAAAGCTTTGAAGAACTGGTTGGTATCCACTTCTCCCGTGTCGATAGGAGGCAAGAAGGTCAGATTGACATTGCCATTGGCTTGCACATCCGCACACTTCATCCGGGCTTTGCCCACAGGCGGAGGAGCTACAACAACAATGGTCAGCGTGTTGAAATTTACCGCAGGCGATGGGCAGAAATTGTCATACACCTTCAATACGAAGTTATAGGTGCTGGAGAGGTTCACGCAGCCCACATTTTTAGGAAGATGATTGCAGTCTGTGATCCAGCGGAACCTGGTTTGCAGGGTAAGGGGGAAAAAATTGGTCTGGATAGGAGGGATGGTATCGATCAATGGGGGATCGAGCGTAGCGCAAGGCGGGAATGGACATCCGGCAGATGAATTCGTGAAGTTGGTGCCAAACTGCGAGCCGGAGGCCGAAAGGCTCAAACTTTGGCTGGGATAATTCGGGGCAGTGGATGCACTGGCAGGTAGGGATTCGAAGTCGAACGCCACCAAGGTGATATCGACGGTGTCTCCTGCAAATACCGTATCGATAATTGCGTTCAGCGGGTTGCCCAAAAGATCCTGTACATCGGGAGGGGTGTTGTAGACGGTTGTAGGAGTTGTCGGGGGCTGACTAATGATGCAATTGTTCAGCAGCGCAATCTGAATTTCACGGAAAATCTCTGCCACCTTGATCCCGCACTTGTAGGCCGTCACTTTGGTCACCGTTACGAAGGCACCAGGAGTGAAGGAAGTGAAGGTCACCACGCCGGTCTGAAAATTCATCACCGGTGCCACGTTCAAAGGGTTTTGAGCTGGACCCGGCAAGGGGCTGGTGGCTGAGTATCCGCCGGCAAAAGGATAATTGGTTCCCGGGAAGCCGTTTTGCAATGGATTTCCCCAGGAATAAACGAGGGAGTCCAGCTCAAGGTCAATGGCGTTGTGGTTGTAGGAAGTTTCGTTACGCGTACAGGTTCCCAATTGTGGCTTCTCCGCAAATTGTGGAGAAGAATCAAAGCAGGGATTCGTGTTGGTCGCGTTATAGGGGTACATGAAAGCCCGCAAGGTGAAATCACCGGCTCCGGCGCCCAGATTAGTAATGGCCCCATTCCTGCAGCAGTCGTTGTAATAGAAAAACCAACCGGTAGCCGGTGGAACACCTGTAATGAGGATGGGCGCAGACTGGTAGATATACTCCTGCACCGCGTTCGCCAGTCCGAGAGGGTTAGCACAGGTCGGACAGCCGGGGCCGACGGGAGAGATATCCGTCAACGATACCTGTGGGCAAAGAATACCGCCCCCCCAGCCGGGTGCATTGGTAGTTAGTGTTACGGAACCCGGACCTGGAATACCATTGCAGTCCCTGTACAACTTCACTTTAAAAACAAAGCGACCCGTATTGGGACCGGTCTTTATGCAGTCCCAGGTCACCTCGCCACCCATAAGGTGGGATGCGATGGATGTCCGTGTCCCCGCCAAAAGCAGTAGACATAGAACGATAAGTAATTTTTTCATTGGATGGGATAAACGCGTGAACCCCAAACTTAGGAAAAAATCACGTACGTAGCAACGCCTATTTTCCGGCAATTACCTCTGTGAAATCCCTCTCCTGAAGGTACTTTTCAGCACAGTACCGAATCTGATCGGCAGTAACGGACTGGATGGCAAACAGCTGCTTGTTTAAGTAGCTGCTATCCAGGTTGTTAAGATGAAGCATCTTCTGCTTTTCTGCCAATGCGAAAGGACCGTCGAGGCTGCGTTGAATAGCACCTGTCATGTAGTTTTTCACCAGCGTCAGTTCTCCCTCAGGAACTGCTTCTTCGCGCAGCCTTTTGAGCTCATGGTAAATTTCCCCAACAGCGGCCTCCCTCACATCAGCGCCGACTTCGGTGGCAATGAAGAAATAACCATCCAGGTGCTGACTGACTACCCCAGAGCCTATGCCATAGGTATATCCCTTGTCTTCACGGATATTGCTCATTAGCCTTGAGCCGAAATATCCACCCAAAATGGTGTTTAAAACACTGAAAGTAAAATAGTCAGGGTGCTTTCTCCGGAAAAGTCGACGTCCAATCCTGATGGCCGACTGCATGGCATCCGGCTTCGGCACGAAAACTTTTTGCGGGCCGGGGAGAGAACTGCTGAAATCCGGCAGTTCCGATGGGTTAAATCCGGCTTCATCGATAAAATGGAGGATCCGCTGTACCGTGTTTTTGCCGGGTAGTCCGGAAACAAATACGGCTTTCAAGCCGCCTTTGTACCTTTTGCTATGGAACTCCTTCAGGTTTTCGGTGGTGATGGTGTCGTAATGCTCGGGCTGTAAAACACGACCGTAGGGGTGCTGTTCGCCAAAGAGCGTACTGAAGAATGCACGTCTGGCAAGGACATCAACCTTATTGAGTTGCACCGCCAGGCGTTGTTTTCCCTGTATGCTGTATGTCTCGATTTCTTTGGCAGGATACGCAGGATGCAACAGTAGGTCTGCCACATACGGCAATGTCTGGTCAACAAATTTATTGAGCGAATACAGCGTGATGCCTGCATAGTCAGGAGTGCTCTCGGTTTGAAAATAAGCACCGTAATAGTCGAGTGCTTCGGCGAGTTCTGCAGAGGTGTAGTTCGTGGTTCCTTCGTCGAGCAGCTCGTTCGCTGCAGAGGCGAGCAAGGGTATTTCGGAGGAAAGATTGCCGGCTGAAAAAACAAATTCGATTTTCACCACCTCCTGAGTACCGGAATGGATGACAAACACCGGAATGCCCTGTTGGGTGATATGCTTCTCGGCATCGGGGAAATGAAAGTCTGCCGGGGTGGCAATGCCAGGCGCATGAAGTCGATCGGGATGGTTAGTGTGCTGCATGGTAGCGGAGGATGGAACAGTTTTCTTTGGTCAGAACTTCGCGGGCTATCCGCATGATGTGATCGGCTGTTACTTCAGCGTATTTCTCCTGCAGGCTGTTGCAGAGGGAAGCATCGCCAAGAAGCTCATAGTATGCCAGGTTGAGGGCTTTGTTGGCAATGCCCATTTCGGAGAAGGCGTTGGATGCCTCTGCTTTGTTCTTCACTTTGGTGAGTTCCCTTTCGGTGATGTCTGTTTTTACCTTCTCTAACTCCACCGCAATGGCGTCTTCCACTTCCTGCATGGCCACACCCTGAACTATCCTGGCTTCGAGGTAGAGCAGACTGGCGTCCAGGTCGCCGAGCATGTAAAAGCTGATGTCTGTGCACAGTTGCTGCTCTTTCACCAGCGACTGATAGAGACGCGATGATTTTCCGCGGGATAAAATATCACTCAGGAGATCCGTAGCATAGAAATCCTCATGCGCTCTTGAACAACAATGCCAGGTCATATACAGATGAGTGTTGGGTACAGAGGCGTGAACTTCTTCCTCCCGGAGTTCTTTCTGCTGAGGCTCAGCAGGCAACTGACGGAGGGGGATTTGTACGGAAGGAATACCACCGAACCATTTTTCTGACAATTCCCTCGCCCTGGCTATGCTGCAATTGCCCGCAATGCTCAGAATCGCATTGTTGGGCGCATACCACTTTTTAAAAAACGATTTGACATCCTCCAGGGTAGCTTCTTCGATATGTGAGATGTCTTTGCCAATGGTGGCCCAGCGGTAAGGGTGTACCTTGTAAGAGAGGGGCCGTAATTTCAGCCATACGTCTCCGTAAGGCTGGTTCAGGTAGCGCTGCTTGAACTCCTCTATGACGACCGATCGTTGTACTTCCAGGCTCTTTTCCGTAAAGGCAAGGCTCAGCATACGGTCGCTTTCAAGCCAGAAGCCGGTTTCAAGGTTTTGAACAGGGATGGTGAGGTAGTAATTGGTGATGTCGTTATTCGTGAAAGCATTGTTTTCACCACCTGCAAGTTGCAAGGGTTCGTCATAGCTGGGGATGTTGACAGACCCCCCGAACATAAGGTGTTCAAAGAGGTGTGCGAAGCCGGTCCTGTGCTCGTCTTCGTCGCGTGCCCCGACTTTATAGAGAATATTCATCGCCACCAAAGGGGTGGACGTGTCTTCGTGTACGAGTACGACAAGTCCGTTGTCTAATGTGAATCGTTCAAATTGTATCATGCGCGTGGTAAGAGGTCACTGATAGGGTGAGTACATTAAAGTGATGAAAGTTTTTTCCGTGTGAGTTCGAACTCTGTCCAAATCTCCTTTACTATTACGGCTGCCGGTTGAATGCGCTGGAAACTGGAGGCGATCTGTCCGATTTCCAGCTCGCCTTCGTCCATGTCGCCTTCGAACATTCCTTTCTTGGCCCTTGCGCGTCCAAGCAACTGTTGAAGTTCTTCTGCGCTGGCGCCCCGCGCCTCGGCAGCCGCTATGTCCTGAAAGAACTTGTTTTTAATTAAGCGTACCGGCGTGAGCTGTTTGAGCGAGAGCTGGGTGTCTCCCTCACCGACATGGATGACCTTTTGCTTGAAGTTCTCGTGGGCGGAGGATTCCTCGGAGGCTACAAAGCGTGATCCGATCTGAACACCCTCGGCTCCCAAAGCGAAGGCTGCGAGCATGGCTCTGCCGCTGGCAATACCGCCAGCCGCCAGCAATGGAAGGTCCACAGCATCGCGGATTTGCGGTAGGAGGCAAAGAGTGGTAGTCTCTTCGCGACCATTATGACCGCCCGCCTCAAAACCTTCCGCAACAATGGCATCAACCCCCGCTGCGGCACATTTTTTTGCAAACTTCGTATTGGCGACTACGTGCACCACGGTGATGCCCTGCTCCTTCAGTTTTCCCGTCCATGTGGCCGGATTTCCTGCAGAAGTGAAAACCACAGGTATCTTTTCTTCAATGATGATCTGGATGTGTTCCTGGATGTTCGGGTAGAGTAGTGGGATGTTCACACCGAAGGGTTTGCCCGTAGCTATTTTGCATTTCCGAATCTGCTCGCGCAGCACATCGGGATACATGGAGCCCGCGCCGAGAAGGCCCAGTCCGCCGGCATTGCTAACAGCACTGGCTAACCGCCAACCGCTGCACCATATCATTCCTGCCTGTACTATAGGAAGTTCGATTTTTAGTATTTCCGTGATTCTGTTTTGCATGCGTTTGAAATTCTATCTGCCCTCATCAGCTTTCCATACTGCGATTCTCGCTTTGATTCTCGCTCCGAATTCGCGGAAATAAAACCAGCGCGGAATTCCATCCGGAAAACCTCCGGCTTCCACACCCCAGGCATTGATGCAGAGGTGGTGGGCTATCCAAAGGGTGCGGTGCAAATGTAATGGCTGTGAAATCAATACGACAGAGCGGGAACCGAAATTCTTTTTAAAGTAATTCAAACTGGCCCTGGTGTTTCGGCTGCCTCTGTCTAACACGCAAACACTGTCCGGTACGCCTCTTTGTCGAAGAGCCGCAAGCATGTCGTCGGCCTCATGGTAGTACCACCCGTCATCGTATCCACTGAGAATCAGTTTGCTGTGTTTGTGTTGTTTCCAAAAATCAGCGGCAGCATCCATCCTGCCTAAAAATGCATAGTTGGGAACAGCCCCGTTGGGATAATGGCGTCCAGCTCCTGGAACCAACACGTAGTGAATGGTGTCGGTGCGAACCTCCTGCGATAAATGTGTTTTTCCGAACCGGTAAATATCCAGATAGTTCAATGCGCCGAGGAAAAGGAAAAACACCAGGAATTTGAAAAGTACCCTAAGGAATCTCATCGCCGCAAAAGTACGGAAACTTGTGCGGAGTCGGTCCGTCAACAAGACTTAAAAAGAGCAGATGCGATCTCTTACACACTACTCCTTAAGCCCTAACTGATGACAAAGATGTACTTTTACACCTGCCATGAAAATTGTGATTCCTGTAGCCGGAATAGGGTCAAAACTTCGTCCCCACACACATACCCAGCCGAAATCCCTCGTGCCGGTTGCAGGGAAGCCTATTCTCTCTCACATCGTAGATTACATCATCGCCGGAGGATTCACCGATTTCGTCTTCATTATCGGGTATTTGGGAGATAAAAT
>CAZPCA010000017.1:9270-28620 GCA_964584995.1 uncultured Bifidobacterium sp.
ATTATATCCGTTCGAAATATCCGAAAATCAACGCATCTTTCGTTGTGCAGGAACCGCGTGAGGGTACCGGACATGCGGTATGGCTGGCCCGCGAGCATATCCAGCCTGAGGAAGAAATGTTGATCGTCCTTGGTGATACCATCATCGACTTCGATTTGGCGGAAATCATGAAAATGCCGTTTTCCGCACTCGGACTCCGGAAAGTCGAAGATCCCCGTCAATTCGGTGTGGCTGAACTGGACGATGATGGCTTCATCACACGCTTAGAGGAAAAGCCGGTGATACCCAAATCGAATCTGGCCCTGGTCGGCATCTACCATATCAAAAAGGCAGGAAAGCTCCTGGATGCATTGGACTACATCATTCGTAACAATGTACGTTATCAGGGAGAGTTTCATCTGACGTACGGCATCGAACGGATGATACAACAAGGGGAGAAGGTCGGAACATTCAGAGTAGGTAACTGGTTCGATTGCGGGAGCAAGGGCAATCTGCTGGAGACAAATGCCGTTCTGCTGAGGAATCAGCCCGAGGCGGTTTCCAAGCGCTATGTATTTCACAATACCATTATCATTCCGCCTGTGAGCATCGCTGAACAATGCGATATCAGCGATTCGATCATCGGCCCCAATGTTTCTATAGGCGAACACACTATCATCAAGCATTCCATCATCCGCGACTCCATCATCGGCGCCTATGCCCAACTCGAAACAGCTATCCTGCATCAGTCCATCGTGGGCAGTGATGCTTATCTCAAAGGTTTGAGCCAAAGCCTGAATATCGGCGACAGTACAGAAATAGATTTCAGTTAAACCCATCCATACAAATATGTCGACAAAAGATTCCCAGATATTTCCCCTGATTCGCAAGGAACTTGCCCGCCAGCGTCACGGACTGGAACTCATCGCTTCAGAGAACTTCGTTTCCAAACAAGTGATGCAGGCCATGGGCTCCTGTCTGACGAACAAGTACGCAGAGGGCTTGCCCGGTCGCCGCTACTACGGCGGTTGCGAGATTGTTGATCAGATTGAGCAAATAGCCATTGATCGTGCAAAAGCGCTATTTGGTGCAGAGTGGGCCAATGTGCAGCCGCATTCGGGGGCGCAGGCCAATGCTGCGGTGATGCTGGGTGTGTTACAGCCCGGTGATAAAATCATGGGATTTGACCTTGCGCACGGCGGTCACCTTACCCACGGTTCGCCGGTGAATTTCAGTGGAAAATTGTACAGCCCCTGTTTTTACGGCGTGGAGCGCTCCACCGGCCGCATCGATTACAATAAGGTTGAAGCGACCGCCAAAAAGGAAAAACCTAAACTGATGATTTGCGGTGCATCTTCCTATTCCCGCGATTGGGATTATGCCCGGCTGCGAAAGATTGCGGATAAAGTAGGTGCCCTGTTGCTGGCCGATATATCCCATCCATCCGGTCTGATAGCGAAAGGGATTTTGAACGACCCGCTCCCACATTGCCACATCGTCACTACTACCACACATAAAACACTGCGTGGTCCCAGGGGAGGACTTATTCTCATGGGGAAAGAGTTCCCGAATCCTTTTGGTCTGAAGACCCCCAAGGGGGAAATCCGTATGATGTCTTCCATTTTGGACGGCGCCGTTTTTCCCGGAACACAGGGCGGCCCCCTCGAACATGTCATTGCTGCGAAAGCGGTTGCATTCGGTGAAGCCCTCAGCGATGATTTCCTGAAATACACGATACAGGTGGTGAAGAATGCCTCGGCCATGGCGGCAGAGTTCGTGTCACGGGGTTACCACATCATTTCCGGAGGCACCGATAATCACCTCATGTTGATTGACCTGCGCAACAAAAACGTGAACGGCCGGCAGATTGAGGATGCCCTCGTCAAAGCAGATATCACGGTGAACAAGAACATGGTTCCATTCGACGATAAATCACCCTTTGTGACCTCCGGGATACGCATCGGAACCGCTGCGATCACCTCCCGTGGAATGAAGGAGACACACATGAAAAAAGTGGTTTCCTTGATCGATGCTGTCATTAGCCGACCAGACGACGAAAAGAACCTGGCCAGGGTGCGCAAGGATGTGAATACCTTGATGGAAAAATTCCCCTTGTATTGATGATCCGAAACGTGATGGCCAAGGAGTTGCTCATGAAAAAGATACTTTACATTTTTTTCCTGATAAACATGCTGTCAGGAGATTGGTGCATGGGGCAGTCAGGTGGCGGCGCTGTGTTCACTTTCCTGGACCTCTCAGCCCCGGCTCGCGTGGCTGCGCTTGGTGGCAACCTCATCTCCACCCGTACCGATGATATCGTTCTGTTCACTCAGAATCCTGCCTTGCTGAATCCGGAGATGGATCAGCAGCTTTCCATGAGCTTTGTAGGTTACGTAGCGGGCATCCGCTATGGCAATGTGCTGGTAGCGAAAGACGCGGCCCGATTCGGAACTTTCGGTTTCAATATGCAGTACATTTCTTACGGTGAATTTAAGCAGACAACGGAGACCTCGGAGGAGGTCGGGACATTCCGCGCAGGAGAGTACGCTTTCAATTTAGCATGGAGCAAGACCTTGGACAGTACGCTGTTCATCGGCACCAATCTGAAATACATCACCTCTTCCTTGGGCGAAAATACATCCAATGGCATAGCAGCGGATATCGGACTCAGCTGGGTCTCCCGCGATAAGAACTGGTCCGCCGCCTGTGTGGTGAAAAATGCAGGTCGGCAATTGCGAACGTACCAAGGTGGTATAAAGGAAGATCTGCCTTTTCAAATCCAGGCAGGTATCTCGCGGCAGCTACCCAAAGCACCATTCCGCTTCTCGCTGACGGCGCAGCAATTGCAGGTGTGGGATCTAAGTTACCGCGATCCTTCGCTCAACACAATCGATCCTCTGACAGGAGAAGAAGTAACAGAAAAGAATTCCTTTCTTGACAAGGCTTTGTTACACCTCGTGGCAGGAGTGGAAGTATTGTTGTCTAAAAATTTCAATGTCAGGGCAGGGTACAACCTGCTGCGAAGAAATGAACTGGCATTCGCAGAAAGGAGAGGACTGAGCGGCATGTCCTTTGGTCTGGGATTCCGTATCAACCGCTTCCATTGCAGTTATGCGTACGGCTTACTCAATACGGCGGGTGGTTCCAACCATTTCACGGTTACAACCAGCATGTACGATTTCAAGCGGAGGAAATGATGGAGCAATTCTGAGTGAGGAGCCCACACTCATTTTTTATTGGCGTTTTTCAAGGCTCGACCGACTTCCCTTTTGGCTTCCGCACTCTTGATGCTCTCTCGCTTGTCGTATAGTTTTTTACCGCGCGCGAGTCCGAGTTCAAGTTTGGCGTATCCACGTTCGTTCAGGTACATTCGGACAGGAATGAGGGTCACACCTTTCTCTTTGAGCTTGCCCTGAATACGGTTGAGTTGATAACGGTGCAGCAGTAACTTGCGTTCACGCTTAGGCGGATGGTTGCTGTAGCCACCATCTTCGTAGGCGCTGATGTGCATATTTTTAATCCACAAATCATTTTGCTTGAAAATGCAATAGGCGTCGTTGATGTTCGCTTTACCTTCCCGGATAGCTTTGATTTCCGTACCTGTTAAAATGAGACCCGCCTCCCAGGTGTCGCTGATGAAATAATTGAACTGCGCTTTACGGTTCTGTATGTTAACGGCTGTTGCGAATTTGTGCGCCATGACACTACAAAGGTAGTGATTCCACTGCCGGCAGAAGGTTCAGATCGAAGTCTCCTTGCCGGTGATGACCAGTACGGGAATCTTGAGCTGGTGGCGTACTGCATCAACAGTAGAGCCAAGGATGAAATCCATGACCGCACGGTGTCCATGCGCTCCCATGACCAGTAAATCCGCTTTGTGTTCCCGTACCAGTTGCGGAATGAGTTTCCTTGGATGGCCGAAGCCCAAGGCAAGAGTGCAGGTATATCCTTTATCCTGCAAGGCTTGCTGGTACTGTTGTAAAATTTCCAGATCGTGTTGGCTTTCGTAATCACGTGTTTCTTTACCCAGCCAGATGGCGCCCGCACTTTCAGTGACATGGAGTAGAATATACACCGATGATTTTCCACCTTGTTGCAAGGCATGGCCAAGGGCGCGTTCATCCATGTTGCTGAAATCGAGTGCAACAGCAATGCGCTCCGCACGTGTTTTAGCAGCGAATCCGATATCCTTGAATCCTCCGTGCGGAAGGCGTGGAAGTGCCGCTTCTTTTTTACGGATCAGCGGTGAAAAGGTGATATAAAACAGGAGTAGCAGACAGGTAAGGCATAGCGCTACTACCAGGACGGAGAAAATATCAAATGGCCTGTTCTGAACCCAGTCTCCGACTTGTCCGTACACCATGCGTACATTGAGGCCAACGATGATACATGCAGCAAGCCATGCCGCACACCTTGTTTTCCAGGAGATAGCGAATCGTCCCATCTTCTCACGATCGCTGACAAAGTGAATCAATGGAATAACCGCAAAGCCAAGTTGTAGCGAAAGTATCACCTGGCTAAGCACCAAAAGTTGCCCGGTGGCTTCATCCCCGAAATAGTGAATGGTGAGTACAGCAGGCACAATAGCGACAATCCTCGTCAATAAACGCCGTATCCAGGGGGCTACGCGCAAATGTAAATAGCCCTCCATAACAATCTGTCCGGCCAGGGTGCCGGTAATGGTGCTGCTTTGTCCTGCACATAACAAGGCGATGGCGAACAGGGTGGGAGCGAGCTCCTGACCGAGCAAGGGCGCCAGTAGGCGGTGCGCATCCATGATGTCTTCGATATGATGCATACCCGCCTTATGAAAGGTGCTTGCAGCAAGAATGAGAATGGCAGCGTTGACAAAAAAAGCAGCGTTCAGTGCAATGGTACTGTCGAGTATGTTGAAACGGATGGCCCGGCTGATTTCCTTGTCGGTGCGTTCTATTTTTCGTGTTTGTACGAGCGCGGAATGCAGGTAAAGATTGTGCGGCATGACTGTAGCGCCAATGATGCCGATAGCAATGTAGAGCATCTCCTCGTTCATCGCGCCGGGAATGAACCCTGAAGCTATGCCCGTCAGAGATGGCTGAGCGAAAAACATCTGTGCCACGAAGGCCATGCCGATGGTAGCCACCAGACTGATGATCAGCAACTCCATCTTGCGGATGCCGTGGTTCAGGAGAAAAAGTAGTAAAAATGTATCGAAGGCACTGATCAACACGCCCCAGATAAGTGGAAAATCAAAAAGTAGATGCAGCCCAATGGCCATGCCCAGCACTTCGGCCAGGTCACAGGCCGCAATGGCGATCTCGGCAAGTCCGTACAGGAAATAATTGATGAAGCCCGGAAACATTTCCCGCGATGCCTGCGCCAGATCACGTCCGCGTACGATGCCAAGGCGCGCACTCATGCTTTGCAGGAGCAAGGCCATCAGGTTCGACATCAGCAACACCCAGATAAGCGAATAGCCAAAGCGGCTTCCTCCGGCGATGTCGGTGGCCCAGTTACCGGGGTCCATGTAGCCCACGCTGACCATGTAGGCAGGACCGATAAACGCGAGAAACTTCCGTCCCTTGCTCAGACCACTGCCAACCGGTACACTGCCGTGTACCTCGGAAAGGGATGTGTGGGGATGCGATGAATCACTCATACAATCGGATATAGATATGTTGCGCGACTTCCCTGCTGATGAAGGAGGTATTGTTGTTTTCGAACCTGACCTGCATGCTCCGGTCGAAGGGATCGATTTCTATCACTTCCACTACAGTCCCCGGCAATAAACCCTTCTTCTCCAAAAACTGAAGAAAAGCCGCGCGATGGTCGTTGACACCACTCAATACATAGTGGCCGGGTTCGAGTATCTCCGAAAACAATTTCTTGGTTCCCGGTTGCAACTTTCCGTTGGTATCGGGTATAGGATCTCCGTGCGGGTCGAATTTCGGAAAGCCAAGGTAAGCGTCCAGCCGTTTTACCAATTCATCGGAACTCACATGTTCCAGCTCTTCTGCCATGTCATGCACTTCGTCCCAGCGGAATTTCAATACATCCGTCAGAAAAACCTCCCACAGGCGATGCCTTCGGATGATACTGAGTGCTACCTTCTCGCCTTTTCGGGTGATACGTACTCCCTTGTAACGTTGGTAGTCGATGAGGTTTTTGTCCGATAATTTCTTGAGCATGTCCGTTACGGATGCAGACGTGGTTTGCAGTATTCCTGCAATCTCGGAGGTCAGCACACTTTGCTGCGGACGGTGGCTCAGGTGATAAATGGCCTTCAGATAATTCTCCTCGGTGGAAGTAGTCATGTGTGTCAGATTGGCAAATATAAAAAATAAATTAGAGATATCTAAAATATATATTCGTATGGCAAAATCAACTTTTCGCTAATCTTGCAGCATGTACAAAGCCCTACTGCGCCCCTTACTGTTTCGTCTGGATCCGGAAACAGCGCATCATCTGGTCTTTTCCCTCCTGGGACTCTTGTTCAGGATACCCGGTATGCGAGTGTTCGTAAGTTGGATGTACCCGGTAAAGAACAGTCCGGTCAAAAAAATGGGGCTCACCTTTCCCAATCCAATCGGGCTTGCGGCGGGCTTCGACAAGGATGGACTTTTGTACCGTGAATTGTCGGCATTCGGTTTTGGTTTTATCGAAGTGGGTACGGTGACGCCACGGCCTCAGCCGGGTAATCCCCGCCCCCGCATGTTCCGCTTGCCGGCCGATCAAGGACTCATCAACAGAATGGGATTCAACAATGCAGGCGTGGAAGCGCTGGCAGAGAGATTGAAGCACAAACCGGAAAGTATCATCGTCGGCGGAAACATCGGTAAGAACAAGGACACTCCCAACGACAGGGCGGTAGAGGATTATTTGCAGTGTTTTGACACCTTGTTCCCGCTGGTCGACTATTTCGTCGTGAATGTGAGTTCACCCAATACACCCGGATTGAGGGAGCTTCAGGATAAGGGGCCACTGTTGCAATTGCTTTCGACGCTCATGGAAGCCAACCGCTCCAAGCTGCAACCAAAGCCGGTATTGCTGAAGATCGCACCGGACCTGAGCGATGAACAACTCACAGAAATCATTGAAATTGTGCAATCTACCGGTCTTGATGGTGTGATAGCCACCAATACCACTGTTGCGAGGGAGGGATTGAAAACCAGCAGCGCTGTTGTCAGAGAAGCAGGTGGATTGAGCGGTAAGCCGCTGACAGGAAGAAGCACAGAAGTGATTCGGTTTTTACGGAAGGGGCTGGGTGCCGGACCGGTAATCATCGGCGTAGGGGGTGTTTTTGATGCGAAAGATGCGCGTGAAAAACTTTCTGCGGGCGCTGATTTGCTCCAGGTGTATACCGGCTTCATCTACGAAGGCCCTGGAATGGTCGGGAAAATCATGACTGGCCTTTGATGTTTTTTGTTGGTAAAATGGAGTCGCTGTAAACGGCGGTTCAGTGCTAATTTTTACATTTGCTTTTCTAAAAAAACGCAATGGATATGAAAAGAAATTTGCTGCTATTGGCCTTGTCGGTTTCCCTGATGGCCTGCAATTCCGGAGACAAGAATCAGGCTGATTCCGGTGAACAAACTGCCGATTCTACATCGGTGACTGAGTCCGCTTTCGGAGCGAAAGTGGATGAAAGTGGTGCAGTATCCATGGATTCCCTGCTGGCAATGGTCAATGCTGGTAATACAGACATCGCAAGCATAAAGGTGGTCGGCAAAGTGACAGAAGCTTGCCAGGCCAAAGGTTGCTGGATGAATATAGACCGAGGAGACGGTACGGTGATGAGAGTGACCTTCAAGGATTATGGTTTTTTTGTTCCTAAAGATTGCGGGGGCAAAACAGCCGTGATGATGGGTCGCGCTTATATGGACACTACTTCTGTGGACGATTTGCGTCATTATGCAGAGGATGCCGGAAAATCCAAAGAGGAGATACAGGCCATTACCGCTCCTGAAGTGGAACTGGCATTTGAGGCGGAAGGTGTCATCATTCGCTGATAGTGTCATCGCTCAAATCGTTCATGGTTAAGCTACGCTGAGGTGTTGCCGGGTATGGAAAGAAAACTGGAGTGGGTGGAATGTCCGAGGGATGCCATGCAAGGCTTGCATCATTTCATTCCTACAGATAAAAAAATCGATTACCTCAATACCTTATTGGGAGTTGGCTTTGATGTGTTGGACTTCGGCAGTTTCGTCTCTCCAAAAGCGATTCCCCAATTACGGGATACAACCGAAGTTTTAGCCGGACTGGATTTGAAAAACACCGCTACACGCCTGTTGGCCATCGTCGCCAACCTCAGAGGGGCGGAAACGGCTGTTGCATTCCCTGAAATCGCATATATCGGCTTTCCATTTTCCATTTCGGAAACTTTCCAGCAGCGTAACACCAACAGCAGTATCCTTCAATCATTGGAGTCAGTGGAGCGCATGCAGGAGCTCTGTGTGCAGCACAACAAGGAACTGGTGGTTTACATCAGCATGGCGTTCGGAAATCCTTACAATGATCCATGGAATACCGAGATCGCCCTGGACTGGACAAGACGGATTGCTGAAATGGGCGTACGAACGATTTCTCTGGCCGATACGGTAGGTGTGGCTAAGCCGGAGGATATCGCTTCGATGTTTCAAACACTCCTCACTGCTCTGCCGACTATCAACTGGGGAGCACATTTACATTGTTCATCTGACAATTGGCAGAATAAGGTCTCCGCAGCATGGCAGGCCGGCTGCAGGCGCTTCGATACAGCCATGAGAGGTTATGGCGGATGTCCCATGGCAAACGATCAATTGGTTGGTAACTTGCCGGCGGAAAATTTCCTTTCATTCCTGGATGAATTGGGCTGGAACCCGAATGTCAAACGGGAAGAATTCCAAAAGGCCTTGTCGAAATCGTCCGAAGTGATGGAGGGCTTCCGGACAACATAAATGCATAAGTTACGTTACTCACTGATATTCATTCATCCCTTAAAATAGTTTCTGTAATGTGGAGAGTTAAATTTCACGGACTCGTTTGCTGTATTTTCACGGTGATGTTGTTATGGTCCAATGGTGCCATAGCACAACAGCCGGGTTACCTGGAGTTGATAGGCAGTGTACTGCAAGACAGTAAAGGTTTGGAAGGAGCCGAATTGAAAGTGGTCAAGGGAACCGAAGTCGCCGACAATCTTCTGACTTCTGCTGCGGGAAAATTCATCGTCAACCTTGACCTTGGACATATTTACACAATTAGTTTTTCAAAAAATGGTTGCATTACGAAATCCGTACTGGTGGATACAAAAGTGCCGGATGAGTATAAATCACAGATTTTCAGTTTTAAATTCAAATTAGATCTCTTCCGTGCACCTGAAGGGCAAGAGCCTCCAAAGGAAGCGGAACCTCCTGTGGTCAAACTCATGTACAGCGATGCCTACGAAGATTTTGATTACGATCCTGAATTCGCCAAGAACCGTAAAGCCGAAATGGAAGTGGTGAAACAGAAAATGGCCGTTGAAGTAGCCCGTCAGGATGCACTGAAAAAAGCTGCTTTGGAGAAAGCCCGTCAGGATTCGATTGCAGAAGCACGGAAAATCCAACAGGCGCTCGAAAAGGCGAAACAGGATTCCTTGGCACAGGTCAGAAGGCAGCAGCAATTGATTGAGCAGGCAAGACAAGATTCGGTGGCCAAGGAAGTTGAAAAGCAAAAAGCGGAAGCCGCCATGCTGGCAGCTCGCGAAAAAGTGCGACAAGACAGTTTGGTTGCTGTAGAGAAGGCCCGCCTCGCGGCCGAAGCGGCTGAAAATGCCCGTTTGAAGGCACAGCAGGATTCCATCGCAAGGGTCCAGGAAAAAATCAGACAGGACTCACTCGCCGCCGCCAGGGAAAGACAGCGGATAGAAGCACTTGCATTGGAAAAGGCAAAGCAGGATTCGATAGCGAATGCCAGAGAGCAGTTGCGCCTGGCTGAACAGGCACGTAAAGTTCGGGAGCAACAAATTGCTGACTCCCTGGCCGTAGAGAAGGAGAAGGCACGGCTGGCTGAACTCGCTCGTCAGGCCAGAGAAAAAGCGGTGGCGGATTCTATAGCCAGTGTGAGAGAAAAGGAGCGTAAAGAAGAAGTTGCCAGAGTTGCCAGAGAGAAGGCTGTTGCAGATTCTATAGCTGCCGAGACAGAAAAGGCGCGTATTGCAGCCCTCGCAGCAGAAAAAGAGAAATTACGACTGGCAGAGATTGCCAGAAAGGAACGCGAGAAGGCCGTGGCCGATTCAATTGCGACAGAAAAGGAAAAAGCCCGTCAGTTGGAAATTGCCAGGGTGGCTAGGGAAAAGGTTGTTGCGGATTCTATAGCTGCCGAAACAGAAAAGGCTCGTCTTGCGGCACTCGCAGCAGAAAAAGAGAAATTGCGGTTGGCAGAGATCGCCAGAAAGGAACGCGAAAAGGCAGTTGCAGATTCGCTCTCAGCGGAAAAGGAGAAAGCGCGTCAGCTTGAATTAGCCAAGGCGGCTCGTGAAAAAGCGGAAAGGGATTCTCTTGCACAGGTCAGGATGAAATTCGTTCAGGATTCTATTGCGGAGGCAAAAGAAAAAGTACGCTTGGCCGAATTGGCGCGTGAAGCAAGGATTCAGGCGCAGAAAGATTCGCTCGAACGTGTTCAAAAGGAACAGGAAGCGGCTGCAATAGCTGCAGCCGCCGATTTGAAGCGTAAGCAGGACGAGGAAGCAGAATTGAAAAAACAGGAAGAAATCGAAGCCAAGAAAAAGGCACTTGCATCATCGGGTGTTCAGGCAAATCCACAAAAGAAAACAACCGTCGATATCAGTGCTTACCGCTTTGATTTCGACAAACAATTCATCGCTGATGGAATCACACAGGATACGATCAGCGAAACGAACCGCACCATTCTTCGCTCCATTGTGAAGTCCAAGGCCGTTCAGGCGACCTACCTCAAGGTGACGTACAGCTACGGCGGGGTGTTTTTCTTCAAAAATTCGCAAAGCATCACCGAGAACACCTATAATCAGGAAATGGATCAGCACCGTAAATCATCCGGGAAATAAATGATCCACTAAATCCACGAGGGCTCCGGATGTCGGGGCCTTCGCGTTTTCAGGCCAAGCCGTTTCACTATGAATCTCCAGGAACAGCATGGGGCTGAAACGGGAAGTGTTTTTCCCTGCGTGCCTTGAGTAAAAATACAAGGACACCGGATAGGATGACCACCACGCCTCCCGTCATGAATGCCGTCCCAGTCGAATAAAACACCCAGCTCCACAGTATGATACCGAGCAATACAGGAAGAGGATAAAGCGGCATCCGGTAGGGAAGACCATAGCTGCCATGGCGCTTCCGAAGCAGCACTACCGCTATGCACTGACCAATGAACTGTACGAGTATCCGCATAGCAAGGATGGCCGTAATCACTTCAGATAACCTGAATAGCAGGGAGAAAAGAAAAGCGGTCGCACCCAGTCCGACGACCGCCATGTGCGGGAAGTGCTTCGTAGGATGCAAGCGCGCGAAAATGCTGAAAAACTCTCCTTCCCTCGCTGCCGCAAAAGGAATTCTCGAGTACCCCAGCATTACTGCAAATAAACTCGCAAAGGCCACCCACAGGACCATCACGGTCGCCACCTGTGCGGCAGAAGTTCCATACAGACGTTCAATGAAGCTGCTGACGATGAATTCGGAAGTCCTGGCTTCCTCCCAGGGAATGACACTCGTAACGCTGATGTTCATCAAAAGATAGAGTACAGCGATGCCAAAAATGGAAATGAACATGCTGCGCGGAATATTCTTGCCCGGATGCTTGATTTCA
This sequence comes from uncultured Bifidobacterium sp., assembly GCA_964584995.1. Lineage (GTDB taxonomy): Bacteria > Bacteroidota > Bacteroidia > AKYH767-A > OLB10 > JAJTFW01. The sequence goes on from CAZPCA010000017.1 coordinate 21,031, forward strand.
GCTCCCAGGTGGCACACATTGTAGTAGCCCAGGTAGGCATAAATGGTTTTGATCATGGCCGCTCCAAAGCCTGCTCCGGCTGCGACACTGAGGATGTCGTATTGCAGCATTTCACGGACCGGCTGCAGCATGTTTCCCTGCGACAGGCCTCCAGCAATGAGCCACAGTAAGGTCAGGATGACACCGCCCCACAGGAGGATACTGATCCGGCCGATGCTCTCGATTTTTCGGTACAACAGCACCGTGAGCAATAGCACAACACCTCCGGAAATGAACTTCTTTTCTAAACTTCCGATGTCAATTAGGTAGCCGGTGTACTGTGCGAATCCTATGGCGCCACTGGCGATAACCAACGGGGCCTGTATCAGGGTTTGCCAGACGTAGAGAAATGAAAACAGCCGGCCCCAGGTCTTCTTGCCGTAGGCTTCGCGTAAAAAGTGGAAACTGCCACCGGCCTCTGGTCGTGCGGCACCCAGTTCCGACCAAATCGTAGCATCGATCAGGGATAGCAAGGCACCTGCCACCCAGGCCCAAAGAAACCAGGGACCACCGGTCAAAGAAATGACAAGGGGAAGTACAACAAAGGGACCGATACCGACCATATCAATCATGTTGATGACTGTGGATTGGAACAGTCCCAGTTTGCGTTCCAGCTGCGGCTTGCCCTTGTTGTCCATGACTCCGAAAGTAACTCATTCTTTGAAGTCAGCTATGCGGATGCGTGTTTTGTCATATCGACGGATTGAAGTATTCTTGTGCTAAATACAACACCGATGCTGCTGGTTGCCGATTCAGGATCTACAAAAGCCGACTGGCTCTATTACGATGGTACTTCCGTACACGGACCTTTGCATACCATGGGCTTCAATCCGTTTTTTCATGATGCGGAAACGGTAGTGCAGGCCTTGTCTGCTTCTGCCGAAATGAATGCCATACGCGATCAGGTCACTGCCGTAGAATTTTTCGGCGCGGGGTGTTCAAGTGCGGTGAGAAACGAAATCATTGCTTACGGGCTCAGGACTTTTTTTTCAGCGGCATCTGTTCGCGTGGAGCACGATTTGCTGGCTTGTGCCCTGGCTACCTGCGGCAACGAACCGGGTATCTCCTGTATCATAGGTACCGGAAGCAACTCCTGCTGGTTTGATGGGACCGAGGTCCACGAAAGGAATTATGGACTTGGCTATGTGCTGGGGGACGAGGGGAGCGGTGCGCATCTCGGTAAGAAATTGCTCACGGCGTATTTGTATGGCCGTATGCCGGAAGACATCAGCGCTTTGTTCTTTGCCGCGTATGCGCTCGACAAAAATGCCATCATCGATAAGGTGTACCGGGAGCCCAATGCCAATGTATGGCTGGCGGGATTTACACGCTTTTTGACAACACACTATTCTCATCCCTGGGTCAAAGCCTTGATACGCGATTGTCTGAACGAATTCTGTGACCTCTATATACTCGACTACCCCGCCTACAGAACGGTCAAGGTGCATTTCGTGGGTTCTGTTGCTTTCCTTTTCAGAGAGGACCTGGAATCGCTCGCACTGGAAAAAGGATTCGGCATAGGTAAAATCATCAAGCAGCCGATTGAAGAATTGATGGGCTATTTTGTCCGGAAAGGCCTGTTGTGAATCTTACCCTGAACGGTGGCCTGCCATCATTTCAGCCGAACACTCCCGGGTACGAAAGCGGAGGCATCTCCGCCGTGGCGAATGATGTCACGCACAATGGTCGACGATATTGGAGCGTATTGCGGACTGGATAAGATGAAAACACTTTCGATGCCACTCTCCAGATAGCGGTTCATCTGACCGATGGCCCTTTCAAATTCGAAATCGGCGGATGTCCGAAGTCCTCTCAGGATGAAACGGGCCTGGATCTGTTTGCAGTAATTGACCGTGAGTCCGCTATATGCATGCACTTCCACCTGCTTATAATCCGCAAAGGCCTGTCGTATCCATTCCATACGGTCAGCGAGCGGGAACATGTACTGCTTGGTGGTGTTTTGACCGACTCCGACAACGATGCGGTCGAAGAGATCAAGCGAACGAAGCACCACATCGATATGCCCCAAAGTGATAGGGTCAAAGCTTCCGGGGAAAAGTGCTGTTTTGGACATAGGGATGTTATACGTACGAAGGTAGTATTTTTACGATAGTTGTTGAAGGGATGGCGGGCTGAAAAAGGAGAAGCAGACAGTACCGTATTTGCGCATCTCCAGAAAACCGGGCAAATGGCTGCAATCATGGCTGACCTCATGTTCGATGATAAGACATCCACCTGCGGCAATCAACTCGTATTTTAATATTGCATCGACCAATTCGGCAGCAGGAGTTTCGGTGTATGGCGCATCGGCAAAAACGATATCGAAGGGTATTTTTTGAACCTTCAGCCAACTGAGCGCATCGGCCTGTACCGCCTGTACCTTTTGGCCGCATTTGAGCAAGGCAAAGGTGTCTCGAATGAATCGAACGCAACCGGGGTGTTTGTCTACCGCATAAAGCTCAGTACAGCCCCTCGACACGAATTCATAGCTCAGGTTGCCTGTACCTGCGAACAAGTCCGCAACACGGATTTCCGAAAACCGGTAGCGGTTGGATAAAATATTGAAGAGTCCTGTTTTGGCAAAGTCAGTGGTAGGCCGCACCGGTAAATGACCGGGCGCATGGATGTGCTTTCCCCGAAACAGGCCGCTTATGATACGCACAACCGTTGAATGAAGAGCGGATAGTATTGATGAGCGGAGTACGTATCAAATCCGTAACTCAGCTGTACACCATCCACTTTGTCACCGAATTCAAAGTTCCGGATGTATTTCCGGCCAAGAAGCCAGTTGGCATTTATTTTTTCGATTTCACCATAACACGTTACCGGTGTCTGGTCCGGATTCAACTGCAATTGCTCCATGCAGAACAAGAGGTAATACATGAAATCTTCTATACTTTCTGTTTCGAAAATGTTGAAGAAACGCAGCTCATTGCCCTGAGTGATGACCATGTCGATATGTTTCCTTCGGAAAACAACTGCGATCCTCGTTTCCGATTCGTGCTTGTGTAACCGGAGTTGGTTTTCGATAAAGGAACTGGAGGCATGGAAGATCATGGCACCGGGAAAATACCGGCAGATTTCGTCAGACAGCGACGAGGGTATGCTAAACAAGAGGTGGGCGTTTGCAGATACAATGCTGTCCGAGTAGACCTCATCCTTTTCCCCGGGAATATTGGTCAGGGAGAGCGTCTCACGAAGAGTGTCTCTGGAAAAAAGCGGTGCAGGAACCAGGCTTTGTACCGGACTGTACACCGAGAGAATGACCCGCTTAGGTTGTACCTGGTTCAGCAGATCATCTTCCGCAAAGACACGGGAGAAAAATCCGGGTACGAATACCTTGTCGGAGGGTTGTTCGCTCAGCAAATGAAAATCACGCATGACTACGGCTTTCTGCCGGCCATCATCTACCAGGGTGTACTGCAGGCGGTTGTTGTCCACAAGCAGATAGAGGCTGATTTGTTCAGCCATCCCTTGCAGATAGGATTCATCGCTGACTTGATTTTTTAAAGTGTACTGTAAGTCGCCCATCTTGCTTCTTTGCAAAAATAGTCATTCGCTTTTTCTTTCTGGGCAATGGTTGTGGGAAAGCCCGGAACAAGGCCGAATGCCGATATTTGAGGATTCTATGTCAGAGATAAAGGCCAGATCGGAGCAAGTAGCCCAACGGATACGCGGGGCGGTCCCCTTTCTGCCTACGTCCGGGCAGGATGCCTTCATTAGAAGCTTTTCCACGTTTGCCGCTGATCCGGTATTGGGAATGTATATGCTGAAAGGATATGCAGGAACGGGTAAAACCACCATGCTTTCCGCACTGACCGCATCTTTCCGCAATATCGTACTGATGGCACCTACCGGAAGGGCCGCAAAGGTATTGTCCTCTTACACGTCAAAACCGGCCTTTACCATTCATCGGCAGTTGTACAGGCCTGCGCTTACTTCCGATGGCCGTACCATGCTCAGTCTGGCGGATAATCCCTTTGAAAGGACCTTGTTCATTGTGGACGAGGCTTCGATGATTCCCGATGCTGCCATCGACGACCCCTCATCTCCTTTTCCAGGGGTCAATTTATTGTCGGACCTGGTGCGTTACGTGTATAGCCGGCAGGGGAACCGCTTGATGCTCGTCGGTGACGACGCCCAATTGCCACCGGTACATTTCGAGCTGAGCCCGGCACTGGATGCAGCCCACTTACACTATAAGTTCGGCAGGCCGGTGGCAGTGGCTGAACTGAAGGAAGTTGTCCGTCAGGAACAGCAGAGCGAGATATTGGCCAATGCCACGCGCATCCGCGAATGCATCGCTGCGGAAGAAAAACAGGAGGATTTTTCCATTTCCGTCAAAGGAGATGTGGGGGTGGTACATCCTAACGATCTGCCGGACCTTTTGCATACACTTTACAGGGAATACGGCAGGGAAAATGTCATGGTTGTTACGCGGTCAAACAAAAGTGCGGTACAGTACAACCGGCTTATACGGTATCAGACCTTGTGGATGGAAGACGAAATAGGAGGCGGCGATGCCGTCATGGTGGTGAAGAACAATTATACCTGGCTACCCGAAGACCATCCCGCTGGATTTTTAGCCAACGGCGATATCGTGGAATTGCAAAAGGTCTTCGGCTTCGAAGAACGCTTCGGGCATCGTTATGCGAAGGCCTCCATGCGATTGCTGGATTACCCCGATGAGCCCCTCTTCGAAGCCATGGTGATGCTTGACACGTTGTATGCCGAATCGCCCGCACTTGGCCAATCCGAACAGAAGAACCTGTTCGAAGCCTTACAGGAGCATTATGCAGAAGAGGAACCTGACAGGAGGAAAAGAAACGCGCTGATACGAAAAGACCCTTATTACAACGCCCTGCAGATCAAATTCGCGTATGCCGTGACCTGCCATAAGGCCCAGGGAGGACAATGGCCGGTTGTTTTTGTGGATCAGGGCTATATGCCGGAGGAGAAACCCGATGCCAGCTTTTACCGCTGGCTCTATACGGCCATCACCCGGGCATCATCCAAGCTCTTTCTCTTGAATTTTAATCCGAAATTCTTAAAAGTTGAATAACTTTGCAGCTCTTTGTGTCATTAGCTCAGTTGGTTCAGAGCATTACCTTGACAGGGTAGGGGTCACAGGTTCGAATCCTGTATGGCACACACAATTTTCCCGCTTTTCGTTTCCCTTGACGGTTTACCCTTTTCCATGTTTATTTACTGTGGATTGAATCAGCTTAATTCAAATTTGTGGGAAATAGTCCGTTAGTCATTGTTTAGGGATTAAAGCTAAAGGCAGTTCTCCATAAATCGGTTTCGCTGCCCATTTTTTAAAGAATGGCTCTGGTGCTGATAAAAGTCATTTGGTTCATTGAAACAATATGTGAGTTTTGCAAGTTATTAGCAAAGTGCAATACAAGGTCACTTGCCCATGTTCAACGAACAAAAATCTATGAGAATCAGTGTGGAGGACAATCGCTTGTTGTCAGATGTCCAGTTGGAGTTTAATACGTATTTCCCTTACTTGAAATTGGAGTTTTTCAAAGCTCCACATAAGATAGGAGAGGGTTCCGCCAAAAAGCTGTTGATGGATAACCGCCGGCGGATCAGAGACTGCCGTTCAAAAAATAAAAGTGGCGATTTGGTTTTTTCTGCCGAAACCACCGTGGCAGATTTGGAAAGTGCTTTTTTTCGTGATTTCGGGCTTTCGGCACAAGTGTTCAGACGTTCTGGTAACGTATGGCTCGAAACATCTGCGACAGACTCCTGGTCACTTATGCAGCAGAACAGCGAAGGCGCGGAACTTTCCGCTCAAATAAGAGAGAAACGGGAGAATCCCGATGATACCGATATGTATTGAATGAAAGAAAAGCGGGACAGTATGATGAATTACCGCCCCGCTATCTTTTCATGGACATCTTTTACCCCTTCAGGCTACGTAGCTTTTTCTCGTCGATTAAATGAATCTTACCCTCGCGGATTTCAATTAGCTTTTCTTCTTTGAAGTCACTCAAGGTACGGATGAGTGATTCCGTGGCGGTTCCAACGATATTGGCAAGGTCATCCCTTGCAATGGCCACAGAGAACTTTTCACTTTCCTTGGACTTGAATTTATCCTGTAGCAACAGAAGTGCTTCTGCTGTACGTTTGCGGACAGAGCTGTAAGCCAGGTCAACGAGCCGCTCCTGCTTGTCCAGTACACCCTTGGTGAGAATACGGAAGAAGTTTCTGGTTACCGACATGTTGCCGAACACCATTTGTTGGAATTCGTCCTTGGGAATGAAGGTGATTTCGGCATCTTCCATGACCTCTGCGGATTCATTGTAGGGCTTTTCTTCCAACAGGGCTGTATAGCCGAAGAAATCGCCTTCTTTCAGCAGGTCGGTGATGAGCTCTTTTCCGTATTCGTGCGTTTTAAAGATTTTGATTTTTCCGCTGTTGATGTAATAGAGGCCATTGGGATAGTTTCCCTCCAGGTAGATGGTTTCTTTCTTCCTGTAGTGGTTGACTTTCTTCCCTTCCAGAAAGCGCTTGAGCGCCTGTTCTCCGGCCACATCGCTGATGAAGGTGCCAAGGCCATCGATGTCCTTTTCGTATTCTTTCTTCAGGGCCTCCGCTTTTTTAATTCGGCTTTCAACAGCGTTCAGCAGTTCGCTTTTTTCGAAGGGTTTGGTGATGTAGTCATCGGCGCCCATGTCCATGCCCCTGCGTAAATCACTGCGCTCGGCTTTGGCGGTCAGGAAGATGAAGGGGACAGAGGATAGCTGTGGGTCTTTGCTGATCAGGTGAAGAACTCCGTAGCCGTCAAGTCCTGGCATCATAATGTCGCAAATGATAAGGTCTGGATGCTCGTACTTGGCGAGTTCTACACCCTCTTTGCCGTCCGGAGCGGTTTTCACGGAATAATTCGCCAACTCGAGTATCTCGGCTGTGTTTTCACGCACATCGGCGTTGTCCTCGATCAATAAGATTTTTTTGTTCATGGTGTAGTAGTTTGGGTGTTGGGAAATGTGATACGTATAGTTGTTCCTTTATCAATTTCACTGCGCAATACGATATGTCCGTTCATCAGGTCGACGTAGTTGCCTACAATGTGCAGGCCAAGCCCCGTTCCCTGTATGTTGAACGCGTTTTTCCCTCTGTAAAATCGCTCAAAGAGGTGTTTTTGATCATCCTCGCTGATGCCTATGCCATGGTCCTGAATTTCAATGGCAATTGCATAATTATCCACGTGGGAATCGATTTTTATCGTTTTGTTTTCACCAGTGAATTTGATGGCATTGCTCAAAAGGTTGATCAAAATGTTTTTAAATAATTTCCTGTCGAGCTGGATGATGCATTTCCCCTGATGGCTGTACAGAATTTCCTGGCCCGGCTTGGTATTCAACTGAAGGTCACTGATGACTTCACGGATAATGTCGCAGATATCAAATTCAAGGTATTCTGCATTGACTTTTCCTTCTTCCAGCTTGCTGATCGAGAGAAAGTCGCTCAGGATGTCGTTCAGGTTGTTCACTGCCGATTTGATCCTATGGATATGCTTATCTCTCTTGTCTTGCGTGT
>CAZPCA010000018.1:0-17946 GCA_964584995.1 uncultured Bifidobacterium sp.
CGGCTCCTGTGGCATAGAATGAATGGCGTAGGAACTTGCGGCGGTCAATCATACGGATTAAATTACTGGATAAAAGTAATGCTTATTGGGCGGACGGATGTCACTGCACGATGATTTCATCGCAGAAGATGAAAGCATCGTAGCCTGCACCCTGATGCCAGGTAGGCAATACCCCGTAATTGACGGCTTTGACGCGCAGGAATTCGGTGGAGACGGGAGCGAAGTCCAGCTCCATGTCCTGTAATGTGACGTCCATCACCTTATCCGGAACGGTATTGGATCTTCGTGCGACCTCGCTCCATACCTTTCCATCGGATGAAATCTCCACCACGGTTTCCCGTGGCATAAGAATCCACGAACGGGTATCCTGCAGGTATCCGACCTTCACCTTACGAATACTTTTCGTCTTATCGAAACGCATTTCCACCAGCATGTCCGTACTCTGGTAACCGTGCCAGTCACCTTTCCGCCAGTTTTCTGTACCACGGATGCCGTCGATCATGGAAACGGGTCCTTCGGCGTTATACTGGGGATTGGTCTTGCTGAGCAGTGTTACTTTCCTGTCGGAAGGTATCCGGTAGAAGGAGGCTGTTGCCGTACCGCTCAGCGCTCCGCCATCCGATGCCTGCACATAGAGTGTAGAAGGCTCGTGGATGTAAAATGGTTTCTCATATTTGCTGGCCTTGTTCCAATCTCCGGCTTTCGTGCAGTAGCGGACGGCACCTCCTTCCGGGGAGACGATGGATACCAACATGCTGTCGGTGAATAGCCGCCCGGAAGATGTGATCAGCGGGGCCCGCATGAAGTCCTTACGGGGCATTGGCTCGCCCGCATCGGGAGTAGAGGCACGGAGCGTATCGGGCTCTGCACCCATCCCGAATACGATTTCACTGGCCGCAATCAGTTCCGCATGGCTGATGAAGTTACTGGTCCATTTCCGTCCATCGATTGTTAAACTGCGTATATACGGTGTCGTTACTTTATTGCCGGGGGCTTTCATCCGTATTTGATGTCCGTTCTCGAGTCGTATGGTCGCCTGGGTAAAGGCAGGGCTCCCGATGGCATACTCGGCCTTGCCCGGCGTAACCGGATAGAATCCGAGTGCGCTCCAGACGTACCAGGCCGACATCTGACCGCAGTCTTCGTTTCCGGGAAGGCCTTCGGGACCGGGCTGGTACAGGCTGTCGAGTATGGTGCGTACCAGGCTTTGCGTCTTCCATGGCCGGCCAATATGATCGTAGAGGTACGCCATGTGATGGCTTGGTTCATTGCCGTGCGCATATTGCCCGATCATTCCGGTTATATCCGCCTGCGACCTGCCTGTTGTACGCGATGGTGCACTGAACAGGCCGTCGAGCTTGGCCTCCGCCTGCCTATCTCCTCCCATCAGCTCGATCAGACCGGGCACGTCGTGTGGGACAAAGAACGAATACTGCCAGCTATTGGCTTCGGTATAATGGTTGTTGACTTCCCGCGGATCGAATGCGCTGATGAAAGCACCGTTACGCCGTGGACGCATGAAGCCGGTTTCGGCATCGTAAAGGTTGCGGTAGGATGCGGCACGCTTTCTGAAAGCAGCGGCCTCCTGCTTACGGCCGAGCATATCCGCCACCATAGCGATGCACCAGTCGTCGTAGGCATACTCCAGCGTTTTGGAAACGGATTCATGTTCATCCTCCACACCGATGAATCCGTTCTGCCTGTAGGCGGGGAGTCCGAGATGGTCCCACTCCGCACTTTTCATCATGGCTTCCAGCGCCAGGGTAGTATCGAATCCACCCACGCCTTTGACCAGTGCATCCGCAATGACCGGCACGCTGTGGTAACCGATCATACAATCGGTCTCGTTGGCACCCAGCTCCCATACCGGCAGACGCCCGCCTTGTCTGTACTGCGCAAGAAAAGTCCGGATATAGTCGCGGGTACGGCGGGTATCGAGCAGTGTGTATAGCGGATGAGCAGCACGGAAGGTGTCCCAAAGACTGAAAACAGTATATTGCGTATAGCCCTCTGCGGTATGAATCTTGTTGTCACGGCCGCGGTAACGGCCATCCACATCCGAAATCACGTTCGGCACCACCATGGTGTGGTAGAGGGATGTATAGAAGTTCTTCAGGTCGCGGGGAGAGTCGGATTTGAAATCGATCCGCGACAGTTCCTTGTTCCATGCCTGTGCCGCCAGCACACGGGTCTTGGCGAAGTCCCAACCCGGCAGTTCCGTGATAAGGTTATTGCGTGCACCTGCTTCGTCTACAGTGGAAATGCCCACCTTCACCAATAAAGGTTCGCTTGACGCTGCGAATTGCATGACCACTGCGAGGTCGGTTCCGACCATTTCCATGCCGGGCTTGAGCACCTTTCCTTCACGGTTGGTCAGTACATAGTCGACGGGGCGCGATGTTTCGAGCGAGAAAAAGATGTACTGGTCCTTTGCCCAGGCCTCACTGCGGCGAAAGCCTTCGATACGTGTAGGACTCACCAGCACCAGTCGTGCATCCAGGGTTTTATCGCGATGCCGCAGGTCCAGCAGTAAAGACGCGGCTGCATTGCCTGGGAAAGTATAGCGATGGAAACCACAACGCGTGGTGGCGGTGAGTTCCGCACGGACAGCATCCTTCTCCAGCGTTACGGCATAATACCCCGGATAAGCCTCTTCCGTAGCATGACGGTAGACTGAAGCGTACTGAACCGGCTCGAACGCAGTTTGTCGGATACCGGGCATGAGCAAGATGTCGCCGTAATCCGAACAGCCGGTACCACTCAGATGGGTGTGCGAGAAACCATACACTAGGGAATCCCGGTGGTAATAGCCCGCGCAGCCCTCCCAGCTCCCGTCCCTTCGCGTATCCGGACTGAGTTGCACCATACCATAGGGCAAGGTAGCACCGGGGTAGGTGTGGCCCACTCCGCCTGTACCGGTCATAGGATCCGCATAGTTGGTATACACCTGTGCGCGCAGCGCGGATGCCATGAACAGGAACAAACAAGTCAGAAGGTATCGCATGGGATAAAAATACTCATCCACGTTCAGGTAGAAAAATGGATGTGTGCGCGGCGAGCTTGACTATGGCCGTGTATTGTTGTAACAGGTCCAGCGGATCGCTGAAAAATCTCCTTTATAAGCGACCATTTTACGCTCCCCCGGCAATAAATGGAATCCATTATCGCTGAACTGTACCTGCCCGTCGTCTGCGTACAGATACACCCCGTAGGTGAATACATCCGCTATCAGCAGGAGACTCTGATCGTCGATCCGCTGCACTTTCACACCGGCCTTTTGCAGCTGCAGGTGCCGAGGAAGACAGCGGTGGTAATGATCCCTGAAAAGGGTACTGAAGGTGAAATTATCGATGGCTTCTGTCACAAAAACAAGATTGGAAGTATCCATGCGTGTCATCTGATGGGTAGGAAAGCGGATGATATCCCGAAGCACTTGTCCTGGCTTGAGCCGTACTCTTTGTTCATCGATTCCGAAGGGTTCCACGACCGTATCGGTCCGTACGCAATAGAGACGAACCGTGATGGAAACATCTTCGACTCCGTCGTTATGTGCCACAGTCGTCAGCCCCTTTTCGTCTTCCGTAGTGAACAGCAGCAGGGTGTCCATGCTGTGTTTCGCCTGATGGTAAAAAAGTTTAGGGCGCTGATGTACATCGAGGGCGCTCCATGAAATGGAAGGCCAGCAATCGTTCCATTGCCAGAAAAGGCTGCCACGGCAATAGGGCGAACGTCCACGGTGCGCCAGTATCGCCTCCTTCATACCGTAGGCCTGCTGCAATTGGGAAAAATAAGTGTAGGTACGGATATCCCTCGGAACACCGAAGTAGTGCTGCAGCGCATGATTAATGGTCTCGGATCCGCGCGGATGTTTCTGATGGTGAAGGAAAGATGCGGATGACAGATCGAGCGTATCTACATACCCCTTCCAAACCGAAAGATCGGGAAGCCCCTGAAATCCGTATTCGCTCATGAAGCGTCCGGTTTTCGCTTTGTACATGCTGAAGCGTTCCATGCCCCACCAAACGCCCCAGTAGTGGCAATCTCCTTCGGTAAGACTCTCTTTACGTCCCCAACCTTTGGAAGGCGAGGAGGGCCAGTAAGCGCGCTGCGGATCGAGGGAGTCAACGATAGCAGGCAGGGCCTGCTCGAAAAGCGTCAGGTAATCGTTCCATATTTTCGCTGAGTCCGCTGGAGTATAGTTCCATTGCTTTTGCCATCCCCAGTTGTGCCACCCTTCATCGCTTTCGTTATTGCCGCACCAGAGTGCAATGCAGGGATGATGCCGCAAACGCTGCACCTGCTCTGCTGCTTCCATCCGTACATTCTCCCTAAAGGCATCACCGCCCGGCACCATACTGCAGGCGAACATGAAATCCTGCCAGACCAGGATTCCGTAGCGGTCACAGTAATCGTAGAAGATGTCGGGCAGGTACACACCACCACCCCATACACGGAGCATGTTCATACCCGCCTCTTTGGCCTTCAGGACCAGTCCATGATAAACGGAATCGTGGACGCGGCTCATAAACATATCGGGAGGTACCAGGTTCGCCCCTCTGGCGAAAATATCCTGGCGATTGACCCGGAAGCCGAAGGACTTCCCGTACGCGTCCTTCTCCTGTACGAGTTCCAGCGAGCGGAAACCGGTGGTGCATGTGACCGAAGAAGTGCTTCCGGCCAGGCGACAAGTGAACGGGTATACATGCGGCTTTCCTTTACCGTTAGGATTCCAGTACCGGATATTTTTCAGCGGCAGCAGCAATTGAACCGTCTGTACGCCTGCCTTCACTTTTAAATCCAACGAAAAAGCTGCCTCCAGCGCCTCCGACTCGACCAGGAGTTTTACCGCGGTATCCCTTGAGCTGCGCACCTGTACACTCGCCCTGGCCACCAGGGCACGCCCGTCGTAGGGCTGTGGATCGATGCTGAAAGCCTGGAGCGATATTTCCTGTGGGAAATTCAACAGGACGGGTTGCCATATTCCAGCGGAGAGCAAACGGGGCGCCCAGTCCCAGCCATAATGGTACTGTGCCTTGCGTGTAAAACACCGCAATCCTTCCGGAAGTGTATAGCGCAAGGCGGATGCCTCCTGCGCTGCACGGGCACTGACCGGATGAAACACAACGCGCAAGTGGTTTTTCTTTTTCAGCAATCCCGACACCTTCACCGTCCAGGTTCTGAACATGTTGTCGGCACTCAAGACGAGACTGTCGTTGAGGTAGACATCGGCGTAGGTATCGAGTCCTTTGAACATCAGCTCTGCTTGCGTGGCTTCACGCTGACGCCTGTTACTGGCGAATGCACAACGGTACTCCCATGTTTTCTCGGCTACCCATTGCACCTCGTTCTCCATGCTGCCCACATATGGGTCCGGTATCTGCCGGTGGTACATCAAATCCGTATAGGTACACCCAGGGACCTGGGCTTTCCTCCAGGTTCCGGTAGCGACTTCCCGGAAAGACCAGTCTTTCAGCACAAATGCCTGCCCGGAGGAATGCCGGTGGAACAGCAGAAAAAACACTCCGCAGAGAATCCATTTCCACTGAACAGACATTCGAAGCATTTTGCTCCGTTGCCAGCGATTATAGCTTTCTAACAGCATCAGTATACTAATACTTCTGAAACAAACATCCATCCGTCCTCACCGGCACCGGCGAAGCCTTCGGGGATTTTCCCGATACTACGGATTCCGAGTGTTACGCTGTCCGTCTCGGTTTGTACAGGTATCGTAAAACGGTACACACCCATTTCCCTTGCCTCTGTCGCCACACTGAACTCCTTTCCGCCGCATGTGGCCTTGATTTCTGCGGGGGCATGTATCCAACTCACGGGGTCGTGCAGACAAACAACGACGATGCTGTCAACCCGTATCTTTGCACCTGCCCGCAAGGTGATATCCGGTTCGTGACCGAGCCAGCCCACCCATTGTTTGCCTGTCCAGGGCAGTGTTCCAACACGCCCATCTGTTAGCGTACTGCCCGGATGATTGTAATTTTTATCTCCAGGAAGAGACAAGGCCACCGACGCGCCGGTAAACCTGCTGAACTCGAACGGATAGTTTTGCATCTTCACCACATCCCCGGTGGTACTGCGGACATACATAGTACCGGAGGCCGATACCAGCAGGGGTTCCTTGTAGGGCATGAACATCGGCTTGCTCTCCGGTGTGCCCCATGCTACTTCCACCTGTTGCGGCAGTTTACTGCTCAGCTCCAAACGCAGCGAAGGAGATTGGGGTCCCGGAAGAACTGTCAGTTCAGGCAACATCCAGGTGGTGGAGTGATTCACCTTCCAGCTATCGAGCAATAGCTGATGACCCAGCAGGCGCTTATAGAAATTCCTGATATCATGCAAGGATGTATCTGTCCACAGCACTTCCGATAATGCACAGAGTCGCGGCAATAGCATGTACTCGACCTGCTGTTCGTCGTACATGTATTCTGTCCATACATTGGCTTGTGCACCGATAACGAAGCGCGCCTCTTCCGCCGTGAGTGAATCCGGAACGGGGCGGTAGGAATAGACCTTCTCCAGCGTTGTATAGCCTCCGATGGCCAGGGGCTCCGTACTTCTTTCTCCCTGGTAATGGTCGAAATAGCAGTGACTGCCGGGTGTCATGATGGCCTTGTGTCCGCTCCGTGCCGCGGCGATGCCTCCATCCACACCCCGCCAGCTCATCACCGTAGCGTTGGGCGCAAGTCCTCCCTCGAGAATCTCGTCCCAACCGATGATATTGCGGCCTTTGCTGTTCAGGAACTGTTCTACCCGACGGATAAAATAGCTCTGCAGCTCGTGTTCGTCGCGGAGGTTGTTGGCATAACGGGTTTCGGTGCATTTGGGACACACTTTCCAGCGTGTTTTGGGACACTCATCGCCACCGATGTGTATATAATTGGAAGGGAAGAGTGCAATGACTTCCGTCAGGATATCTTCGATGAAGGCGAATGTCGAATCGTTCACACAAAACACATCGTCGAACACTCCCCAACCTTTCGCCACCTCCGGCACATTCCCCGTGCAAGAGTACTGCGGATACGCAGCCAGTGCAGCAACGGCATGTCCGGGCATCTCTATTTCCGGAATTACGGTAATTGCACGCGCCGAAGCATAATCGACCACCTCCCGGATATCCTCCTGCGTATAATATCCGCCATAGTGAAGGGTATCGAATTTCTGGTCGCGGTAAGGACCTATCATGCTGCCATTTCTCCACGCCCCGACTGTTGTAAGCCGTGGATACTTTCTGATCTCTATCCGCCAACCTTGATCGTCGGTAAGGTGCCAGTGGAAAGTATTCATTTTGTGCAATGCAAGGAGGTCGATGTAGCGCTTGACAAATTCCTTGGAAACAAAATGGCGACAAACATCGAGGTGCACGCCACGGTAAGCGAAACGAGGTTCATCATCGATCAGCAGGCAAGGAATACGGCCGTTGGCAGATTTCGCCTGTGTCACCAGTTGCAGCAATGTAGACATGCCACGCACGACCCCGGCGGAACTGCCTTCCAGATGAATATGGCGCTGCGTTACGACAAGCCTGTATTTTTCTCCCGTCCTGTCGCTGTGCACCGTGATGAGGACGGAAGGGGTGTTGTGAGATGCCTGATCCTTTACCGGGAGCTCTTTACAGTTAGACAGAAGCAACCACTCGTTGAGGAGCGATGCAGCCTGCCTGGCCACTGGACTGGCGGCGACAAGGGTACACGATGACTTGAGGTCAAAATGTCCTTTTCGGTAAGTGATGCTGTTCGGTGAGGGTACGAGCCGGACCTCAGCCCGCGTGGTGAAAGCCAGCGCGCTAAAAAGGATAACGGTAAGGCCATAACGAAATTTTCTTGTCAGTCGCATGGTATCAGTGTCCTCCGGATTTAGCGTCGTACCTGATGCCCTGTGCAGCCAGAATCCGGCCTGCTTTCCAGCCATAGTAAGCCAGGTAAAGGAAACAGAGTACCCCGACGATATAACTGAAACGGATTCCCAGCATTGCATCATCGGCCAGGAGTCCCTGTGCGTAGCTGACCAATCCTCCACCCATGATCATCATGATCAGCAAGCCCGACCCTTCGTTGGTATGCCGCCCAAGGCCGGCGATGGCCAGTGTGAAGATGCAGGGCCAAAGAGTGGAACAGAAAAGTCCGACGCTGATGAATGCATAAACACTTACCAGTCCGCTGCTCAGCATCCCTACGAGCAATGCCGCAATGCCACAGGCCGAGAAGATCAGCAATTGCCGGGCGGGATTGCCCTGGCTCATCAGATCGGCTGCAATCACCAGCAGGATCACCGCACCATACACATAGAAGGGCGTGAGGTCGTGTCCGGCGATGGCATTCACCAGCAGGAATACACCGAACGCAGCGTACGGAAGTACGACGTTCAGCAGTTTCCTTTTATTGTCTGCGAGGTCGAAAGCCCCCACCGCACCGGTCCAGCGCCCAATCATCAGGCTGGCCCAGAACAATGAAACATACGGCGCCATTTCACTGGTGGGAGTGTTCAGGTACACACGCATATACTCCGGCAGGTTGGAAGCAGTAGAGACCTCCACGCCCACATAGAGAAAAATCGCAATCATACCCATCCACAGTTGCGGATACGCCAGCGCAGAGCCGGCAGTTTTTACCACCTGATCCTCCTTCAAATCTTCTTCGTGATGAATCTGATTCGGCAGGGAAGAGAAACGGAAAAGGAGAGCCACCAACACAAAGGCTGCGCCAAGGATGAGGTATGGTGTTTTGACAGCGGAAAGGGAATCAAGGGTAGAAGAACTACCGAGCGAGCCGAAAATGGCATAACTCACGATAACAGGACCGATGGTAGTTCCGATATTGTTGATTCCTCCGGCAAGGCTTAGACGCTGGGCTCCCTTTTTAGGGTCACCGATAGTGATAGCCAGCGGATTCGCAGCTGTCTGCTGCAGGGAGAAACCGAGTCCTACGATGAACAGGCCCGTGATCATCAGGTAAAAAGAGGACGTCTCGGCAGCCGGATAAAACAGGAGCGTTCCCAGGGCAGAAAGCAACAGACCAAGTGAAATGCCGTTCTTATAGCCAATCTTGTTGAGCAGGTCTCCACCGATAGCACGGGAGATGAAAAAATAAATCAGCGAGCCGACAGTATAGGCGATATAGAATGCCACAGAAATCAGCTGGCTTTGCGATTGCGTCAAGTTCAACTTTTCCTTGAAAACCGGAATAAGTATATCGTTGCTGGCGGCCACGAAGCCCCAGAAAAAGAACACAGAGATGAGGATAAGCAAGGCCGAAGCCGAGGAAGTAGGTTTTTGGGTCATAACGGGTGTTGAGATGCTGAAAATAGTAAAAAACAAGCTGATGAGATCCCATCCATGTGCTTGATCGTTGAGCAATAAAATTCCGTGTGTACCGGACACCTGCCCTTTGGACATTAAACAGGTCTGTCACACTGACCGGTTGAAATAAAAAAGCTGCACAAGTATTGCATAGGGCCTGCTAAAGTACCTACCTTTGCAGCCTCAAAAGATACGATAACATGATACGTAGCATAACGATTTTTTCGCTGGTCCTGCTTATGACCAGCGGATGTGTAAGCAGAAAGAAATTCAACGAACAAATCACGAAGTACACGACGCTGAAAGCGGACTATGACACGACGGAGTCCAACCTGCAGCGATGCCTGGACGAGAAGGAAAAACAACAAAATGCCATAAAGCTGCTGGAAAATGAACTCAGCATGGTAAAGGCCAACAGCACCACCATGCTGAAGCAGCTGAGCGATATGTCTGTGATCAACACCAGTCAGGCGGAGAGCATTAAAAAATCCCTGGAGAACATCAGCTCCAAGGATGCTTACATCAAAGACCTGCAGGTGGCCATGTCAAGAAAAGACTCGCTCAACATGGCCCTGGTCATGAACCTGAAAGGCGCCCTGAAAGATGTGAACGACCAGGACGTGAACGTCAAGGTGGAAGGCAGCGCTGTATTCATCAACCTGTCCGACAAGATGCTCTTCAACAGCGGCAGTTATATCCTGCTGCCACGCGCCAAAGAGGTACTGGGTAAGGTCGCGGAAGTGCTCAAGGCGCAGCCGGATATGCAATTCATGGTGGAAGGACATACCGACAACAAGAAAATCTCCACTCCAATCCTGCGCGACAACTGGGACCTCAGCGTGATGCGGGCCACCTCGGTTGTACGGGTCCTGCAGACCAATTACGGAGTGGACCCCTCCCGTATCATCGCCGCAGGAAGAAGCGAATATGTTCCCATGGCTTCGAATGAAGATATCGAAGGCCGTGCACAGAACCGCAGGACAAGAATCGTGATTCTCCCACAGCTGGATCAGTTTTTCAAGCTGATGGAAATGAAAAAATGAGTCAACAGCATTAACGAAAAAGCCCGTTGAAACAATCAACGGGCTTTTTTAATGGGTGCATTGTTCTACAGCAATGACCTTAGCATAAGCGCATCAACGGGTAAGACGCGCTGCAACCGTATCCCAGTTGACCACATTCCACCAGGCGTTGATGTAATCGATGCGCCGATTCTGGTATTTGAGGTAATAAGCATGCTCCCATACATCCAAACCCAGCAGGGGCATTCCTTTGACTTCGGCGATGTCCATCAACGGATTATCCTGATTGGCGGTGGAACAGATTTCCAGCTTGCCTTCCGGACTCTTCACCAGCCAGGCCCAGCCGGAACCGAACCTGCTCTTTGCGGCATCGTTGAACAATTCCTTGAACTTTTCGAAAGAACCGAAAGACGCATTGATGGCCTCGGCGACGGCACCTTTAGGTACTCCACCACCGTTAGGCTTCAGCAACGTCCAGAAAAAGGAGTGGTTCCAGTGTCCTCCTCCGTTGTTACGCACCCCGGCAGGGTAGCGTGAAACGCTACGCAGGATGTTTTCGAGATTCGAGTCGTGGATATGCAGGTCGGCGCAAAGACGATTCAGGTTATCGATATACGCTTTATGGTGCTTGCTGTGATGGATTTCCATCGTAAGGGCATCGATATGCGGTTCGAGCGCATTGTATGCATACGGCAGCTGGGGCAGGAAGAAATTAGGGTCCCCGTGAAAAGCCAAGGAGGAGGAACCTAAAGCAAATGTGCCGGCGGTGAACAAGGCTCCCGTCCTTATAAAATTTCTGCGGTCCATGTACTCACTCATGATTTTAGTTTATATAGCTTTAGGAAAGGTGTATCAGCACGGTATTCTTTTCGACTGCATCCCCTTTTTTGACAGCAATTTTTTTCACGGTGGCATCTGAAGTGGCTTTCAGGGCATTCTCCATTTTCATGGCTTCCAGGATCAGCAGGGTGTCTCCCTTGCTCACCTGTTGTCCTTCCTGAACAGGAACATCCACCACCAGTCCAGGCATCGGCGCTTTCAGATCGCCCACACGCTGTGCGGATGAAGCATCCATTCCGAGTTCTTTCAGCAGCTCATCGTAGCGATCCGTCAGCGAAACCTCGAGCACCTTCCCATTGAGCCGTAGTTTATGTGTCTTGGTGATGGTATCTGAAGCAATCACCTCTACCTGGAAAGAAAGCCCGTTGATTAACAGATGATAGGAGCCTGGCTGCAACTCCTTCATATCAAAAGACTGGTCCGTACCGTTGATACGAAGCATAGAGCCGTGTTTCTCGACGACGAGCTCTGCCGAACCGTTGACTTTGGCTTTGATCATGAGACAAATTTAAGACTTCAAGGCCGAACAACCTAACCGAACATGCTGTGGTTGAAAAAATAAGCCGTTCCTGTTCCTCCACTTACAGCGAACCATTACCTTCGTTCATCATGCCTTACTTCAGACGGTTGCTGATTTTAACGATACTGTGCTGCCTGTCCTTTTTGGCAGCTATGTTCAGTGGTGCCGCAGTTGGTGAGCTCCCTGCCAAGGACGTAGAGTTCCAAGTGGCCGTACAATCTGCGCTCGATGAAGCACAAGAAAAACTGGAAAAGGGCTTGGTCCTCTTTTCAGAACGAGCCCCCGCTGAAAAATCTCGAAGTGCTGAATTCCATGACCTCGTAGACTCGTTGGATATACCGGCCAATACGTTTCTGTTCGTCTTCGATAAACAAATGTTGGAGTTCTGGTCCTCCAACACGGTGGCCCCTTCTTTCAGTGATGTATCGCGCGCTGCCAGTGGTTCGCTGTATGTTTCCGGCAACGGATATTACCTGCTGGCGAAAAAGCAATATGGCCAAAAACTGTTCGCAGGACTTACGCTGATAGAACACAAGTACCAGCTACAAAACAAATTTCTGAATGACCGTTTCAATCCGGCATTGGGCATTCCCGAGCATGTACAGCTAGAGCCATCTCTTGCAGAAGGGGCCACCCCCTTTTACAACCTGCAGGATGGTTTCCTTTTTGCGCTCCGGGCCCAAAGTGATCCCGTCGAGCACCCATCGTCTCCGCTTTATGGATGGTGTCTTGGAATGGGCCTTTTCTTTCTGTTTCTCCTGCTGGCCGAACTCCTTTGGCGTAATGGGCAAAAACCATCCTTCACCGGACATCTCGCTGCAGGAGGAGTGCTACTCGCAAGATTATTCATGTCGTGGTGGCAGTTCCCGTCCGGCTTATTCAACACCGACTTCTTCCGTCCTGAATATTATGCCAGTGGATTCTTACTCAATTCACCGGGCGAACTATTGCTGACCGCGGGCACTCTGTGCCTGATGATCATCTATCTCTATTCGCTCGTCGTACATGCAAAAGAAAACGGCAGTCATCGTAGTACCATTGCCGGGGCTGTCGTGTTTCTCATAGGGACTTTCGTCTTTTCTGTGCTCGTGAACTATCTGGTAAGCGGACTGATCATCCACTCGCAGATATCCTTCGACATCCGCAGCATAGTTGAATTCAGCATCTATTCTGTAGCCGGCTTGGGTATCATCAGTATACTGCTGGGTACATTCTACATGCTGTGCGATGGCTGCATACTTTACCTGGAACGTTCATCCTTAGCAGCCCGCAAACTGATTGCGATCCACCTGGCTTCCCAGGCTATTTTCATCGCTGTAGTCCTCGCTTTCCGTGAAGCGGATCTTTTTGAAAATTACAGCTGGAGCGCCTATCTGCTGGCGAACATACTCCTGCTGTTCATCGGGTATATCCGCAGGAGTGATCTGCAACTGTACTCCTTCACACGGACCGTGCTTGCCATACTTGTGTTTTCCATTTATGCAGCGCAAACCATTTATGCTTTCAATCAGACCCGCGAAAGGGAGAAACGTAAACTCATTGCCGAGAAATTAGAGAATGAGCAGGACATCATCGCAGAATATCAGCTGGCCAGTAATGGTGCGCGCTTGGTCATGGATTCCGAACTCATCCGCTTGCTCACCTATCCAGCACAGGTCCTGGCTGCAAATCCAAGCTTCATAGAAGAAGCGGAAAAACATGTACAGCGGTACTATTTTTCAGGCTACCTACAGCGCTACGCCGTAGCGGTGAAGCTATTCGACATAGGCGCAGTACCGGTGAATACCGCCGGCGATCCAAGCTGGAACCTTGATACCTACCGGCAAAAATGCTCAGCCGAAGGGAGAGCTACCCAAAGTGATTTCTTTTACTATTTCCGTAATGAAAACGGGAAGTCGGGATACATCGGAATTTTGCCCATCGGAAAGGAAGGGCAAATTTACGGGACGCTGGTCGTTGAGCTTGAAGCCCGGTCATCGAGCGACGATGGAGGACTGCCGGAGCTGCTGATGAGCGACAAAACAGGCAACAGTAAGAACCTGAAAAATTACTCGTTTGCCCGCTACCAGCAGGGACGACTGATTCAGCAGTCGGGAACGTTCAACTACCTTCTTTCGTCCAGCGCTTATTCCCGTTTCGCACCAGCGGAAGATGAGATGTGTTTTGAACAGTTCGACGGATTCAGCCACTTGCTGTACAGAAATAATGGAAATCTGACCATCGTCAGTACACCGCTGCAAGGTTTATGGATGTGGGTGACCGGCTTCTCGTACCTGTTCACGATTTTCAGCGTCACCTACCTGACGATTAATTTTCTGCTGCGCCTCAGCCGACAGGGATGGAAGCGCCGCTTCTCCTTCACCAACCGAATACAATCCGCAATTGTGATCATCGCTGTCGGCACACTCCTGGTAATCGGAGCCACAACGGTAGGCTACCTCATCCGGAATTACCAGGAGACGGAAACACAGCGACTACGCGAAAACCTGAACAACCTGAGAGTGCTGATTGAAAACGAAATGAGCGATCGGGAACATACTGGTCCGACACTGAGCGACGACCTTCAATTCAAGTTTGGAAGCTTGTCGGGGATTCTCAAAACCGATTTCAATTTTTACAATACCGGAGGAAAATTATACTATTCGTCACAGCAAAGCATTTACGACCAGGGTATCATTGCTCCGCTGATGAATCCACAGGCCTTGCAACAGCTGGCACAACGGCAAAACGCCCTGTTTATGCAAAGTGAACGTATCGGTGAGCTGAAATATACCGCTGCATACGAGCCGGTCCGAAACAAAAACAACAAAGTACTCGGCTATGTCAGCATCCCCTACTTCGACCGGGAAGCGGATCTGAAACAAAATATTTCGGGATTCCTCGTTGCGCTCATCAATATCTATGTGCTCCTTTTCAGTGTCGCTTCGCTGATCGCTTTTTTCATTTCCGGCCGCATCACACAGCCGTTGCTCATCCTTCAGGAGAGCTTGCGCAAGATGAAACTCGGAGAGAAGAATGAACCGATTCGCTGGACATCGAAGGACGAGTTAGGCGACCTGATCAATGAATACAACCGTATGCTGGAAGAACTACAGAAGAGCGCCTTGCTGCTGGCCCGTTCAGAACGCGAAAGTGCGTGGAGAGAAATGGCCAAGCAGGTGGCCCATGAAATCAAAAATCCCCTGACACCGATGAAGCTCGGCATACAGCACCTGCAACGTGCCATCGAAGACAATCACCCCGAAAAAGAAGCGCTGGTGAAACGCATAGGCACCACCATCATCGAACAGATCGATGCATTGGCGAATATCGCAACGGAATTCAGCCATTTTGCACAGATGCCCAGGGGAGAGTATGCCCGTGTAGGAATTGTTCCACTACTGGAGCAAGTATGTGACCTGTACAAGGAAGAGGGGCAGGCCAGTATTGTGTTCCAAAAGCCTGGTGAAGATTTCTTTGTGCATGGCGACAAAAACCAATTGCAACGGATTTTCGGAAACCTGTTGAAAAACGCCCAGCAGGCCATCCCGGATGACCGGAAAGGGCTTATTGAAATCAATGTCTGCAGTAAAAACGGTTTCGTGGAAGTCAAGGTCCAGGACAACGGAACAGGAATTCCCACAGAAAAGCAATCGCTAATCTTCGTTCCCAACTTCACTACCAAATCCGGAGGTACAGGACTCGGTTTAGCCATGGTCAAGGCCATGACAGAGGGGATGGGCGGTACCGTACATTTTGAAACAAGAGTCGGCGAAGGCTCGACCTTCACCATTCATTTGCCGACAGCCCGCGATTAACCGCGCATCTTATCCAGCAATTCACTCAACTGCACTACCTCTTTCTCGCTTATACCACTGAAATTATCCTTCACATTGCCACGGAGCACATCCAGTTCAGCCAGCAGCTCAAGCCCTTTTTGTGTAATCCAGATATCCACCTGACGACGATTGTGCTTACACACTTCACGCTTCACAAGCCCCTTCTGACGCAACTTCTCGACCAAGCGGGTGGCATTGGAATTCTTATCGATCATGCGCTCCGTGATGTCTGACAGGCGCAAGGCTTCAGGACTGGCACCCCGTAAAATCCGCATCACATTGTATTGCTGAGGAGAAATCCCAAAGGGTTTCAACTGCTGAATGTTAAGTGTATCCAACCAACTGGCAGTAAACAAGATATTGACTATCGCCTTGTCGTACACACTGCTGAATTTGCGCTGGTGGATAGCCTCCTCTATACTGCCCATGCTACAAATATACACTATCAATAGTTGTTTATACAAATATCTGTATTGATTCCACTCCCTTAATCCTATTTTTGACCTATGAAACCCACCTTCCCTGTTCCCGAAAGCAAATTGCCACACGCCGGAACGACGATTTTCAGCATCATGTCGGCACTGGCCACGGAAACAGGCGCCATCAACCTAAGCCAGGGATTTCCCGGGTTTCCGGTAGCAGAAGAACTGATAGGCCTGTACGCCGACGCCATGCATAGGGGTCATAACCAATACGCGCCCATGCCGGGTATCCCGGCCTTACGGCAATGCATAGCCGATAAGATGGAAAAGCGTTTCGGCAGGCGCTATGATCCGGAAACAGAAATAACGGTGACGGCGGGCGGAACACAGGCGCTTTATTCGGCCATAGAGGCCATCGTACACCCCGGAGATGAAGTCATCGTACTGGAGCCGGCTTACGACAGCTACATCCCTGCGATCCGTATGGCGGGCGGGATTCCGGTACCGGTGGCCTTGCATGCTCCCGGATTCGATATTCCCTGGGACGAAGTGCGTGACAAGATAAATGCCAGGACGAGGATGATCATGATCAACACGCCGCAAAATCCAAGTGGCGCCATCCTGGACAAAGACGATATGCTGACCTTGTCTTCCATCACAGCAGGCACCGATATTGTGGTCCTGAGTGATGAGGTGTACGAGCACATACTTTTCGACGGTGAAGAACACCAAAGTGTGGCGCGCTTCCCCGCTCTGGCCGAACGCAGCCTACTGGTCTTCTCTTTCGGTAAAACCTTTCATGCCACCGGTTGGAAAACAGGCTATATTGCCGGTCCGGCTGCACTGATGAAAGAATTCAGGAAGGTGCATCAATTCACCGTCTTCTCCGTGAACACGCCTCTGCAGCATGCGCTCGCCGCCTATATGGCGGATGAAAAAAACTATGACTATCTGCCAGGGTTTTATCAGGAAAAGCGGGATTACTTCCGTCAGTTGCTCAAAGGTTCGCGATTCAGGCTATTGCCTTGCCGCGGAAGCTACTTCCAGCTACTGGACTACAGCGATATCACGGATGAAAAAGATACCGATTTCGCCATCCGGATGACCAGGGAAAACGGCGTTGCGTCGATTCCTGTTTCCGTATTCTATTCATCGGCGCCACAACAGTATTTACTTCGCTTTTGCTTTGCCAAGGAGAACACCATGCTGGAAGAAGCCGCCGAACGACTGCTGAAGATCTGAAGATTTCAGGGCTCGACAACAAGCTTACGGAATACCCGCTCGTAAGCGGTCTCAATGCTGATATAAAACACGCCACCGGCACTCATTTCCGGTACTGCAGATTGGAACTTATGTGGTCCTGCTGCCTGCTTTTCAAGCCGGCTTTCTTTCACCGTCTGGCCCTTTATGTTGGTGATGTGGATACGAACATCTGTCGGTTCCGGAAGGAAATACGAGACAGAAAATTCACCTGCTGTTGGATTGGGATATACAAGCGGCAGAAGTCGGCTGTTGCTTTGCAGATTGGGTTCATCCTGCGCGAGCACGCTTCCCTGCAAGAGGGAAACCTTATAGATGGTGCTCTCCGCCGTACTCTCCACACCGGTATTGATCCAGAAGATATTCGGAGCCGTGCTATTTATTCCGCCGTAGATATATCCGAGGAAGGTAGTATCTGCCGTCAGTTGATCAAGCCGGATGACGTGATTGGGATAAACAGGAAGGTTTTCGTCCATGATGAATTCCGCACCGGTGCCCAGCAGGCCCGGCATCACTGCGGATAGTTTCGATTCAGTCATGGTGCCGTTGGCGTCGCGTACCACGCGCGCGATGGTTTGAACAAACGGGATATTGTTGTCCTGCACCAGGATACCCAGACTGTCGTAGAATTGAGCGATACCTCCGAAAAAGAGGGTGTGCATTTCGTTCTGCTGCGCCGAATACAGGGGAATGACCGGGCAATGGTAATGATTGTAGTACTGCTGAAAGCCGGGGGCCTGTGCATAGCCGGTAC
>CAZPCA010000018.1:17956-28450 GCA_964584995.1 uncultured Bifidobacterium sp.
TACTGTCCACATTCACCGCATCCAGGAATGGAAGGTCTGCCTGCGGCTGAAACACCCCTGAAAAAAGCGTGAGTCCTTCACTGCCATCGGGCAGTATCTGCACCTCAGCATTGTAATCCCGTCGATGCAGCAAGGTCGAATCCACATAGGCCGGGAGATGCGTGATCTGAATGCTCGCTCCGTTATCGATGAGATTGAACCTGCGTATTGCGTTGGTGTATTCCTGCACAAATCCCGGACCATGCGTAGGACCCATCGGATTGTAACGACCCAAAAACGTATGGCCGCCCATTAGGTAATAAGTGGCATTCATCTTTTTCAGCT
This sequence comes from uncultured Bifidobacterium sp., assembly GCA_964584995.1. Classification (GTDB taxonomy): domain Bacteria; phylum Bacteroidota; class Bacteroidia; order AKYH767-A; family OLB10; genus JAJTFW01. The sequence goes on from CAZPCA010000018.1 coordinate 18,281, forward strand.
TACCACCGGTAACCTGGAAAGCGGAATCGGTGATTTGCCGGAAAAACCCAGCAACAGGGGCATTGCTGACAACAGCATTGATGAGGCCCGGTACATCCACTGCGGTAAGATAAGGGAAGGTGGTATGATCGCCGATACTTGTACTGTAACCGTAGCCTCCGGCGAGGTACAGGGTGTTGCCCTCCTGATGAAACTGCATGTTGGTCGAACGGAGGTGGTCTGCCAGATCAACGGGCAGGCCGCTGAGTGATGCCGACCACCTCTGCAACGAAAGGGGATCTACAACGATGAGTTGGTTGTTATGGCCGGCCAGATCAAAGGACGCAAAAGGCTGGCGGCGGTGCAAACCGTCAAGGCGTCCCCCGGTAATGAGCCATTGACCATTGTGCTGTCCGAAAGCATAAGACTGGAGTCCGCCCAGGTTCGGAACAGTAATCGGTTCCAGCAACACATTGAACGGTGTGGACTGGCCATGAGCCAGGCGAAAGCCTGCAAGGGTCCAACAAAGCAGGAAGAGGAGATAGTGTTTTTGCATAGCTCGAGAAGCGGTCCACGAAACTAGTTTACAACACGCGAAATTGGTGTAACCAATGTTACAACGGCAAATTTCCACCCAGGTATGGGAATGACTTTGCTCATACCAAGCCGAACGCATCCGCATCCTGCAGTACAGGGAATTTTTTGCGGATATCCTGCAAGGCTTTCCAGTTCAGTACAATCGTTTCCACTCCCTGCCGATTAGGCTTGAGGTGACTGATGGGCTCTCCCAGCGGATTCAACAAAACGCTGTTGCCGCTGTGTGCTACTTCGTTTCCATCGGCCCCAACCCGGTTCACTCCGGCAACATAACTTTGGTTTTCCATAGCCCGTGCAATCAGCAGCTGCGACCAGGCATAGCTTCGGGCCGCAGGCCAGTTGGCTACATACAGAAGTACATCGTAATCGTATTTAGGAGATGTGCCTCCTCCGATGATCCGGTTGCGGCTCCAAACGGGAAAGCGGAGATCATAGCAAATCATCGGACAAAAAGACCAACCTTTGTATTCGATCACAATACCATCCGTGCCTCCTGTGAATGTCTTCTCTTCTTTACCCATCCTGAAAAGATGCCGCTTGTCGTACTGATCGTAGTGACCATCGGGCTCCATCCAGATGAAACGGTTGAAATAGTTTTTCCCTTCCCGGATCATGACCGAACCGCATACGGCAGCACGCAGACCATTGGCGGTTTCATACATCCATTGCATGGAAGGTCCTTCCATTTCTTCTGCCAGCTGTTTGGCGTTCATTGAAAAACCTGTGCTGAACATTTCGGGCAAAACAAGCACATCGGTTTGTCCTCGTTGTAGCCCCGATAGCAATTTATTCAGTCCTTTGAAATTGGCTGTCGGATTTTCCCAGGCCAGTTTTGCCTGCACGAGGGTGATGGATAGGTTTTTCGCCATGATTGCTGGAATGTTGAATGAATTCTTTTGATATCAAAAAAGTACTGTACCGGCATTACAAACCGTATTCGCAGAGCAACCAGGCCAGCGAAGCCATGCCCGCTGCACCCAGTTCCAATTCACGCTTGTTGATCTTGTCAAAGGTATCGGTGTCGGCATGGTGCACGTCGAAGTAGCGTTGGGAATCCGGGCTGAAGCCGATGAGCAATGTCCCTTGGTCTTCAAGATGGTTGATGTCGGCTCCACCATATCCGGGCCTCCATACCTGCATCAGATAGGGTTCAAACAAGCTCTTCCAGGCAGCTGCTTTCTGCATGTCGGCGCTATCCCCTTTGAAGGTGAAGCCACGGGGAGTGAAACCGCCAGCATCACTCTCTATCGCGGCTATGTGTTTGCGCCCGGAGGCCTTCGCCTCCTCCGCGTATTTTTTACCTCCACGCCCCCCATTCTCTTCGTTCATGAATGCCACAAAACGCAGGGTGCGTTTGGGTTTCAGCCCCAGTTCCTTGAAAATCCTGAGTACTTCCATCGACTGCACGATACCGGCGCCATCGTCGTGCGAACCGTCTCCCGTGTCCCAGGCATCCAGGTGCCCCCCTACGACCACGATTTCATTCGGGAATTCGGTTCCACGTAATTCGGCAATGACATTGTGTGAAAGCGTATCCGGGAGTGTACTGCAGGACATCGAAAAGCCGAAACGTGCGCCAGGATCTTTCTGAATGCTCTTGCTAAGCTGCTCTGCCCCCATGGTGCTGATGGCACATGCAGGAATCATGGGAACATTCTCATCATATCCCATGGCACCTGTATGCGGATGATCGTCCAACGAAAGAGTCATGGAACGGACAACCACACCAATCGCTCCCAGTTTGGCAGCACGTGTTGCAGTCCCCCAACGGTAACGGCTAGCCTCTCCGTAGGCTTCGAATGTATTGATGAACTCGGCTTTCATGGGGTGATTCATGAAAACGATTTTACCGGTGACACCGGCAGCACCTAATTTTTCCAGCTCGTCCCAATCAGCGACCTCCACCACAGGAGCGATGATGCCTCCTTTTGGAGTAGGAACACTTCCGCCCAGGGCACAGATCGACAAAGGCTGCTTCCGTCCGTTCACATCCATCCAACCCTGTTCTTTGGAACCACGCACCCAATGGGGAACCATTACCTCCTGCAACTGCACCTCATCGGGATTCAGTTTGACCATTTCCATACGCACATAATTGACCGCCTGTGCAGCTTCCGGTGAACCACTCAGCCTGCCTCCAATACGGTTGCTCAGGAAATCCAACCAGCTGTAGCATTTACCCTGCTTCAGCGCAAAATCATAGATGCGGCGGATGGTAAGGGAATCCTGCGCTTCGGCAGGAGAAACAAATAGGAAAAAAAGAAAGGATAGAAATGGTCGGATTTTTACATTCATGGCTGAAAACCTTTAATAGGTCTAGCCTCAAATATAAAGTGTTCTATGATACCTCAGGCAGAAGCCGGTAGGTCATACAATCTTCCCCCCATACGCTTGTACCACCTGGCCATCTGTGCTATGGTCCAACTGTTCATCAGCACCACTCCCAAACCACAGGCGAACAGTATGAAGTGATTCAAACCTATTTCGGGAAGCAATAACGCGGATGCCATCAACAGTAAATTGAGCACGATGAGCAACAGCATGGCCATTCGCTGGCTGAATCCATGCTGCAACAACAGGTGATGCAGGTGGTTGCGGTCTGCACGGAACGGAGAGGTGCCGGAGAACATACGGATGACCACTACACGCACTACATCGTACAGCGGGATGAACAATGCGGCTACCAACACCGAAGGGGTGATGTTGACGAATTCTTCTGTATGAACGGCAAAGAGTCGTGCAAGTGCGATGGCCAGCACGGCTAACAGAAAGCCGAGCACCAAGGAACCGGAGTCGCCCATGAAAATTCGCGCCGGCGTAATATTGTACACAAGAAATCCTGCCACAGCGCCACACACCGATAAAGGTATAATGGCCATGGCCGGTTCCCCTGCCTGTAGAAACAACATGGAAAAAATAAGAGCGGCGCTGATGGTAAGGCTGCCTGCCAAACCATCGATTCCATCAATCAGGTTCAAGGCATTGGTGACCGCCACGATTAATACGATACTGACGAGATCCATGTAAGGGTGAGGAAGCGTTTGTAATCCCATGAAGCCGAAGAGTGAGGAAATTTTGAACCCTGCATGTACAGCCAGCGCCGCCGCAAGCAGCTGCAATAACAATTTGAACAATGCGTGGAGATTGAACAGGTCATCGATGGCGCCGGTGAATAGCATCAATGCCAGTGCTGTAAACAGCAGCGGTGTATTGTATCCGGGTAAGACCTCTCCGAAACTAAAGAACGAAGACATAATGCCTGTATAGATGGCAATTCCTCCCATGGAAGGAATCGATGCCCTGTGGTTTTTACGGCTGGCTGTTCGCTCAAAAATGTGCAAACGAATGCATAATTGTATCCATGCAGGAATCATGATAACAGTGGTAAGCAAAGCAAGTACCACACTCCCGTAAAAAGGAATCATTGCATCGGTTATTTTCAGGGTTTTTTTCTTCTTAATACGTGCACTTCCACACGACGGTTATGTTGTCGACCGGATTCGGTCACGTTGTTCTTCAAAGGCATGTTTTCGCCATAGGCCACTGTAGAGATGCGTCCCTCGTCAAGACCCTTCCGGATGAAGATATCCCGCACTACATCCGCCCTTGCCTGAGAAAGCTGCATATTGTATTGCTCGTTCCCCTCGTTATCGGTGTGTCCGGTGATGACAAGGAAAAGGTTCACATCGTTGAAGAGTGAGTCAAGTGCAGGTTCAATGATATCCAGCTTGTACAAACCATGCACCTTATCGCTAGCCGTTTTGAATTCGATATTGCCGAAATGTTGCGCCGTGTAACGACCAGAAACAGGAGACATCTCACTTTCAGGACAACCTTTGCCTCCTGGACTTCCCGGGAGCATTGGGCAGGGATCCTGCATATCCGTTATGCCGTCAAAGTCCGTATCCGGGCAGCCGCCACTGATCACAGTTCCTTTCATGTAGGGACAGAGATCTTCTGCATCGATTATACCATCGCCATCTGCATCCGCCATTGGTTCCGCAGTCGGAGCATCGGTGACTGCAAGGGCAGAAACCACAGGATTGGTCAATCGCTCTGTAAAAAAGGAAACCGGTTCATTAGTGTTTTGTACTGAATCGTGTTTGACAGACAGGGGTCCATCCGAAGTAGCGGTCTCCTCGACATGGGGTAATGCAGATGGTGCGGGAACCGAAGCGCGGATAGGTTGGTCCGGAGAAATACGTGGAATATAAATGCTGATGCGATCTTGCTTTTGCATGGGCTGCATAACATCCGCTGCACTCTCTTCGAGCGTGTCGAGCCGTACAGGTAAAACATCGTGTTCGGGTATATCAACTTTAAGCGGTACCGCCGCTATCAAAATGTCGTGGGCAACTCTTGCTATAGACCTTAAAGGCGCTACTGTAATACTATCATTCTTTCCATCGCTTAACCAGGTGTCGGTAGAGTGTGAAGTGTCCGGCAGCGAAGTGTGTACAGGTAGCGTTGTACGCAGCGGAGTTTCAGACGCCAAAGGCATCACGATGATTGCAGAAGCAGTTCTGGAAGGCATTTTCACCGCATCCTCCTTGATAATATCGATGGCTTCTGCATCATCAGCTGAAATACTACTGTCGGGCAACACATGGTGCACTGGCACCGCGATACTGACGGGTATGGCGTTCGTGGCAGCGGGTACTAAAATTGTCGGGACGGATTTCAAAGACATTCGGTCTGGAACCGGTACAGGTTGTCGTACAGGTGAAGAAATGTCTGGTGATGAGACCTCCGGTATTTTTGCCGCTTCGACCGGACTGGTTTTAACTGAACCAGGTTCACGTATGGGTGCTGACGGACTTGTTGTCGCGCTGGCCGGTACGGTCTTCGTTGTAGACTTCGGATTGACCGTCGCTGGCGCCTCCTGATTTTTAGCGTTGACCGGTGTGGATGTACGTGCAGCCTTCTTTACAGCGACCGGTTTTTTCGTTGACTTTTTCTTCTCACGCGCTTTCGGTATATAGGTCATGGTCAATTCAAATGCACCCGGTCCTCCGGTAATACCCGATACGTTCACATCGTAACTCATACCCAGCATCAGGCTGTACCACTGGTATCCAGCATACAGTGCCAACGCATCCTTATTCCTGAAATACAAACCTCCTTCAACAAGATTGCGATCCTCCATGGAAAACCTGACCACTGCTCCGGTCATCAGCTCTTTCGCAACCTGTTGTTGCTGATACAGCACCACGGGCTGTACGTCAATATTCTCAGCAAGGCGAATCCCAAGCCCACCATGAAGCACTAACTTACGCGGTATGGTGTTGTTCTCCTCTATGAAGGACTCAGAAGGTGTATTCAGGTGTTGAACGGCCAACCCCACAAACGGGGTAAGCATATTTTCATCACGTGATCCATAGCTCCACTGCAATCCTAAACCGAAGTCAGGACGTGTGAGTTTCGTGAAAGAAAAAGTCTCCGTAGTAGGCTGCGCAGGATTGAATCCCTGATCCTGCGTGTACTGGTCATCAAAAGTCATTTTCGAGGGATCGAAGCTCTTCTGAATTAGGCCGATCTGAACACCCCCAGATACCGCATGTTTATCCAGGTCCAGCCTGTACGACAATTGGCCGTTGAGGAACAACTGACGTATTCCCGCTTCGCCGGCTGTATTGTTCACCAGGTTGGCGCCAAAACCCACTTGGCTCACCTGCTTGTCGAAAACAAGTGCCTGCGTCTTGAAAGGACTAGCCATACTTGACCATTGATTCCGGTACAGCATGCTAAGTCGTATATGCTCTACGTTATAGCCGCTTGCTGCAGGATTATACCAGGCAGGGATGCGGTGCAACTGCGTAAAGTGTGGATCCTGTCCAGTGACCCTGCCTGCCAGTATAAGCGCAAGAATGACCAGTAGATATTTCGTGCAGCGCTCCATCATTTGATCACGGTTATGGGTCCTACCAGTTCTTGCTGCGCATCCGATTCAAGCGATGCGAGTACGATACGGTACACATAAGTTCCGTTTTGTACCGTTTGTCCATTGACCCTTCCATCCCATTGGGGCAAGGAAGCATCGGTAGTATAGATGAGTGTGCCCCACTGGTCGTATATACGCATTTCGCGGACCAGAAACTGGTCGCCTCTCACCCTGAACAGGTCATTGCGTCCATCTCCGTTGGGCGTGAAGGTGGTGGGAATGAATGCAGGGAACCTCGCTCCTGCGGTAATCGTCCGCATGAGTGTATCGCTACACCCGAGGTCATTGGTTACAATCAGCGTGACATCATAAGCACCTTCGCTGTTGTAGGTGTACTGGCTGATTGTCTGATCGGATGTGTTTCCTGCAAGCGTCGTATCACCGAATATCCACATTACCTGTGCAGGCGAAGGAGTTGTGCAGGTGAACGTTCCGGTGAATTGACCGGATACCGTTTGCATTGCGTAGGTGAAGCCGGCTATAGGATTGGGTTTTACCACAATATTGAGATCCAGACGCTCGGATGCACAACCGAAATTGTTCACGACTTCCGGATAAAGAACTGTATTGGTGGTGATCACCGATGTGGTGAATTGGTTACCTGTCCCTAGCAGGGTTCCCGCCTCTGAAGCATCGTACCAATAGTACATAGAACCGTTTATTGACGGCAAATTGAACGTGACCATATTTCCGCTGCAGGCACTGGTATCGTTCGCCAGAGGCACATCCGGTGTAGGATAGACGGTGACTCGTATGGAATCGGAATACAACCAGGCATTGTTCTGCCATACGGCCAGTGAATACCAGCCGTCGTCAGTCGCCTGAAATGTGGTTGCGGTAGCTCCACCGATGGGAAGCCCATTGAAATACCATTGATTGCCAACCGGAAATACCGAGGCCAACTGCACGGATCCACCATCGCAAAAGGATACAGCTCCCTGAGTGGTTATCATGTTATTGGAGGCGATCAGTGTCACTGAGACCGGAGTGGAGACGGCGGTACACCCATTCGCACCGGTAACGGTAACTGCGTAAGCGCCCGCCTGCGCCACGGTGATTGCTGCACCTGTTTGTCCGGTGGACCATTGATAAGTAGTGCCGCCACTTGCCTGTAGCACCACAGTATTGCCTTGCACCAGTACGATTGATCCCGATGGGCTCACGTTAACCGTGGGTGCAGGAAGTGTACCGATACTGATTGGCGTAGAAGCGGCAGTACATCCACCAGTTCCAGTGACCGTGACCGTGTAAACGCCGGCAGCAACCTGAATGTTCTGTGCGGTGGCGCCGTTCGACCATGCCCAAGATTGCCCGGCTGAGGCGCTCAGCGTAGTGGTCTGCCCGGCACAAACACTGGTCTGTGGGCTGGATATAGTCGCTACCGGCGAAGCTTGCAAGGTTACAGTGAAGGGGGTGGATGTGCCTCTGCACCCATTGGCACCTGTGGCGGTGACAATATAACTGCCCGGTGTAGTGATAATGATGGACGATGTGGCTGCACCGGTAGACCATTGTAAGTTACTTGCAGAAGTCACCGAAAGGGTGAGTGCGCTACCGTTACAAATGGCCGAGCCACCGGTACTGTTTATGATGGGGGTGAAAGCCGGCAGCACCGTAACCGTAACAGTATTGGAAGATGCCGTGGCACCATTTGCATCCAACGCCTGCGCTGTGAATGTATGGGTGCCGGCAGACAGTCCTGTCAATACCAGCGAAGGCGTCGGAGAGGTAGTGATCACTGAAGTATTTTCCAGTATCGTGTAATTGCTCAATCCGGCAGGTCCGATGGTCAACCGCAGCGTATCATTCGTGCAGACTGTTGTTGATCCGTTGACTGTAAGAACGAGATTAATGGACGAGATAGCGATTATTTTACGCAGGACGTGGTTGGCTTTGTCCGCAACAAGAAGCGTACGATCCGTACGCGAATAGGCAATCCCGGTGGGTTGGTTGAAACGGGCCACGGTATACGATCCATCAATTGCCCCCGGTTGATTCGGCAGGCCCGCGTAGGTGGTGACCACACCGGATGGCGTTACCTTTCTGATAATATGCCCGCTGGCATCCGCAACGAAGATGTTTCCTAAGGAGTCGGTTGTAGCAGAAGCTGGATAATTGAACTGGGCATTTGTACCAAATCCATCGATGCTTCCCGGTGCCCCGGATCCTGCCAGCGTACTCACAATCCCGCCAGAAGTCACACGGCGTATCTTATGATTCCATTCATCGGATACATACAATAGGCCGGATGCAGAAAGACAAATTCCATATGGTTTATTGAAAGATGCGGTAGTGCCTGTGCCGTCTGCTGCTCCTGGTAAAAAAACGGATCCGGCCAGCGTGCTGACCTGTCCGGCCTCAATCTTACGGATGACATGCGTGTTGTAATCTGAAATATAAATGGTAGATCCATTAGCGGTAACTGCTATGCCTGCAGGGAATCCAAACCTCGCAGTAGCCACCGGTCCATTGGTGGTACCGAAAACTCCGACGCCGGCAAGCGTTGAAACCACACCGGAAGCGTCGATTTTCCGGACTTTATAATTCCGCGTATCCGCCACATAGACATTGCCGAGTGCATCGCAGGCCACACCCCATGGCTCATTGAATGTAGCTGTAGCGGCAGGTCCATCCGTACTACCGGCAGTACCCGTTCCTGCCAGCGTAGTTACTGTACCATTCGGCAATATCTTTCTTATCTTATGGTTAAGGCGATCGGCAACATACATCACTCCATTAGGATCAGTGGCGATGGATGCAGGTTCGCTGAAGCGCGCTGCTGCACCATTGCCATCGGCATTACCTGCCGAGAGGGCAGTGCCCGCCAGGGTACTGATCTGTTGCGCAACTGCTGTTTGAAACAACAGTAAAACAACGAGGATTATGTTCACCAGCCTGTTTGTCATGCAACTTTCTTATTTACCGGCATTATCATCTGGATGCTCGCTTCTTCCCTACCTGAAAGTTCCAGCTTCAGGCGGGCAATCGTGATGTTCTCGCCACGGATCAGTGCATTGTAAAGCCCTGCTATGCGTTCCCAGTTGTAACGTGCCATACCGTAGCGCTTGAGATCCTGACCCATTGTTTTACAAACGGCGTCCGTGAGTCTGGGCAATTGCTCCAGTAGTTCTTCACTTGTATTGAAATAGCGTGCCCTGTGATTGGTCGTTTCACGATTATAGCTGATACCATAGCTCAAAACCGGCAGGCCGAGACACATGGCCTCCACAAGTCCGGGGTTGGTGCCACCTGCACTGTGACCATGGATATAGAGCCGTGCATTGGCGCGGATCATATTCAGGGTATGTTGATTGTAGATTGGATCCAGCAGAAAAATATTTTGAAAGCGGCTGTATCGCTCGCGTAATTCGCTCGCGTAAGTACTGTGATTCCACAATCCGACTATGACAAGTCTATGTTCGGGAGCACGGCTGAAGGCATCCAAAATCATGTGGATGTTATTTTCCGGCTCAATCCTGCTTACGTTGAACGCATAGGGGGATTGCAGAAAAGGATATTGTTGCATTAGCTCAGCGGTAAAGGGAAGTGCCGATACATGGTCTCCTCCGTACTCAATCAGACAGGAATCAAGCCTTTTATAATTCGACTCCACATAATGCTGGATCACCTTGTTGTCCGCAATGACTTTATCC
>CAZPCA010000019.1:0-27726 GCA_964584995.1 uncultured Bifidobacterium sp.
TAAGATCCATTTGTGGAAAGCGAATGCGGGGAACGGTATCGAATTCAAAAGTGTACTCTCCTGTACCGGCCATCCATTTTACGGAAGAGGACTCATACAGAATATTCGCAACAAACAGCCCCGCCACATTTTCAATATAATCGCTGTAGCGCTTGGAAGACCCTGTGAGCATTTTATCAAGACTGTTGTGCCAGTTCTGAAAAACGGCATTGTCTCTTCCGGAGCTTACAAAAGCCATCAGGGCTGCTATGTAATTGCTGAAATCCGGATAAGGCTTCATCCGCTTTTTCAGCATATCGTTGGACGTCGCAATGATTCTGGCCTGTTGCTCAACTGTGAAGCGTGGATTTTCAATCCACACTTCCTCGAATCGATCCATCAGCTTCTCCGCTTCCTTTTTATTGGTCAACTCCAGGTAAGCCTTTAACTCTTTGAAAAAAGCCACCGTTTCTGTACTGAAACTTTTAGGCGCCTGCGCCCAAACAGGGGCGCTGCTTAATAAAATCAGCAATCCCACAATGATTCGAATACTTTTCATTTTTTCTTGAATCCCTTAAAGTGATTGAAAACATGCACAACACCAGTCGTTGGCCTGGGTGTGATCAATGTACTCAAGCCCGTGGCGAGCGGCAGCCTCCCTGATCATCGGTAAATCCTGTTCGTAATAACCGCTCGTCAGCAGGTAACCACCACGGTTCAGGCAATGTGCATAGGTTTTAATATCCTGCAAGATGATGTTACGGTTGATGTTGGCAATGAATATTTCACAGGTATGCCCCTGTAGCAGCGAGGCGTCACCTTCCTGAACGTGGATATCCGGAAAATTATTTTTCAATGCGTTTTCACGACTGTTCTCCGCAGCGTTGGGATCATTGTCGATAGCCAATGCTGAAACTGCACCCCGTTGCATCGCCAGAATGGCAAGAATTCCGGTACCACATCCCATGTCGATGATCCGATGACCGGTAAAATCCAGTTTCAGCATGCGCGACATCACCTGCGCCGTCGTCGGATGATGTCCTGTGCCGAAGGCCATACGCGGTTGAATGATTATCTCATGCAGAAAACCCGGGTTGGGGGGATGAAAATCAGCACGGATGTACACTGTATCGTCGATAATTTCCGGCGAAAATGATTTTTCCCATTCCTCATTCCAGTTTTTCCAGGGAATCAATTCCTGCTCGATTTCCAGCACTGCCCCCATTCCTTTCATCGACTCGGCGAGCGCCTCAACCGGTTGCGGCTGATAATTTTCTTTGAGCGCGTAGGCCAACAATCCACCCGGCGATTCTTCAAACATATCGAAACCGCAGTGAGCCAGCTCATAACTGAGGTAATCCCTGAAGGGGTCAAGGGGAGAAATTTTAATTTTCAACAGTACGTACTCCATTGGTATAAAAATAGATTTTTGCAGCGCATTGTCCTGAGCAGACACATCAGTTTATCAACAAGTACTCCCACTATGTCCTTTGCCGAATCGTACAGCGAATGGCTGCTTCAACTTCACCCTGGCATCAAATTACCAAAGGGAATCCACTGGTTGAATCCGTATGTAGAACAAGAAATCCCAAAAGCTGTCCGCTCATTTTACAAAACATTCTACAAGGGTAAGCGAAAGAGGATTCTCCTATTGGGCATCAATCCTGGCCGGTTGGGAGCGGGACTCACCGGCATAGCTTTTACAGACCCTGTACAGTTGACCCGCCTATGTGGAAAGGAGTACGGTTTACCGCAAAAAGCGGAACATAGCGCCACTTTCATTTATGCCATGATCGAGACCTACGGTGGGATGCATGCCTTTGCCAGCAACTTCCTTCTGGCGGCGATGTGTCCGCTCGGGTTGATGAAAAATGGAAAGAACTATAACTATTACGACGAGCCTGCCTTATTGAAATCGGTCAGCCCTTTCATCGAGAAATGCATTGATGAACAACTCGCCATCGGCGGAAGAACCGATACGGTAATCTGCATCGGAGAAGGTAAAAACAGAAGCGTTCTCGAAAACCTGAACAGCAAAAAAAGATGGTTCAGGTCCATACACACCCTGCCACATCCCAGATGGGTAATGCAATACAGACGAAAGCAATTAGATTTTTACGTCAGCCAGTACGTTCAGCTGCTTCGGGAATTGGGTTAAGCACTATTCCGTAATTTTACAACCGCACTTCACTGCCAGTGCTGTCGGACAGACAGCGAAGGACGGGGAGGTCTTTGCTTCGCAGGGGATTGAAACCAGCGTGCTAACTCTAATTACAGCGCATGAACAGATTATTGATTGTCAATGCCAAAGGAATTGTTCAGCACGGCCGCAGCCGTATGCTGAAAGGAAAGGAGATGCAGGATGTTTCCATGCTTGAAAATGCCTGGGTACTCATTGAAGGAGACAGGATTGCGGAAACAGGCCGAATGGATGAGCCTTTCCATAGCCCTGTGAACGATGTTGTGGATGCCAGTGGAAAGTATATTTTTCCTGCATGGTGCGACTCCCACACCCACATCGTCTTCGCCGGCTCAAGGGAACAGGAGTTCGTTGACCGTATTCATGGCCTTAGTTACGAAGAGATTGCACGTAGGGGAGGGGGCATACTGAATTCCGCGGCCCGACTGCAGCAAACGGAAGAAGATGAATTGTTCGAAGCGGCCTTGATGCGCCTGCAGGAAGTGAGCAGATCCGGTACAGGGGCCATTGAAATCAAAAGCGGATACGGCCTGAGCATGGAAGCAGAATTGAAAATGCTCCGGGTGATACGGCGCTTGAAAGCAGCCAGTCCTCTGATGATTAAAGCTACTTTTCTGGGAGCCCATGCACTGCCTGCAAATTACCGTGAAAACCGTTCAGGGTATATCGATTTGCTCGTGAATGAAATGATCCCGGTCATCGCGGAGGAAGGTCTTGCCGATTTCAATGATGTATTCTGTGACCGGGGATTCTTCACTGTAGAGGAGACAGACCGTATCCTGGAGGCCGGATTGAAGCGGGGCCTTCGCCCAAAAATCCATGCCAATGAACTCGACTTTTCCGGAGGCATTCAGGTGGGTGTGAAGCACGGAGCCTTATCGGTTGATCACCTCGAATGTACCGGTGAGGCGGAGATTGAGTGCCTGCGCAACAGTAGTACCATGCCCACCTTGCTGCCCGGCACAGCCTTCTTCCTGAAGCTGCACTACCCGCCTGGACGTAAGATGATCGATGCCGGTTTACCTGTCGCACTGGCGTCGGATTACAATCCAGGATCCTGTCCATCCGGAAAGATGCCGTTTGTCTGCTCCCTGGCTTGCCTGTACCTGGGCATGACTCCGGAAGAAGCCATCAACGCTGCAACCCTCAACAGTGCCTATGCCATGGATGTGATGGACGAGGCGGGCAGCATTACACGAGGGAAAAAAGCCAATTTATTCATCAGCCGGCCCATGCCCTCCCTGGCCTATCTTCCCTATGCGTTCGGCAGTGATCTGGTAGAAACAGTGATCCTGAACGGGGAAATCCAATAAACATAAACCGATAAGTTCTATACCATCTCGCATGAAACAATTGATAGAATGTGTTCCCAACTTCAGTGAAGGGAACGATGAAAAGGTAATAGGCCAGATTGCAGAGGCCATACGCAGCGTGGAAGGAGTCAAGCTTTTGAATGTTGATCCGGGCAAAGCCACCAACCGCACGGTCATGACCATGGTCGGTGAGCCGGAGCCGGTGGTAGAAGCGGCCTTTCGTGCCATCCGCACGGCAGCGGGACTCATCGACATGTGTAAACACAAAGGAGAACATCCCCGCATGGGAGCCACGGATGTATGTCCGTTCATTCCCGTTGCGAACATCAGCATGGAGGAAACCGCTGCATGGAGCAGAAAGCTCGGCGAAAAGGTCGGTCGGGAATTGAACATACCGGTATACCTGTACGAAGAAGCGCAGCCGGACAAACAACGCAGCAACCTTTCCATCATCAGAGCAGGGGAGTACGAAGGTTTTTTCAAGAAGATAAAAGAACCCGCATGGAAACCTGATTTCGGTCCGGGGGATTTTCCTGCATCCAGCGGTGCCACTGTCATCGGTGCCCGTGATTTTCTGATCGCCTATAACGTCAACCTGAATACGAAATCGGTCAAGCGGGCCAACAGTGTAGCCTTCGATGTCCGCGAAGCAGGCAGGGTTCAGCTGGATGAAAAGGGCAACAAGGTGCTCGATAAGGACGGCAACGAGGTACGTGTGCCGGGTACTCTTAAAGGAGTGAAAGCCATCGGCTGGTACATCGCCGAATACGGAATCGCACAGGTATCCATCAACATCACCCGTTTCCGTGAAACGCCGCTTCACAGAGTATTCGAAGAATGTTACGCATCCGCACACCGTCGTGGGCAGCGTGTCACCGGCTCTGAGCTCGTAGGGTTGGTTCCGCTTTCGTCGATGCTGGAGGCCGGTCGTTATTTTCTGCAAAAACAAAAACTCAGTGCCGGTGTGAGTGATGAGGAATTGATCCACATCGCTGTCAAATCCATGGGATTGGATGAGCTTGCGCCCTTCCATCCCCGGGAGCGCATCATCGAATATCAGCTCGAAGACGCCGGCAAGCGATTGGTGGACCTCACGCTGACCGGCTTCGCCGATGAAACCGCCAGCGAATCGCCGGCTCCGGGTGGTGGCTCCATCTCTGCCTACGTCGGAGCATTGGGCGTTTCCCTGGGCACCATGGTGGCCAATTTATCTGCAGGAAAGAAAGGCTGGGAAAACCGCTGGGAAGAATTCAGCACCTGGGCCGAAAAAGGCCAGGCCTACAAAAAGCGATTGATTCAATTGGTTGACGAAGATACCGCAGCCTTCAACCTTATTATGGAAGCATTCAAACTTCCGAAGGGAACGGATGCGGAGAAGGCGGCCAGGAAGGCAGCTATACAGAATGCAACTCGCAAGGCCATCGAAGTGCCCTTTGAGGTCATGAAAACCGCGCACGACAGCATGGAAGTGATGGAAGCGATGGTAAAAGACGGCAATCCGAACTCCATCACCGACGCCGGTGTGGGAGCGCTTTGTGCGCGTACGGCGGTTATGGGAGCACACATGAATGTACGGATTAACGCGGCAGGATTCAGTGACAAGGAATTCCTGGAAGCCATTCTGGATAAAGCAGCGAGGATAGAACAAAGCGCCATGTCCAGGGAGGCAGACATCATCGCTGCCGTCAATCAATCGATTGCCGTCTAAATCTTTAGTGACCGATCAGGAAAACCGTAGGCCGTTTGTGCAATTCGGGAACCTGCTTTTTCCATTCCCTTACCCGCAGTGTGCGGATGAACTCAGTTGAAAGCGTGAGATCCACGGCAATACACAGCTTTGTTTCCCCGCTCAGGTGCTGCAACAGGTCGGCGAGCAATTGGTTGTTCCTGTAAGGTGCCTCGATGAATAACTGAGTCTCCTGACGACTACGGGAAGCCTCTTCGAGGCGCTGTATTCTTTTCATGCGCTCCTGCTTATCGATGGGAAGATAGCCGTGAAAACAGAAGCGCTGTCCTTCGAGTCCGGAGGCCATCAAGGCAAGCAGCAGCGCCGATGGTCCTGTAAGCGGTTTTACCCTGTGGCCCATACGGTAGGCTTCGGCCACCAGCTTCGCTCCCGGGTCTGCTACGCCTGGACATCCCGCTTCGCTGAGTACGCCTACATCGTTCCCATCACTCAGACCTTGCAACAATGCTTTCAAGTCCTGATCAGGCTGATGTTTATCGAGGACACGGATATCCAGTTCGGCCTGGGGAGTAGGTATCCCACAGGATTTCAGGAAAGCGCGGGCTGTTTTGGCATCCTCGACGACAAAGTGCTTCAGGGAATGAACCACTTCAATGGTGCCAGCTGGCAAAAAAAGTGAAACATTCTCTGCGCCCAGCGTAGATGGAATCAGGAAGAGGGTAGACATAATGCAAAACTAACCAATTGTGCTTGGCCAATTCTTCTACCCTGAATCAGGCTGTATGCCCTCAGGCCTTTTCCAGTTCGAACACGGTGATTTCGGGCAGAATGCCTACGCGTCCAGGGTATCCTAAGAAACCAAGTCCACGGTTGACATAAAGATGCTGTTTTGCTTCGGTATACAATCCTGCCCATTCCTTGTACACGTACTGCACCGGACTCCATTTGAAAAATGGCAATTCCACCCCGAACTGAAATCCGTGTGTATGCCCAGCAAGGGTAAGATGGATGTTCGGATAGGCTTTCAGCACTTCACCGCGCCAGTGACTCGGATCGTGCGACAGAAGGATATTGAAAGCGGAATAGTCGATATCGCGGGTGGCCTTTTCCAGGCTGCCGTATTTCGGAAAGCGAAGGTGCATACTATAGTTCTGCACACCGATAATGGTGATTTTTTCTCCGTTCTTTTCGATGTGGCGGTGCTCATCCAGCAATACATCCCAGCCCATCTCACGATGCCCTTCAATGAGTCGCTGCAGGTTCTCCGTTTTGGCTGTATCGGAATCCCAGCGGACGTAGTCCCCGTAATCGTGATTGCCCAAGGTACTGAAAATGCCGTGCTGAGCTTTTAGCCGGGACAACGCAGGCTTGTGCTGATCGAGCTCATCGCTGCGGTTGTTGACCAGATCTCCCGTGAAAACAATGGCATCGGCCTTCAGTTCATTGATGATTTTCACCGCTTCCTCCAAAGGAGCTGTACTGACAAAGCTACCCACGTGCAGGTCCGAAATATGTACCAACTTGAATCCGGAGAAAGAGGAGGGAAGTCCGGGCAATTTCAAAATCACCTTTTTCACCTGGTAATCGTAGGCTCCACGCACCATCCCGTAGATAAGGGAAACAAATGGCAAGGCGCCAAGCACCAGACCGGTCCGGACCAGAAAATCGGAACGTGAAATGGTGGCTCCGGTCAAACTGCCCGCATCTGCAGGCTTATTGAAATAACGCTCGTATACCCATCGGCCACCCCTGAAAATATCATCGGTAAGCAAAAACAACACTACAAACAACTTGGAGAAAGTAACAACAAAGACAAACGCTCCGGCATAGGTCTTAACCGCTTTGGGCCAATCGTTCCAAGGCAAAAAGGCGCCCGCCACTACCACTCCGACACAGAAAACAGTGATGGACCAGAACAACACAGCCGTTAACCGCTGGACATGTTCAGATGAATGCCGCAACGAGAACCGGAAGGCCTGAAAAACATAATAATCCAGGGCCAGGATCAGCAAGGAAAAAAAGACAGTGCGCAACAACATGCAGAGGGCTAAGGAGGATTAAAGAGTGGAGGATAAAACTCTCCGATGCATAACAGACGAATCGGATGTAAAGTTATTTTCAGGGCGCCAGACGAAAGACCATCCAGCCTTCGGGCCCCGGCTCATAGAGGAAACGATCGTGCAACCTGTTCGGTCTTCCCTGCCAGAACTCGATGCGCTCCGGTTGCAGCACGAAGCCGCCCCAGAACGAAGGCCGCGGAACAGGTTTACCTGTGTACTGCTGTTCTATAGATGCCACCTTTTCTTCGAGTTCAGCCCTGCTCTTCAGCACGCTGCTTTGCGCTGAAGCCCAAGCCCCAATCTGACTTTCGCGGGGTCGACTGTTGAAATACTCATCGCTTTCAGCTTCACTCACTCTCGTCACTTTGCCTTCCACCCGCACCTGTCGTGCTTGCAAGGACCAGAAGAAATTCAGCGAAGCAAACGGCGAATCCTGCATGTCCCTGCCTTTCCGGCTGCCATAATTGGTGAAGAAGATAAATCCCCGCTCGTCAACTCCCTTCAATAAAACGATTCGGGAAGAGGGGCGCCCCTTGCTCACGGTACTGAGGTCCATCGCATTAGGTTCCTGCACCCCGGCCCGGATGGCCTCCTGCATCCAGCGTTCGAATTGGATCAGGGGATTCTCCTCCAGGTGATTCTCCTGTAAAATACCTTTATCGTATTGGATTCTAGCACCTTGCAAGTAATCATTGAGCGGCTTCATGGGTACAAAGGTAGGAGCATTCGTCCATACAACGGGAATTGTAAGGTTAAGCCGAAAAGGTCATTTCAGGCTTTAAATTTTGTTCGTTTTTTTCTGAACTGTTAGCGAAGCTTTTCCGTATGAGGGAATACAAAACGGCTTCAGGAGGCCTTATAAAAGGGGAATAGGCCGTAAGTTCACAGTCCGTCATACTACCGGTAAACCTAAAAAATTGTCCATTGAAAAAGGGAATTAAAAAAATCACCAAACCGGCACAAGGCAGCCTCCTTGTTTCGGAGCCTTTTCTTCTTGACTCTTATTTCAAGCGTGCAGTTGTATTGCTCAGCGAACACGATGAAAAGGGAACCTTGGGTTTCATTCTCAACAAGCCAACCGATGTGAACCTGAACGAAGCAGTGGACGATTTCCCGGAGTTCAAGGTACCCTTGTATTTCGGAGGGCCGGTTGAAACAGACACTCTTTTTTACATCCATACGGTGGGCCATCTGCTGCAAGGCGCTAAGGAAATCATGAACGGCATTTATTGGGGTGGAGATTATGAACGACTGAAGTTCCTCATAGACACCGGCCAAATACAGCCAGATCAGATTCGCTTTTATGCTGGCTACTCCGGTTGGGAGCCGAAACAACTCGACAAAGAGATGAACGATAAATCATGGCTGGTATCCAACGCTACTCCGGAGTTCACCTTCGCTGACGATCCCAAGTCCCTGTGGAGTCAGGTGCTGAAAAGCATGGGCAATGAATTCGCTATCCTAGCCAATTTCCCGGAAGATCCTTCCCTGAATTGAAAATATTGTTTTGAATTGGGTTAACGATCGGGGGGCACATTAGTGCTCCCTTTTCTATTTCACCTGATTCCGGACTTTTTCTATCAGGGATGTTATCCTAAGCTTACAAGCTGTGATTCTTCGTGTAGGATGTTATTCAATTAGCTTTAAGGACATGGCTTCCGCCGCCCACTGTATTGCTTAACTTTGTCGCATGCTTGTTCACTCCCTGGAAGTTGAAGCGTTTCTAAAGTTGTACCGGACTAAAAATCCTTTGCTCATCGATACCCGCAGTGAGAAAGAATTCAGTCATGCACATATACCCGGTGCAGTGAACATTCCGATTCTGAACAACGAACACCGCCATATTGTCGGTACCCTTTACAAGCAAGAAGGACGGGAATCGGCCGTGCTGAAAGGTTTCGAACTTGTTGGTCCTTTGTTCCGGGATAAGATGGAAACGGCAATGGCACTTGCCGGCGGCAGGGAGGTGCTGGTGTATTGCTGGAGGGGAGGAATGCGCAGCAATATTCTCGGTTGGTTATTGAAGATGGCAGGATTGAAAGTCACTCTGCTCGAAGGAGGATACAAGTCATTCCGTCATTACATGTTGCCCTTCCTGGAGAAGAAGTATCCGATGCTCATTCTCGGTGGTCAAACCGGAAGTGGGAAGACAGAAATACTGCACCGTTTGCGCAATTCCGGCGAGTACATCATCGACCTTGAACACCTGGCCTCTCACAAAGGTTCCGCCTTCGGACTCCTCGGTCAGCCGGAACAGCCCTCACAGGAGCAGTTTGAAAACAAACTCGCCCTGGAGCTTGAAGCTTTCGGAAACGACAGCTTGCTATGGCTGGAAAATGAGAGCCGGCTGATAGGAAGAATCGTATTGCCGCCTCAACTCTTTCAACAAATGCGCGATGCATCCGTGCTCGAGGTACTGGTACCACGAGAACAACGCGAAAAACGCATTCATGAGGAGTATTGCTGCTTTGATGCCTCACTGCTTGGTGAACATACCCATAGAATCGCCAAGCGACTGGGGCCACAACACCTCAAAAGGTCATTGGAGTTTCTCCACGAAGGCAATAAAACGGAATGGATGAAAATCATCCTGGATTACTACGATAAAACTTATACCCACAGCAATGCCCAACGCCACCTTGCTATGGTACGTCAGATTCCTTTCAACTGGGAGATGCCGGAGGAGGGGATAACAGCACTTATCTCCGCAGCCAGGACATCGAAAAAGGTGGAAGATTAGAGATTCACGCCAGCCTTCACTTATGGAAATCAAACTCACACAATTCAGTCACGGCTACGGATGCGGCTGCAAGATAGCGCCGGCTGTACTCGATGAAATACTGAAGGGAAATGAAAGCACCCAGGAATTTCCTGGATTACTGGTAGGTAATTCAACGCGCGACGATGCCGCGGTACTGGACATTGGCAATGGTTGGGCCATGGTGAGTACAACTGATTTTTTCATGCCCATTGTCGATGACCCGTTTGAGTTCGGTCGTATAGCCGCCACCAACGCCATCTCTGACATTTATGCTATGGGAGGCAAGCCGAATCTGGCAATCGCTATTCTGGGATGGCCTGTTGACAAGCTGGCCCCCGAGATCGCAGCGAAAGTAGTGGCAGGAGGAAGAAGCATTTGCGCCGAAGCAGGAATTCCACTGGCGGGCGGACACAGCATCGACAGTCCCGAACCCATCTTCGGACTCGCGGTGAACGGAATGGTAAAGACAGATGGGCTTCTGCGCAACAATACTGCATTACCAGGCGATTTGCTTTTTCTGACAAAACCGCTGGGCGTTGGCATTGTCACTACAGCAGAGAAAATGGGAAAAGCACAACCGGAAGATATGCATATTGCCATACGGCAGATGAGTACACTGAATAAGATTGGAGAGCAGCTCAATAACATACAAGGCGTACATGCTGTAACCGATGTAACCGGATTCGGTCTTTTTGGTCATTTGCTGGAGATGGCCCAGGGCAGCGGACTGGCAGCGGAGCTATACGTAGATAAGCTACCGGAGCTGGAGAACCTTAATCACTACATGGATCAGTTCACCATCCCTGCGATCACTTACCGAAACTGGAACAGCTACGGGCATATGTTGACAGAACCGGATGCACGCACCTTGCACCTGGGCTGCGACCCGCAGACCAGCGGTGGCCTGCTCATAGCCGTGTCACCGATGCACAAGGACGCATTGATTATGCTGATGAGTGCGTACGGTGTAGCAGAAGCCTGTCTGCAACCGATAGGTACCCTCAAGGAAAAAACGGTGGAGAAGTGCGTAGAACTCATTGCTTGAGTACCGAACAGTAATTTCCTAAAACGTATTAAAATCTTTTTGTTTATCTCGAAGCATGTATGGAATCGAGGTGTTTTTTTAATTTAAATGCATCGTAGCCTGAGTAGGGTTTAATGCTCAAAAGCGTTCCATATCTGTGATTACTTTGGAGTAAAAAGGAATTTTACAAGTAGGACAGAGCGTCGCAGGGGTACCTGATGCATTGAGTTTACAAGGCCTTCAGTTCGCTGACCAGCTTGGTCAACACATCTTTGGCGTCACCGAAAAGCATGCTTGTTTTGGGATTGAAGAAGAGTTCGTTTTCAATACCTGCATATCCCGCGCTCATAGAGCGCTTGTTGACGATGATGTGCTGAGCATTTTCGACATCGAGGATGGGCATTCCGTAAATAGGGGAAGAAGGATCCGTTTTGGCAGCCGGATTGACTACATCGTTGGCCCCAACTACCAAAACCACATCGGTGGATGAAAATTCAGGATTGATATCTTCCATCTCAACGAGCTTATCATAGGCTACATTGGATTCAGCCAGCAATACGTTCATATGACCCGGCATACGTCCTGCCACCGGGTGAATGGCGTATTTGACGGTGACACCGCGCTCTTCGAGAATGGATTCAAGTTCGTGGATGACATGTTGTGCCTGCGCTACTGCAAGTCCATAACCGGGAACGATGACCACCTTCTTGCTGTAGTTCATCAATACGGCTGTGTCACTGACATTGATGTCTTTGATATTGCCTTGTACCTCACGCTCACCGGTTGCCGATGAGCCGCCGAAGGCTCCGAAGATTACATTGCTCAGCGGACGATTCATGGCTTTACACATCACCAAGGTCAGCAAGGTGCCGGCCGAGCCCACGAGGATACCACCGGTCAGCATGACTTTATTGTCGTATAGAAACCCGCCAAAAGCGGCAGCCAGTCCGGTAAAAGAGTTGAGCAGGGAAATGACCACCGGCATATCCGCTCCGCCGATTGGAATGGTAAACAATATGCCGTAGAACAAAGCGAACGCAAAGAGCCCATAGACAATGCCCATGTTTTCCGGCGAATTGATCACTACCCAGGTACCGAAGGCGATCACCGAAATCATAATGACAGTATTCAAAATATTGTATTGTGGCAGGCGAATGGGCTTATTCATCGTGCCGTTCAGCTTGAGGTAGGCGATGATCGAACCGCTGAAAGAAACGGAACCGATGACCATGCCGGCAATGATGGTGGAGAGCGCTCCGGCATTGCCGATATTGTGCTCATATTCCATTAAACCGATCAGGGCCGCGCAAGCACCGCCCATGCCGTTGAACATCGAAACAAGTTCAGGCATCTTGGTCATCTGCACTCGCTTGGCGGTGAGCCATCCGATGATGGTACCGAGCAGGATCGCACCGAAGATGAGTGCATAAATGATTCCCGGTACAGTGTAGTCCGTGATCAGCTGTCCGTGTTCGCGCTTTTCAAAGAGGAAAACAGTACCCAAAATGGCCACGGTCATTCCGGCCGCACCGATCAGGTTGCCTTTACGGGCAGTTTTAGGGTTGCCCATCATCTTCAGTCCGATGATGAAGGTGACAGAGCCTATAAGGTATGCAATCTCGAGCAGGGAGCTCTTCATAGGTCAGTAGGTTAATCGTTGATTACTTTTTCTTGAACATTTCCAGCATCCGGTCGGTGACGACAAATCCGCCCACCACATTCAGCGTACCCAGCAATACAGCCAGGAAGCCCAGTACTAACGCCAGTACATTGTTCGGATCCACATTCAGCATGACGTATATGGCCCCCACGATGACCACACCGTGGATGGCATTGGCGCCACTCATGAGGGGGGTGTGCAATACGGTCGGCACCCCACCGATGACTTCCACTCCGACAAAAATGGAGAGCAACACGAAATAGATCATCTCGCGGTGTTCTGCGATCAGTGCAAATAATGTATCCATGTGTTTATAAATTCTTTTTCAAGGTTTTTACTGTGTGAATTGGGTTCCATACCTGGGATGCTCAGGAGCGCAGATACAATCACGAACACTTGGTTCCATTGTGGACAATCAATGCTCCTTTTGTGATTTCCTCTTCCATTTCCCATTTGAATCCATCTTTGGTGGCAAGGTGCAAGAGGAAGGTCTGAATGTTCTTCGCATAGAGGTCGGATGCGTTGAGGGGAAGGAGGGAGGGGATGTTGGATTCTCCGATGATGGTCACTCCGTGCTTGACTACAGTCTGGTTGAGTTCGCTGAGTACACAATTGCCCCCTTGTTCCACAGCCATATCGACAATGACACTGCCCAAGCGCATGCTCTTCACCATTTCTTCTGTGACCAGAACGGGCGCTTTTCTTCCGGGAATGAGAGCGGTGGTAATGACCAGGTCTGCCTCCGCCACATGTTTTGCGACCAGCTCTTGCTGGCGCTTGAGAAAATCTTCAGAGACACCTTTCACATAGCCGCCTTCGATTTTGATGGAATCATCGCCTTTCACCTGGATGAATTTGCCGCCGAGCGATTCCACCTGTTCCTTGGTTTCCGGACGTATATCGGTAACCTCCACGATCGCCCCGAGGCGCTTGGCCGTCGCAATGGCCTGTAGACCCGCTACGCCAGCTCCGAAAATGACCACTTTGGAGGGTTTGATCGTACCCGCAGCAGTCATCAGCAATGGAAATATCTTTCCCAGGGCATTGGCGCCCATGAGTACACTCTTGTATCCAGCAAGATTGGCCTGCGAACTAAGGGCATCCATCTTCTGAGCTCTGGATATTCGGGGAATGGCATCCATGGAAAAGGCACTGATGCCGGCATCGCAACAAGCCTGTACGATTTCTGCATGGGTACCGGCCCACATAAAGGAAATCAGGACGGAGCCTTTCTTCATGGTGGCGATTTCTTCCTTCGCCGGAGCATTGACCTTCAGCACCACATCGCTGGATGTGTATACATCCGAGGAATTATCCGTTAATCGGACACCGGCCTGGAGGTATTGATCGTCTGAAAAATACGAGCGTAGACCGGCCCCTTTCTGCACCTGTACGCTGAAACCGGCTTTCACCAGTTGTCCGCACACCTCTGGGCTTAGGGCTACCCGGCACTCCCGCTCTTTTGTTTCAGTGGGAACTCCTACTACTATCATTCGGTTAGGTTTCTAATGTATCTGAATTTGAAGCGCAAAGGACGATAAAAAAATCGTAATTGACCTATTCACAAGGCCGCCTCGGTATGTTCAAAACATGAAGAAGTAAAAATTGCCGGTAGAGATAATATTCCCGAAATTTGAGGGCATTGTTATGGCAAAGTTCACTCCTGCATACTTAAAGAAACTGGAAGACCTGCTCGAATCGGGCGGTTACGATGTTCGCTACGAAAAAGGGAATTTCAAATCGAACTACTGCATTCTCGAGGCAAAGAAGGTGGTGGTAATCAACAAATTCTCCATTCTTGAGAGCCGCATTCAATCCCTGTTGGAAATCATCCAGACCCTGACGGCTCAGCGCATCCTTCAGGTGGACCTACGTACCATTGGACTAAAGAACCCCATTTTTACCGGGGAAATGCATTTTGACGAGAAGATGGAACCCTCCACACCGGTGGAAGAGCCAAGCAGCGAGCACGAACTTGCACCGGAAGTTTCCGCCGACACTCCGAACTGATCCGCCGTGCTTAAATTCACATTTTTAGGAACAGGAACTTCTCAGGGAGTACCTGTAATCGCCTGTACATGTGAAGTCTGTAAAAGCACAGATCCGCGCGATCAGCGTTTGCGCACATCCTTGCTGGTTGAAGATGAACACACCACCGTTGTCATCGATTCAGGCCCCGATTTCAGGCAGCAATTGCTGAGGGCAGGAGTGAAGAAACTCGATGGACTTGTGTTCACCCACGAACACAAAGACCACATAGCAGGCATGGACGACATCCGTGCCTTCAACTACATCCACCAGAAGCCGGTTGATATTTACGCAACTGAACAAGTACAGGAAGCCATCAAACGGGAATTCCATTACGCATTCGACGCAGTGAAATACCCAGGTGTCCCCGAATTGAAATTAATCACAATTGAAAACCGTCCTTTTACGGTCGGCACTATCCTTTTCACACCTATACTCGTCAAGCACTATTTACTTGATGTATTCGGATTCCGGATCGGCGATTTCACCTACATCACCGATGCCAAAACGATTCCCGCAGAGGAACACGCCAAGATCAAGGGCAGCCAGACGCTGGTACTGAATGCTCTTCGGCGAGAACCACACATTTCCCATTTCACGCTCGGCGAATCCCTGAAAGTCATGGAACAGTTCAATCCCCGCGCGGGCTATTTGACGCATTTGTCCCACCAGATGGGACTCCACGCTGACCTGAACAATGAGCTGCCCGAAGGGATACAAATCGCCTATGACGGATTGGTCATAGAGCAGGACTCGCCCGAAATGGGCTAATCATTGCCGCTGATAAAACCACCCAGCAATCCACCCAGACCGCGCGACTCTTCTCTGCCACCGCCGACCCTGGAAGCAGCCACTATTCTGTCGGCCAGCCGTGAGAAGGGTACGCTTTGTAGAAATACGAGGCCAGGTCCCGTCAGATGGGCATAAAACAAACCTTCGCCGCCAAACAGGGAGTTCTTGAAGCCTCCGATGAACTTGATGTCGTAACTGACCGAGGGTTGAAACGCCACCAGACAACCCGTGTCGACACGCAATTGTTCACCGGCAGCCAATTGCTTTTTCAGAATAGTACCTCCCGCATGAATGAAGGTATTACCGTCCCCGGACAATTCCTGCAAGATGAAGCCTTCGCCTCCGAAGAGACCTGCGCCGATCCGTTTGGTGAAAGCCAGATTGATTTCTATTCCCTGTGCGGCGCACAGAAATCCGTCTTTCTGACAATAAAATTTACCTCCGTACTCAGCAGGATTGATCGGGATGATTTTTCCGGGATAGGGGGCCGCAAAGGCCATCTTCCGCTTACCTGTACCGTTGTTGGTGAAGCTGGTAATAAAAAAACTCTCGCCGGTGATCATGCGTTTCAAGCCTTTGAAAATACCACCGCCGGTACCGGTCTGCATTTCAATGTCCTGTTCCATGTACAGCATCGCACCGGCTTCTGCTCTCACGGCCTCTCCCGGATCCATTTCCACCTCCACTACCTGGATGTCATCGCCTAAAATCTGGTAATCTATTTCGTGTGCCATTTCTATTGTTTTTCGGTGGCAAAATTACGTAACTTGCCTGCATGAATATCGCTGTCCGCTTGATGTTTTACCTGCTTTTCGCTGTATCAATTTGTCCATCCGCAAGCGCCCAGCAATTGAAAAACGATACCCTGTTCCTGCCCGGTCAGTTCAGGCAGTTCCAGTTCCAGTTGGAAGAACCTGCCGAATCGCTCGAGGACCTGCGCTATGAAAAGAGCGGAGAACCCATTAAAGGCTCGCTGTCGCCTGATGGTACAAGGGTTATCCTGGACAATTACAAGAAGGGCCAAAGGGTAAAATGCACCCTGGTGAGACCAGGCGGCAGGAGGGAAGATTACATCAAAAGCCCCTGCTTCATCGACCCTGTGAGCTATGAGCTGTAGTTGTCATCAGAATTTTACCGGAAGGGAATAACCTTAATGGATGTCTCGCGCCAGACACCTAAGTTAACCCAACATACACCTGGGATGTATCGTCCTACAAACCGAGTACGACCTTGTCTTTGGGATACTTAACAGTAAATCCAAACCGCTTTTTCACCGTTTCACCGGAGGCGATCTTTAATTTCCAGCTGAGTTCTCCCGTTTCGGTATTGTGAGCGGCGCCACTGAGTTCTTCCACGCGTACTTCAATATCTTTTTGCATGGAACCGGGAACCTGATCGAGTAATACCAGATCAATAGACTCTTTCTTTCCGTTCCTAACGCTGATCTCGAAGCCGAGGGAACGCTGTTTTGTACTACCCAGCAATTTTGTGCCGCTCAAATCGGTCAGTTTATCCCTCTTGACAACGATGCGCTTGTCACGGCCGAGAGAGAGCACCAGGGTGTCGTTGACTGCAGCAGGATCGATATAGGTTTCACCCGTGAACGCATCTTCGAAATACACATTGGCCGCTCCTGGACTCAGGCTCAAGGCTTCCCATCCGCTTACACGGGCTGTAAGGAATACATCGGTATCGAGTTTGGGTACGGCCACGTACTGAAACCGGGCATTCAGCGCATGACGCTGGATATCGACCTGATAATCCTGTCCGTCGGAAGGAATGGAATAGGGCTGGAGAATTTCAAAGTTTGCAGCCAGTGTCTGCTCTTCAGCGCGCACCGCCACCGTCGTCATCTGATTCTTGTCTTCGACCTTCATAAGGGCACCTTCAGCCATAGCAGGCATAGCCTGATCATATTGGCCCATATGTTCAGCATGCCTGGTTTTCTGGTGACTCGAAAGAAAGTCCAGGTACCAAGGATGCAGGACGGGCCGTTCAGTACCGAGTGCAGGATTGCCGGTACTCAAGGAGAGTTTCACTTTGTCCCAATCCTCGCCCGTACTTTGGTTCACCTTGGCCTTGTGTACCAAGTCGACCTTTCCGGCTTGTACGTCCGTAGCGCGTATATCGTAAAATGCTATCCAGGAAACATTCGTTGCAATGATGTAATTCAATTCAAAAGAGGCCGCCCCCCGGCTCCGCGCATCCAACCGTACTACGATTGTGCCGGTGGATTGCTGGCGCTTTTGTTGGAGCTGGTTCAGCTGTTGCTGGACTTTTGCCACCTGTTCACTCAGTTTTTTTTCCTTTTGCTGCGTCTGCAACTGCTCTTCTTTCAAGGCGGTCATCTTTCGCATGAAGTAATCCGTGACCTGTTCCAACTTATCCGCAGCAAGTCCGTTATTGGATCCTCCCACCATCTTATTGGATTGCAGCAAGGCCTGTGCATCGCCCAGCACGGACAATTTATTCTTCACTTGCATCGATTTTACTTGCAGGGAATCCAGCAGTCCTTCCAGCTGCAGCACCTCGGCAGATTTTCTTTTTTCCTTCAGGTAATTCTGTTGAAACTGTACCGATAAAATGGTCGCATCGCCCAGGCCCTTCACCTGTATGCTCTGCGGGTTGATGAAGGGTGACAAGCCATCGAAAATCAGTTCCTGTACCCCCTGGTTCACCATCGTTTTGGCAGTACGGCTGACCATCGCTCCCTGTTGGTAAATCTTGACCTCTTTGATATCACTGTTGCTGATCCATACTGGATCCTGTGCGAATGAAGGGGCGGAGAAAAGTAAAATGGTGACTGCAACTTGAAATGTCTTTTTCATGGATTTTGATTTTAGAACGGCTGGCGGATGTAAAAGAAGAGAAAAATACACAAGCTATCACAGCTTATTAATCAAATATTCATCTTTCAACAGTCGTCAGGATGTGTACCGGGCAAGCGCTGAACCGAGTACCTTTGCCCCATGGAGCTGCAGCGACTCACCCTTTTCAACTTCAAAAATTACGCGGAGGCTGAATTCAGTTTCGGGGCAGGTGCCAATGCCTTGACCGGACCCAACGGGAGTGGAAAAACCAATGTGCTGGATGCTATCCATTACCTCTGTTTGTGCAAAAGCTATTTCTCGGGCACCGACGCTCATACCATCCGGCACGGTGCGGGGTTCTTTTCCGTAGGGGGATCCTTCTTGCTGGATGCGAAAACAGAGGAGATCAGTATCAGCGTGAAGCCCGGTCAAAAGAAAAGTGTGAAGAGAAACCAAAAGGAATACACCCGGCTTGGCGACCATATCGGCCTCTTGCCACTCGTCATGGAGGCACCCATTGATCAGGAACTGATCACAGGAGGGAGCGAGGACAGAAGAAAGTTCATGGACAGTATCCTGTGCCAATACGATGCGAATTATCTGGACACCCTTATTTCCTACAACCGGGTGTTACAACAACGCAATGCATTGTTAAAATCCACTGCTAAGGGCGGCAGCAGCGATGCCTCACTCTGGCAGGTTTGGGACGAACAACTTGCTACTTATGGTCACCTCATTTTCGAGACCAGGAAAAAATTCATGACTGAATTCGTACCTTATTTCGCCGAAGCATACACGCACCTCACCGCTTCACACGAATCTGCGGATATTTCCTACCTCAGCCAGCTCCACAACGAACCTTTGGAGAATCTGCTGACAAAAAACCTTCAGAAAGACCTCGCATTACAGTTCACCTCCTGTGGCATCCATAAAGACGACCTTCAGTTGCAGCTGAACACGCATCCTGTCAAACGCATAGGTTCACAAGGGCAACAGAAATCGGTTGTGCTGGCCTTAAAGCTGGCGCAGTTTCGCATCATGCACCGGGCTTGCGGAGTGAAACCGATACTGATGCTAGACGATATTTTCGACAAGCTGGATATACATCGTATGACGCGGCTCATGGACCTGGTCAGCAAGGAGACTTTCGGACAGCTTTTTATTACGGATACCAGCCAGGAACATGTGCAAAAAGTATTTCAGCACATCGGCATGCCACTCACCAGCATCGATTGCAGCAATACCTGAACGCTTACTTTCCGCTGCGCTGCAGTACGGTCTTCACCGTGTAAAATAGAATCTTGAAATCAAGTGCAAGCGACATATTCTCAATGTAGATGATGTCGTACTTCAGCCGCTGAATCATTTGATCCACGTTTTCGGCATATCCGTACTTGACCTGGCCCCAACTGGTGATGCCCGGGCGCACCTTATGAAGATGCCGGTAATGAGGAGCCTTTTGCATGATCTGATCGATGAAAAACTGCCGCTCCGGCCGGGGGCCTACCAGCGACATGTCACCGATCAACACGTTGTAAAACTGAGGAATCTCGTCCAGTCGTATTCCGCGCATGAATTTCCCGAACGGCGTAATCCGGCTGTCATTGTCGCTGGACAACATGGGACCACCTTTTTCCGCATCCAGGTACATGGACCTGAACTTATAAATCGTGAAGGGGTTTCCGTGTAAGCCGATTCGTTCCTGACTGAAGAAAACCGGCCCCTTGGAACTCGTTTTGATGATCACCGAAATGATCAGGTACACCGGACTGAACAATATCAAGAAGGTGAAAGATGCCACAATATCAATAATCCTTTTCAGGCTTTGTTGCCAAACAGGCATGAGACCCGGATTAATAATAATTAGTGGAGAACCGAAAATGGACGACATCTTCACCGACCCTGCCAGGATATCGTACATATCGGGAATGATCTTGATGATGACATTCTTGTCCTCCAGTTCGTTGATGATACGACCGATGAACTCATGCTCTGAGGATTCGATGGCGATGATCACTTCTTCAATCCGGTGTTCATCGATGATGGAAGGCAAATCCTCCAGACCACCAAGATGCGGAAGCAAGTTGCCGAAATACTTTCCGTTATTATGGTCGACATGGATGAATCCTTTAAACAGGTAACCCTGGCTGATGGGCTCCGCCTCATATTCGCTGAACAGGTTCACTGCCCGTTGAGAACTGCCGACAATCAGCGTCGGGAAACCAATTTTCCTGCTCTTTATCTTTCTGGCGGTATAGGTGGTCACTCCAAATCGCGCAATCGATGTGAAACCGAAATGCAGGAGAAACAGTGCCATGAATATGCTGTAATAGCTCCTGTAGGTGATGATCACATCGTCGAGTAATAAAACAAAAAATATGCTTAGTACTCCCAGAATGGAGACGGAGAAGGTCTGAGCCAACTCCCGTAGCCTTGACTTTCGGTAGATATCCGTATACGACCCCATCAGTGTATATATCACCACCCAGACCAATGGCAACACCGTCACACCGAGATAGAAGTTCTTATCGGGAAATTGCACAGTGGATACCCCGTAAAAATCCGCCTCGATTTGTGTCTTTCGGAAAAAATAAAAAAGTCCCCAAGCGAGGGAGGCCGACAAATAATCAGCCAGCACATATTTTAAAACCTGCCGGGGTTTGTTCATCAATTCGAAATGAGCTTAACATTGTCCAGAACAACCACTCCTTCACTCAGGCCTGCCTCGTGCGAAACCTGAAATAAAATATTGTATTTCAACGATGCAGGGTTCGCATTCACGTAAGGTCCAAGCCGGATATAAATTTTATTCCAGTCGGATTTGGGATTCAATTTTATTACCGGAATCTTCGATTGCCCGAACAAGGAGGTCCCTAACAGTCCAACAGTAAAAGCCTGATTAGCTTTATACGTCATTTCAAGGTAAATATCCCTTCCCTGGGCCAAGAGGTAACCATCGCCGACAGAGCGGCATTCAATGAAGTTCAAGGCCGAGGTCACCGACATCTTCAGGCTCCTTTTTCCTTCGAAAACATCCACTGAATCGGTCCTAATATTCGCTATGCTGAGTGCCGTTGTATCGATGCTGATGCCGCTTCCGCTGGTGTCTTTTTCAAAATCCTCGAACCATGTGTATTGAAGATTCGGGAAATAGGCCACGGGAACACTGTCTACCGCAACCACTTCTCCACGTTTAAGTTCGATATCTGTTTCGTAAAACCGGTAGAGGGGATACGCCTCACTTGTAGAAGCAATGCCGTTTGCTTCGATGCCTGCACCTATAAAAAACCGATGCTTGCCACTCAGTAAGATTGGTATTTGGGCAGGAAGTTCAAAAGTACCGATATAGTTACCATCAGCATAAACCCAAACGTCATCTATATTGGCAGTAGAATCTCCCTGCAGAAAATAGTTGGAGGAGACGTGGACCTTCTCGATTTGAAGAAAAGAAGGGACTTCCTCCTCCGGATTGATCAGGTCGCAGGATGACATCCAGATGCCTGTGCAACTGAGAAGCAGTGAGAGCAGATATTTCCTGTATGAGGCCATCACACCGATAAGGTTGACAAGTGTTTCAGTTTATCCGCTATCTGGTGAGCGATGTTTAATGCTGCATACCCATCGTCGATGGAAACAAGAGGGATTTTATCGTCCAGAACAGCGCGGGCAAAAGACCTGAGTTCTTCCCGGATGGCATTGCTATCCTCAACGGATGGATTTTCAAAATAAATCTGCTTGACCGGTTTTCCTTCACCCAGCTCCAGCAGTACAGCGAGGGGATCCGGATCACCCTCCACTTCTTTCAATCGCACTATTTCTGCCGACTTTTCCAGAAAATCAACGGAGATATAGGCATCCCGCTGGAAGAACCTGCTCTTGCGCATATTTTTCAACGATATGCGGCTGGCGGTAAGGTTGGCAACGCATCCGTTGTCGAACTCGATCCGCGCATTGGCAATATCGGGAGTATCACTGACCACAGCCACACCACTAGTACTGATCTTTTTTACGGAGGAGCGAACCACACTCAATACTATGTCGATATCGTGGATCATAAGGTCCAAGACCACCGAAACATCGGTACCCCGTGGATTGAACTGTGCCAGCCGGTGGGTCTCGATGAACATGGGTTGATTCAGGTAGGGTAGGGCAGCCTTGAACGCAGGGTTGAAGCGCTCAACGTGTCCGACCTGTACTTTCATATCGGCCTCCTGGGCCAGCCGCATCAGTTCGCGTGCTTCCTGGAGGGTATTGGCCAATGGCTTTTCAATGAAGACATGCTTCGACCTTCTGAGCGCCTTGCCCGCACCTTCCATATGAAATAGAGTAGGGGTGACAACATCCACCACATCCACTCTATTGATCAGTTCCTCCTGCGATGAAAATGCCGTAATACCAAACTCTGCGGCCACGCTCTGCGCAACATCCGGTTGTGCATCGTAAAAGCCCACCAGTTCGAACAATTCCGGTAGTTCCCTTATTTGTCGTAAATGGATTTTACCCAGGTGACCGGCACCTAAAACGCCAATCTTCAGCATACTCCTAATTTTCTGCGAAATTACTCGTTTTACACGTGCTTTATGTTGAAAAAGCAGGGGGAATTTAATGCAAATGGACAGATGCTGATCAGCCTCCGCCCTTATTTTTGTGCCTCTACGATGTTACAGGATACTTTCAGACACCAGGGCTTGCGCAAACAACTCGTTGCGGAATTGAGAAAAAAGGGAATCATCAACGAAGCGGTGCTGGAGGCTATTGGAAAAATTCCAAGACATCTTTTCATGGACAATGCGTTCCTGGAAATCGCGTACCAGGACAAGGCATTTCCCATTGCCTGCGACCAGACCATCTCTCAGCCATTTACAGTGGCCTACCAGACACAATTACTGGATCCGAAGAAAGGGGAAAAAGTGTTGGAAATCGGTACCGGCAGCGGTTACCAATCAGCGGTTTTAGCTGAAATGGGCGCGAAGGTATTTTCTATCGAACGCCATAAACCGCTTTTTGAATCGAGCAGAAAAATACTCGATGCGTTGAATTACCCGATGGTGAAAACCTTTTTCGGAGACGGCTTCAAAGGATTGCCTGCCTTTGCCCCATTTGATAAGATATTGGTTACCTGTGGAGCCCCTGAAATACCGTTGAAACTGATCGAACAATTGAAAACCGGAGGATTAATGGTCATACCCGTTGGTCCACTTAGTGAGCAAACCATGACCAGCGTGCTCAAGAAGCCAAACGGAGAAACCGAGATTATTCAATTCGATAAGTTCCGCTTTGTCCCAATGCTTGAAAACAAGGCCAAATAACCCCCTTGCTGTCATTTTGGCGGCAATTAAGAAAAGACAACGCCATTTTGTCGCTTAACTGGATCTCTTTTTGTAGTGGTACAAGGCTTGATACAGGCGTGTCAAACTTGTTAAAAAATGACACACGTAAACTTCCACCCCGCACGCAGACTGATTCAGTCAGCCAATTTGTTCAACGATTTATTCAATGATTTTGCTCCAACCGCCCTACCAAAGTGGCAATCACCGGCAGTTAATATCCGCGAAACTGCCGATGCCTTTATCCTTGACCTGGTAGCCCCCGGATTCAAAAAAGAAGATTTCGTACTGAACAACGCAGAAAACGTCCTTGTAGTGACGGCCAAACAGCCGACGCAAGGTGAGCCACGAAAAGAAAACTACACCCGAAGAGAATTCGCGTTAACAGATTTCACCCGGCGCTTTCAACTTCCAGAAACCGTCAATCAGCAAGCCATTGAGGCGCACTATGAAGGCGGCATCCTGCAACTTCGACTGCCGAAGAACATCCAGGAAAAGCCTGCCGCCAGAAAGATAGCTGTGCTGTAATCAGTCCGATTCTTCCAAAAAGCCCTTCGTTCATTCAGCGGAGGGCTTTTTTACGTTGAAGCTACCGGCCAATGTCAGTAGGAGGTTTACCTTCGCGACCTCACAACTACCATGGGCAAGACCAAGATTTCTAAAAACTCCGGCAAACGGAAGAAAGAAGC
This sequence comes from uncultured Bifidobacterium sp., assembly GCA_964584995.1. GTDB lineage: Bacteria > Bacteroidota > Bacteroidia > AKYH767-A > OLB10 > JAJTFW01. The sequence continues at coordinate 24,331 of CAZPCA010000019.1, forward strand.
ACCGATTATCCTGGTGACCAATGACGATGGCATCAATGCTCCGGGCATTCGCAACCTCGTGCAGAGCATGTTGCCCTTTGGGAAAGTGGTCGTTGTAGCCCCCGATAGTCCACAGTCGGCCATGGGCCATGCCATCACCATCAGCAAGCCCTTGAGATTGGACAGGGTCGAAGTGTACGAGGGTGCTGAATGCTGGCAATGTTCCGGGACCCCGGTAGATTGTGTAAAACTGGCAGTGAACCAAATCCTTCACCGCAAACCTGACTTATGCGTTTCGGGCATCAACCACGGATCCAATTCTTCGATCAACGTCATTTATTCGGGAACCATGTCGGCAGCAATGGAAGGAGCGATCGAGGGCATCCCCAGCGTAGGATTCAGCTTGCTCAATTACAGCCTCGACGCCGATTTCAAGGCCGCACGTGCGGTGGTACAATCCGTGATTAAAAACGTTCTCCAGGTCGGAATACCCGAAGGGACATTGCTCAACGTCAACATTCCCCATTTACCCCTCAAATCGATAAAAGGCATGCGCATCTGCCGCCAGGCCCATGCCAAATGGAAGGAGGAATTCGACCACCGCAAAGACCCATACGGTCGCGACTATTTCTGGCTGACCGGGAAATTTCAAAACCTGGACGCCGGCGACGATACCGACGAATGGGCCTTGAAAAACGGGTTTGTATCCATCGTTCCCGTGCAATTCGATCTGACCGCACACCATGCCATTCCTCATTTCAATGCCTTCAAATGGAAAGTGTAATTCCTTTCTCGTAGAGGATTATCTATTAAAAGGGGTACTGGCGGGAGCGCTTACATTGACCCTCATACTCCTTCTTTTAACAGCGCTGAAACTAATCTTTTTACAGGTCTTTGGCATCGAATTGCTGACCGCACCCCATGCCACTGCACTGATTTGCCTGTCACTGTCCATGTTGGTTTTTCGCTGGCTGATCATCGACTGGAGTCAGTTTGAAACTGGCAGGGGATTCTTTCTTTTGCTTTTCATCGTATCCCTTGTCTATCTCTACTTCCGGTAATATACTTTTGCAGATTACCATGAAGTCCCTGATCAAAGACCATTTCCTGAGCGGATTCATTCCCGGGCTCTTACTGCCTCTGCTGGGATTCTACTTTTACTACCTGGTTTTTTTCGGGTACATGGACCTGGGTGCTTTTGTTAAACATGTCGTTGCCGTCAATCTGGCCGTATCCGTACTCAGCATCGGGGTGATTCTCAACCTTGGACTCTTTTTCCTGTATTATTACCTCGAAATGGACAGAGCGGCCAAAGGTGTCATTGGTGCCACCTTTCTGTATGCCTTTTTCGTGGTCTATTTCAAGGTGCTGCGATGAAGTACTACATCATTGCGGGGGAGGCCTCCGGAGATTTGCATGGCAGCAATCTGATACGGGAAATCAAACAATCCGACACTCAAGCAGCGTTCAGGGCCTGGGGAGGCGACCTTATGGAAAAGGAGGGGGCGGACATCGTAAAACATTACCGCGACCTGGCCTTCATGGGCTTTTGGGAGGTATTGACCAACCTGAAAACCATCCTCAAAAACATCGATTTCTGCAAAAAAGACATCCTCGACTGGCAACCTGATGTCCTTATTTTCATCGACTATCCAGGCTTCAACCTCAGGATCGCCTCTTTCGCCCGGCAGCACAAGTTAAGGACCATTTACTACATATCACCGCAGATTTGGGCATGGAAAGAATCAAGGGTCAAACGCATTAAGCGCGACATTGACCTCATGCTGGTAATCCTGCCATTTGAAAAGGATTTTTATGCTGAAAGAGGTATGCAGGTGCATTTTGTAGGCCATCCGCTACTGGATGCAGTGACACAGTACCAATTACCGGAAGAAGGATGGAGAAAAAAGCACAATCTGCCTTTAGACAACCGGATCATCGCATTACTTCCTGGCAGTCGGAAACAGGAAATCGAGAGCATGCTGCCCGTGATGTTAGAGGCGAAAAAGAACTTCCCTGACTTTACCTGGGTTTGGGCCATGGCCCCATCGCAAAAAGCGGAGTATTACCGGGAGCTCTTGACCCAACATCCGGATCTCCGCATAGTGATGGGTGACACCTACGGTGTGCTGAGCCATGCGCACGCCGCCTTAGTCACCAGCGGAACCGCCACTCTTGAAACGGCCCTCTTCGGTGTTCCAGAGGTTGTCTGTTACAAAGGTAATCCGGTGTCGTACCAAATTGCCCGCCGGCTGGTGAAAGTGAATTACATTTCGCTGGTCAACCTGATTATGGACCGGGAGGTGGTCAGGGAGCTCATTCAACACGAAATGACCCCTGAAATGATCAGCGCAGAACTTCGGATCATACTTGAGGGCAAAGGGCGCGAGAATATGCTGTCAGGTTACGAAGCGCTGAAGAAAAAACTGGGCAATAAAGGGGCATCTAAATTCGCTTCAGATTTAATTATCAAATATTTGAACGATTCAAATAAACAATTGAATTAATTAAATAATCCGCCGGCGTTTTACTTTCCGCCGACGGATTTCACACACTCCTTTCGCTGTTCTAGTCGTTTGTATCTTCGGATGATCCTCCCCAGTTACTGATGATGAAGAGTTCGTTTACATGGACTTCCGTGATGAACTTTTTCTGTCCGTCTTTGCCGCTGTAGGACCTGTTCACCAGTTTGCCTTCTACGGCGATTTTGGTACCCACCTTGGTATACCGCTCAAACAGTTCTGCCGTCTTTCCGAAGGCTACTAAGTTGTGCCATTGCGTTTCATCCTTGCGTTGTCCGTCGGGACTTTTATACACTTCGTTGGTTGCCAGGGTCACCTTAGCCACCTTCCGGCCTCCTTCAATGAGTCGCACTTGCGGGCTAACGCCGAGATTTCCTATGAGGTTTACTTTGTTAATGAGTGATTTCATGATCTGATTTTGATTTTGGTTTAAGAAGATTTCAGCACTGATTGTTGTCGACGCTGCAAAAGTGGATACCAGGGCTTGGAATACCCGGTAAAAAAACATTTACAGTCGGATGCAAGCGTTTGAACGAATGCGACCGATCTTTTATCATCGGAAAACAAGCGACGAAATCGGTTCAAGAGCCTGGCACAAGCCTTTTAAACATTTTAAAACACTTATTACAAATCCATAAAAGGGGTTGATTTTCAATTCAATTAACAATTGCATGCTGAAAAATCCCTATGGCTTAAATTGGAATTCGGCCGAAGGCGAACGTAGTTTTGCCTCATCGTTCTTATTGCTCGGGAATTTTATAATGGCCCGGCAGCAAAGCTCTTGCAAAGCCATGTTTAACTTTTAATTGCAAAAAACCATGAAGAAAAAGTGCATCGATTGCGGAACGAACATCGTGGGTCGTTCAGACAAGAAATTCTGCTCGGACATGTGCCG
>CAZPCA010000020.1:0-7325 GCA_964584995.1 uncultured Bifidobacterium sp.
TGCGACGGTGCTACCGACGAAGACGCTACCTTCCTGAACTACTATGTGGATGCGGATGGTGACGGTTTCGGTACCGGTACTGCTACATCCTCTTGTTCTGCTATTGCCGGTTCTGCAACTGCAAACGGTGATTGTAATGATGCGGATGCTTCAGTGAATCCTGGTGTGACTTCAGATTTGTGTAACAACGTTGACAACGACTGCGACGGTGCTACCGACGAAGACGCTACCTTCCTGAACTATTATGTGGATGCAGATGCTGACGGTTACGGTACCGGTACTGCTACTTCTTCTTGCTCCGTTATTGCCGGTTCTTCTACTGCCGCAGGTGATTGCAACGACGCTAATGCGGATATCAATCCGGGTGAAGTGGAAGTATGTAATGGTGTAGACGACGATTGTGCCGGTGGCGTTGACAACGGCCTCACTTTCGTGACTTACTACCAGGATACTGATCAGGACGGCTTCGGTAATGCAGCTGTTTCTCAGACCACTTGTAACGGTGCACCTGCAGGATACATCACCGACAACACCGATTGCAACGATGCGCAGATTCTCTATGCAGATACCGACGGTGACGGTTTCGGAGCCGGTGCTCCAGCTGCTTGCGGTGTGACTTCAAGTACTGACTGTGACAATTCAGTGGCTACCACCTTCCCTGGTGCCCTGGAGATCTGTAACAGCGTGGACGATAACTGTAACAACCTCGTGGACGACAACACTCCGCTCATTGCTACGCCTGCTGCCATCCTCGGAACAGCCAATGCCTGTCTCCCTGCAGTTGCCGGCACAGCTACCTTCAGTGTAGCAGCCATTCCTTACGCTACCACTTATGTATGGACAGTTCCTACCGGTCTGACCATCACTGCTGGTCAGGGTACTTCTACCATCACGGTAAGCTATATCGCTGCTGCCATCGAGGCGGGTATCACTGGTCAGATTTGCGTGTATGCGGCCAACAACTGCCGTCAGGGTGCAACAACCTGCCAGAACATCAGCTTCCAGAATACTGCTCCTTTGACTCCTGGTGCCATCTCCGGTAACGGTAAGGTTTGTCCGGGTGAAGTGCTGACCTACTCTGTAGCTTCACAGGCCCGTGCTACTTCTTACACATGGACTGTAGCTACCGGTATGACCATCCAGAGCGGTCAGGGTACCAACCTCATCACTGTAGCGGTAGGTGCAGGATTCACCGGTGGTAACATCAGTGTAGCCGGCAGCAACGTATGCGGTACTTCTCCGCTGCGTACCCGCTCCATTACGCTGAATCCGACAACCACTCCTGGTATAATTGCGGGAGCCATCAACGGTTTGTGCAATACTAACGGTAATGTATACTCTATCACCCCTGTCTCCAATGCTACAAGCTACAATTGGACCATCAGTACAGGTACTGGATCTGTAGCCATCGCCAGTGGTCAGGGTACTACCAGTATCGCTGTCAACTATGGTGTGGCAACAGGAACCAGAACAATTTCCGTCCAGGCCGTGAACCTCTGCGGAAGCAGCGCTGCCCGTACATTGACCGTGAGAGGTGCGCCCCCACAACCGGGTACCATCACTGGTCTGACTTCTGTGTGCAGAACCTCTGTTCAGCCGTACTCCGTGGCTACTGTTACCGGTGCTTCCTCTTACAACTGGATCGTTACTTCTGCCGGTGCTGTGACTGCAGGTCAGGGTACCAAGAACGCCGCCATCACTTGGAACACCGCTGCAACAGCGCAGCAGGTGGCTGTGAATGCCACCAATGCCTGCGGAACCAGTGCTAACAGGGCGCTTACCGGAATTGCGGTTACGAATTGCGTACGTACAAGCGATCTGGCCAATGCCATGGCGGTATATCCGAATCCTGCTAACGACTTCGTGAACGTTGAGTTCAATGCCGAGCAGGCCGCTGACTATCGTCTGCGTCTTACCGACATGAGCGGTCGTCTGGTATTCGCTCAGGAGTCCGCTTCTGACGAAGGCCTGAACAAGGTGCAGATCGCTACCGGTAACCTCGAAAGCGGTATCTACATGGTGACACTGGAATTCAACGGTGTTCAGCAGGTTACCCGCCTCGTGGTCAACTGATCGAAATCAATTGAATGATAAGGAGGCTGTTCCAACCGGAGCAGCCTCTTTTTTTGTCCGTTTGCCCGTGTTTTTATTTACCGTGTAAGATTTTTGGATTTGTGTACGATTGCTCCGGTTTGTTTTTCGTAAATTACCGTTCCTTTTGTTGCGTGTAGAGGTGGTTTAGTCAAATTGAGAACTCCGTAGCATGAAAAAAAAACCCATCCTTCGCTGCTGCTTGTACACCTTTCTGGTAGTGTGTGCATTGAATGTCTCATCCGTGAACGGACAGGAACTCCCCGCTGCTGTGCGGAATCTCCTGAAGGAGCAGTCGGGTGTAGAGTATGGAAACGCTGCTGCAGAAAGTTATATCCTTTCCTCTGCCAATGTCAGTACGTCCGGTGGAGTCAGTTACTATTACCTCCAACAGACCTGGAAGGGGATTCCTGTTTTCAACGCGATTTGTCCTGTTGCCGTGAGTGGTGCCAAGGTATATTCCTTGCGCTCTCCTTTTGTCGATAAGCTCTCCGCCAGGGTCAATTCCGATCAGCCCTCCATTCCTGCTGTGCAGGCACTCACCGCTGCCTTTACGCATCTTGAATTACCGGTCACTGCACCCGTTCAGCCGGTAAGGGTACGCAACAACGGTCAGCATCAGGAATTCGACCTTCCGGCGCTTCTTTCCTCTCCTGCCAAAGCCGACCTGGTCTATGTGCTGACCGGAAAAGGCGTGAAGCTGGCATGGAACATCAACCTTGATCTGAAGACCGGTCAGCATTGGTGGAATGTCCGAATCGACGCACAAAACGGACAGTACATCGAAAAAAACGATTGGGTGGTATCCTGTTCCTTTGATGCGCCCCACGATCACAGCGTACACACAGAAGTGGAAGCCATGGTGCCGGTTCCACAACCCATGCCCGGTAGCGGTACGGCACAATACAATGTGTTTCCGCTCCCTGTGGAAAGTCCTATACATGGCGCACGGCTTTTGCTCAACGACCCCTCTGAGCCGCTTCCCTCGCCCTACGGCTGGCACGACACCAACGGCGCTTCCGGTGCGGAATACAACATTACACGTGGCAATAATGTCTACGCCTATGAAGACGCGGACAACAACAATCTTCCCGGATTTTCGCCAGATGGCGGATCGCTACAGGTGTTCAACCATCCCTTCAGTATCGATTCTTCCACCACCTATAACCGCAATGCGTCCATCACGAACCTGTTTTACATGAACAACATGATGCACGATGTGCTGTATTCAGCGGGATTCAACGAAGCGGCCGGCAATTTCCAGGAGAACAATTACGGTAACGGAGGCCTGGGCAACGATTACGTGAATGCAGAAGCACTCGACGGGGGAGGAACCAATAACGCCAATTTTGCGACGCCCGACGACGGCTCCAATCCTCGTATGCAAATGTACCTATGGAACGGTGGTAGCCAGACCAATTGTACGTTTCTCAACGTGAACGCACCGGCAGCTATTTCAGGTCTCAAATCGATTGCGTTGGCATCCTACAATCCGAACCAGGCATTCAATATCACCGCCAATCTTGTGCTGGTACAAGACGGCGTGGGCACCAGCAGCGATGGTTGTAGCGCGCTCACAAACGCCGCTGCCGTCGCAGGAAAGATCGCTGTCGTGGACCGTGGCACTTGCTCCTTCTACATCAAAACCCAGTTCGCACAGCAGGCAGGAGCGGTAGCGGTCATCATAGCCAACAATGTATCCGGCTCCACTCCGCCGGCGATGTCAGGTACGCCCACGCTTCCGATCACCATTCCGACGGTATCTGTGACCCAGGCCGATGGCAATGCCATCAAAACGCAACTCGCTTTGCCCACTACGGTGAATGCGACCCTGAGCATTTGTCTTCCTCCGCCACCCCGCGATGGGTCCTTCGACAACGGCATCATCGCTCACGAATACGGACATGGGGTGTCGAACCGACTGACGGGCGGTCCAGCAGCTTCCAGTTGCCTGGCCAATGCCGAGCAGGGTGGGGAAGGCTGGAGCGACTGGCTGGCACTCATCACCACCATAGAGCCCGGTGATTCGGGTGCCATGCCGCGTGGGATAGGAACCTTTGCCATTTACCAGCCTGTAACGGGACTGGGTATCCGCCGTTATCCCTACAGTACCAATATGAGCATCAATCCGCAGACGTACGCGGATCTTGGAAGCAGCACCGGGCCTCACCCTCGGGGCGAAATATGGTGCGATGCTATCTGGGACATGACCTGGTTCCTCATCCGTGATTTCGGTTTCAATCCGAACCTTTACACCGGAACGGCCGGAAACAACATCGCTTTGCGTCTGGTGCTGGAGGGCATGAAATTACAACCTTGTAGTCCGGGTTATATCGATGCGCGCAATGCGATTCTGCTGGCAGACGATATCCTGTACGGAAGTGCCCACCGTTGTCAGATATGGGAAGCTTTTGCGCGTCGTGGCATGGGCTACAATGCCGCGCAGGGAAGTTCGGGTGCAGTAGGCGATGAAACGGTCGATTTCACCTATCCTCCTTTCTGCCTGACACCCACGGCTCCTCCGGTGGCCGACTTCAATGCAGCACAGACGACTGCTTCCTGTCCTGCTTCCATACAGTTTAACGATGCGTCCACCAGCACTCCTCAGTCCTGGTTGTGGAATTTCGGCGATGGACAAACATCCTCACAGCAAAACCCGACTCACGTGTACGCACAGCCTGGAACCTACACGGTGAAGCTCAGGGTGAGCAACACACTGGGTGTCGATTCAGTGCAGAAGGCAGGTTACATCACCGTGAGTTCGTTCACCCTGAATGTCACCGCTGCACCTGCACCGCTCTGCGCCGGTGATTCGGTGCAATTATCGGTGGTTCCTGCCGGGAATAATGCCATATCCGGATATGTCCAAACAGCCATTCCGTATGCTCCTCAGTCCTTCACGGGAACCACGGTGAGTCTTGGCGATGATGCGGTAAGTACTGCCTTGCCCATCGGCTTCCCTTTCAATTACTACGGGAATGTATACAGCAATTTTTATATATCATCCAACGGATTCATCGGTTTCTCGGCGGGTATGGCGAACGGATGCTGTACCGGACAGCTGCTCCCCTCGGGCAGTGCACCGAACAACCTGATCGCCTTTGCATGGAACGACCTGAATCCATCTGCCAATGCGAGTGTCATCAGCTATGCCACTTTAGGCAGTTCACCCAACCGCGTCCTAGCTGTGCGCTACAGCACGAATCATTATAACGGTACAGCCTATCCGATGCGTGGGCAGATCCTGCTGTATGAAGGCAGTAATGTAGTTGAAATACACAGTGAAGTGGTGACGCAGGTCCCCGGGCAGGTGACCACACAGGGCATGGAGAACCTGAACGGCACCTCGGCTGTTTTCGCATCCGGCCGGAATGCCGCCGTGTTCGGACTGAGCAACGATGCCCTGCGCTTCAGCCCCTTCACCAACTACGCGTATAACTGGATCCCCGCCACCGGTATGAATGGAAGCACTACGGCCACACCCAAAGCCAAACCCGCTTTTGATGAGAATTACCAGGTGGTGGTGACGGCACCCAACGGTTGCACAGCTGCAGCGCCCCTCAGTGTGGACGTGGTACTCTGCGCAAGCGCTGCTACAGTCAACCTAAGGGCCTATATTCAGGGGTATATGAACGGACCGGCGACTATGAGTGCTCTGCTCTTCAACAACGGTCTGAGTAGCGATCCGCAGGCCTGTGACTCCATCACAGTGGAGTTAAGAAGCCCTGCGAATCCTTCCCTGGTACAATTTTCCAGTTCCACATTGCTTAGTACCGGCGGTTCGGCTACGGCCTCCTTTCCGCCTGCCGTCTATGGGAGTACATATTACCTCGTAGTGAGATCGCGGAACGGAGTCGAGACATGGTCCAAATGGCCCGTACAATTAGGGGCTGTCTCGGTTTTTGATATGACCGCTCCCTGATCAGGGTTAAAGTTTTAATAGTACTGTATTCATCTTTCCGAAAAGTACCGGCTGCATATTTGCACTGCGAAAGTTTATGTCCTTGCAGCGAGTAGTGTTCTGTCCGCGGTGTGGTAATGCCATGGATGCCGCAGGAGCGAAGGGGGATACGCGGAACCGGAGGCGGTGGCGAATGCGCATCTTCGAGAAGTTGCCGTACATCTGTTATGCCTGCCGGTTTGAAAAATCGGTGATCAGACCTTCCGGAAACAGCATGAAAGTCCTGAAAAAATGATTGATTAGATTAGATTGGAGTACAAAAAAACCTGCCCGGAAGAGCAGGTTTTTTTGCTTTGTAAATCGTACGATTATTTGCGGATGACCAAGCGTTGGGTGTACTGAGTACTGCCTGCGCTGATCTTTACGATGTAGACTCCGTTTTGCAGGTCTGTAAGGTCCATTTGTCCAGTACCTGCCTGGTTTCTCACGATAGTACGGAACACTTCGTTGCCCAGGATATTCAAAACGCTGGCGTTGACTTCACGGGCATTGATTTTTTTCAGGTCGATGTTAACCATGCCGCGGGAAGGATTCGGGTAAACAGCGAGGCTTGCTTTTGCTTCCACCGAGAAAATGCTGCTGGGGGCATTGCAGTTCTGGTCGGTGTTGCTGTTGGCAGTACCGGGAGTAGCGCAGGCGCGGCGGAAATCCGTAGCATTGTTGTTGGAATCGTTTCCATCGGGGAAGCGGGAAATACTGAGGTAACGGCCGGCGATGGAATCGGTCACCAGGGTGTCGCTGTCTGTTGTCGGCAGACCTGTTCCTTCCACGTAGGGCGCTATGCAATCACCTTCGTAACTGACAACGTCCACGATGGCAGAAGTCTGGTTGTTGCGGATAGCGATTGCATCGGGGGAACCGGTGGTAGTTCCGGAGCCGCCGTTCTGGATCATATTGGTAATGGCCGTAGGATCCGCAAGGTTGCAAAGGGGTACTTTGCCGGAACCGCTGCAGATGACAAAAAATGCACCTGGAGAGAGCGTCTGTGCAGGTAGTGGGAAGGAGTCGTACACGGAATTGCTGGTAGAACTGCCGTTGAACAGTAATACGGTGTAGTCACCAAGATTCACCGATGAACTGCCACCGTTGTAGAGTTCAATGAATTCAGCACTGTCGATGGCCGGTTGGTCGTAATCCACTTCATTGATGACCAACCCGGACTGAGCCATGGCAGTGAGGGTGGTCAGGAAAAGAAGAGCGATCAGGGAGTAGCATTTTTTCATTCGCAATTGTTTTTTGGTTGGGCTCAAAGGTAAGGATTATTGGTTTTTGT
>CAZPCA010000020.1:7425-10373 GCA_964584995.1 uncultured Bifidobacterium sp.
GCAGCGATTTTATCGATGCGGTTGCGTTTCACGTGGTACCAAAGCTGAATGTAATATCCGTTCATGAAGTAGAGGTTCACACGGTATTGGCTGTTTTGTCGTACAATCATAAAGGTGGCGTGGTGCCATACATGCCAGGCCTTTTCGTCAAAACTGAGGGCGTTGAAAATTTCTACGGAGGGTACGTCTTTGATCATGGGAATATGTGCTTGCTTGAGTGCAAAATGTACCCGTGATTCAATTTTTTCCGTGGTGTTTTGGTCAACAGAACTCAGGACGGGGTAAAATCAGGGCCTTTTGTGGAGAACTCTGTAGCCGTGGTTAAAACCATATACCGTTCGCCGGGGTGTAAGCCATGGCGCTAAGCCATGGAGAACCGGCTTTTAAATACAGTATACGCGATTGAAAAGCAGCGCTTAAAGAGGGATGTTGGCGTGTTTTTTACGCGGCAGCTTGCTGACCTTGTTCTCCAGCATGCGGAAGGCCTTGATGAGTTTTTCCCGTGTTTGCTCGGGCAGGATGACCTCGTCGATGTATCCCCGCTCAGCCGCGCGGTAAGGGTTGGCAAAATGCTGGATGTATTCTTCTTCTTTTTCCTTCAGCTTGGCCGCAGGGTCATTGGATTTGGCGATTTCATTCTTGAAAATGATTTCCGCAGCGCCCTTGGCACCCATCACGGCGATTTCCGCCGTGGGCCATGCATAATTCATATCGGCACCGATGTGTTTGGAGTTCATCACATCGTAGGCACCGCCGTAGGCCTTGCGGGTGATGACGGTGATGCGCGGAACAGTAGCTTCACTGAAAGCAAAGAGCAGCTTGGCCCCGTTGGTGATGATGCCATTCCATTCCTGATCCGTACCGGGAAGGAAACCGGGGACATCTTCGAGTACCAGCAGCGGAATGTTGAAACAGTCGCAGAAGCGGACGAAGCGGGCAGCCTTGGTGGAAGAATGAATATCGAGTACGCCCGCGAGATAGGCCGGCTGGTTGGCAACTATGCCGATGGAGCGACCGCCCAATCGCGCAAACCCGACAACGATGTTCTCCGCGAAATTCTTGTGGACTTCAAAAAATCCTTCTCCGTCATCGTCAATGAGATGATCGATGACCTCGCGGATGTCATAGGGCTGATTCGGATTTTCCGGCACGATAGTGTTCAAGCCCGTGCGTAGTTCATTGCCTTCGGTATAGGGCCGGCGGGGAGCCGTCTCTTCGCAATTGGAAGGCATATAACTGAGCAGTCGTTTGATATGGCGTATGCACTCCAGCTCGTTGGCACAGGCGAAATGGGTCACCCCCGATTTGGTGCTGTGTGCCGATGCGCCGCCCAGGTCTTCACTGCTGACTTCCTCGTGCGTCACCGTCTTGACAACATTGGGTCCCGTGACGAACATGTAACTCGTATTTTCCACCATCAGGATGAAGTCGGTGATAGCCGGCGAATACACCGCACCCCCGGCACAGGGTCCCATGATGGCACTGATCTGCGGCACCACGCCCGAAGCCATGGTGTTCCTGTAGAAGATGTCTGCGTAGCCTCCGAGCGACACAACGCCTTCTTGTATGCGTGCACCGCCCGAATCGTTCAGACCAATCACCGGCACACCGTTCTGCATGGCCAGGTCCATGATACGGCAGATCTTCTCTGCGTGCGATTCGGAAAGCGATCCTCCGAATACGGTGAAATCCTGTGCAAACACATACACAGGTCGGCCATCGATTCTTCCATAGCCGGTCACTACGCCATCGCCCGGGTATTTTTCCTTGTCAAGGCCGAATTCCGTGGAACGGTGGGTGACGAACATGCCGATTTCCTCGAAGCTGCCTTCGTCCATCAGAAAATGTATGCGCTCCCTTGCAGTCAGTTTGCCTTTTTTATGCTGGGAAGCGATACGGGTTTCACCACCGCCCTTGAGGGCTTCTTCTACTTTTTGACGGAGTAAATCGAACTTGTTTTCCATGAAATGTCTGCAAAATCTGTGGGCAAAAGTAAATGAAAAATGCGCAGTAATCCCCGCCCGCAGGTATCGTTATATCTCGTGAAAGAAAAGGATAAATGCAGTAAATTCGGGCATGAAATTGTTTTTAACAACACTGCTTTCCCTTGCGGTAGCATCGCTCTCTGCACAGTCGGGCGAACGTATCACCATTCCGGGTACCAATTGTTCAGTCGTCAAGAGCGCGGATTTCATCCCCGCAAAGCGCTTCACCGGTGTTGAACATGTTTCGCAGCATGCGGCCCTCATGCTTTCCATGATCAGTTCTCCCGTCGACAGCAACCGGAATTCGCTCACTGCGTCCACGCTTTCACGGCTGGGCTACACGTTCATCCGTTCGGAAGAGATAGTGCTCGCCGGAATAAAGGTCCCGATGGCGGAGTTGACGCAGATGAACCGGCAGGTGCTCTACCGTAAATATATGACCATCATCGGTGATGCATCTAAAACCATTTTGATCACGGGTACCGCCCCCGACAGCAATCAGGCATTGTGTACGGAGGTGAAAAACATGATACTCAGCATCGGGTATGTGGAGGAGGCGGAGAAGAACAACCTCGATTACCTTCCTTTTACGCTCTCCGTTGATTCGACCTACCTGCGTGTTGCCAGAATGACGGCTTCCGGCGCTATCCTGACGCGTGATGCCCGCTTTCCCACAGCTTCCGGGGAACTCATTACGCTCACCATCGGTACCTCTATCCGCAAAAAGGAAAACGGCTCCTTGCGTGAACTTGCCCTGAGCCGTTTCGGTGCCATCCCGGATGTTGATTCACTGCTGAGCAGGTCGGCCGACACGCTGGTACTTGACAGCCTTCCGGGTTACCTGCTGCGCGGGGATTTCATCAATAAATCCGGAGTGAAGATGCAGGCGGAGATGGCCATGCTCTTCACGCCGGAAAAGGATTATTACCTGCTCGCCTTCGTTTGCCGTAAAGAAGATACGGC
>CAZPCA010000020.1:10473-27361 GCA_964584995.1 uncultured Bifidobacterium sp.
TCTTCGCGCAGCGCGCTGGCATTTTTACCCGAATTCTATCACCGTTACATCGAAGAGGTGGAGGAGGAGTCCCTCTTGCCCGCTTTGACTAAAAGCCTGGAGCATTGGGTTTCGCTGGACCTCGCCTTGCTGCACACACTGGCCGACAGCAGGTACCTTCAGGACAAATGGTCGGTGAAGGAAGTACTGCAGCACATCATCGATACGGAGCGCATCATGGCGTACCGGGCACTACGTTTTGCGCGGATGGACAAGACTGAGTTGCCGGGTTTTGATGAAGACGAATACGCGCTTCATTGCGGAGTGTCGGATAGAAAAGTGCAGGAGCTGCACGAAGAATTCATCCTGCTGCGTAAGTCCAATATATTGTTGTTCGCTTCTTTTTCGGCAGCGCAGTTGCAAGCCACCGGTGTATGCTCCAATAGAAAAGTGAGCGTGCTGGCCCTCGGCTTCGTACTTGTCGGACATCAGGAGCATCACCTGCGTATTCTGGAGGAGCGTTATTATCCGCTCGCCACCGGCAGTCCGTCGAACTTTTAGTCGGTTTCGTAGTCCAGCTTGACGGTGATAGTGGCTGTCTTTCTTTTGGCGCTGGTATTGAAAGAGCCTCCCCATGAAAAATCTTCAGAGGAGTTTTGTGCGACAATCTGGAAGACCCCCATGTCGGCGTTTTTGAGCCGCCCAACGGAACTGCCGGCATTTTCGGCGATTTTCTCCGCCCGCTGACGCGCATCTCCGGTGGCCTGTGCAATCATTTCGATTTTCAGATCAGCCAGTTTGGTGTAGTAGTATTGTGGTTGGTTTGAGTAGAACTCGATGCCGGAATTGATCAGCTCGCTCACTTCCCGCGATATGTTTTCCACCTTGTCCACTTCACGGCTCTCTATCTGAACGGTCTGGTTCAATCGGTAACCGATGAATTCCGATTTTATCTTGTTGCCGTTGTTGTCGTACACCTCATCGAACTCCTTGTTGATGTCCACAGCCGTGAAAACGATGTTCTCCTGTTTCAGTCCTTTGGAAAGCATATAGGCATTGATCCGTGCCCGGTCCTGGTCCAGCTTGGAATAGGCGTCCTTCAGGTTGATGTCTTTCTGGATGAAGGACCCGCTCCAAACAATCAGATCAGACACAAAATCTTTGCTGCCAAGGCCTGTGACGGAGATGGTGTCGTTGTGTTTGTTCCGGTTCTTGAAAGCATTGCCCAGTACAAAAGCGGTGAGCAGGATGGAGAGGCCGATGATGGCGCTGTTCAGGTGGTTTTTCATGGGGAGATGGCAGATAGGTTAAAAGTACAACGTAATAAGCAGGTGTTTTAGTGCGCTTCCAGCCAGTTGTTTCCTGTGCCGGCTTCCACCAGTACAGGCACGGAGAGCGGCAATGCATCCTGCATGATACTTACCACCAGCGGCCTTACTGTTTCCACTTCTTCCCTGGGTACGTCGAATACAAGTTCGTCGTGTACCTGTAATACCATTCGGGTGCCCAGTCTTCTATTCCCGAGTTCCTCGTGCAGCCGGATCATGGCCAGCTTGATCATATCGGCCGCAGAGCCCTGGATTGGAGCATTGATGGCATTGCGCTCAGCGAATCCGCGAACGGTGGGATTATTGCTGTTGATGTCGCGGAGGTTCCGCCTTCTTCCCAGGAGGGTTTCCGCGTATCCCGTCTTTTTGGCTTTCTCGATGGCGCCGTCCATGTACTCCTTGATGAGCGGATATTGCATGAAATAATTGTCGATGATGGCCGCTGCCTCTTTTCTGGGAATGTTGAGCCGTTCGGAGAGTCCGAAGGCGCTGATGCCGTATATGATGCCGAAGTTGACCATCTTGGCTTTACGACGCATATCACCGTCGACTTCCTCCAGGCCTACGCCGAAGACCTTGGCGGCGGTGGCGGTATGAATGTCCAGGTTCTGTCGGAAGGCTTCGAGCATACCGGGATCCTGGCAGAGGTGCGCCATAATACGCAGCTCGATCTGCGAGTAGTCGGCGGACAACAATACATGTGCCGCATCGCGGGCTACGAATGCTTTGCGTACTTCTCTTCCCCTGGCTGTACGGATCGGGATATTCTGCAGGTTGGGATTGTCGCTGCTCAACCGACCGGTCACTGCCACGACCTGGTTGAAGGTGGTATGGATACGGCCGGTATGGGGGTTCACCAATTGCGGTAAGGCGTCTACGTAAGTGCTTTTGAGTTTCACGAGTTCCCGGTAATCCAGGATCTTGTCTACGATGGGGTGCTTGCCGCTCAGCTTGCTGAGGATGTCTTCACTCGTCGCGTATTGTCCTGTCTTTGTTTTCTTGGGCTTCTCTGCGATCTTGAGTACTTCGAAGAGGATGTCGCCCACCTGCTTGGGGGAGGAGACGTTGAACGGGGTGCCCGCGAGGTCCTGTATCTCTTTGTCGAGGCCCGTGATATCACCCAGCAACACCTGACTGAATTCGCTCAGCGCTTCGCTGTCCAGGCGTATGCCTTCACGTTCCATGGCGCCCAGCACCGGGATCAGCGGCACTTCGATGTCGTGGAACAATTTCCCGGCGGAGGATCCGACAAGCTTCGGCGCGAAGCAATGGTGGAGTTGCAGCGTGACGTCGGCATCCTCGGCGGCGTATTCTTTGATTTCCTCAAGGGCCACATCGCGCATGGTGCCCTGGTCCTTGCCTTTTTTGCCGATCAATGTTTCGATGGAGACCGGTGCGTAGTTCAGGTACGTTTCCGCCAGTACATTCATGTTGTGACGCATCTCCGGCTGCAACAGGTAATGGGCCACCATCGTGTCAAACAACGGTTGCTGCAGGTGAATACCGTAGCGGGCCAGTACATTGAGGTCGTATTTCACGTTCTGTCCGATCTTCACGATGGAAGTATGCTCGTAAACGGGCCGGAACAATTCAACCAGCGCTTGTGCCTCATTTCTTTCGGCGGGGATGGGAACATACCAACCCTCGTGCGGGGTGCAACTGAACGATAAGCCCACAAGTTCAGCGGTGAGCGCATCGAGTCCTGTCGTTTCTGTATCGAAACTGAGGGCGGTTTGTTGCAGCAGGTGCTGGACCAACTGCCGGCAGGCATCGCTGCCCACAACGGCTTCGTAGCGGTGTTCAACGGTTTCGATGGTCTGGAAGCCTGCCGATACAGCTGTTTCTTCAGCCGAGGGTGTGCTCACCGTTTCCGTACCGAACATGTCCATCTGTCCGTTGGCACCCACCGCCGGCACTTCCACGGGCAACTCTTCGCCAAGTACCTGCTGCGCCATTCTCCGGAATTCCAGTTCGGCGAACAATTCGCGCAAGGCGTCTTTGTCAGGGTCCTGCACTTCCATCTTTTCAGGACGGAATTCTAGGGGCACATCGCAGTGGATGGTCGCCAGCGAACGGGATAGCCGTGCCATCTCCGCGTTGTTTTCGATTTTTTCTTTGAGCTTGCCCTTGAGTTCGTGGGTGCGCTGCAATAGATTTTCAATGGTGCCGAATTGCTGGACGAGCTGCGTCGCAGTCTTTTCTCCGACGCCGGGAACGCCGGGGATGTTGTCCACCGAATCGCCCATCAATCCAAGAATGTCGATCACCTGATCGGGACGCTCAATGCCGTAGCGTTCGCAGACTTCCTTCACCCCGAGTATTTCTGCACCATTGCCGGACCGGGCAGGTTTGTAGATATGGACATGCTCGGTCACAAGTTGTCCGTAATCCTTATCAGGCGTCATCATGAAGGTCTCGAAGCCCGCACGCTCGGCGCGCACAGCGAAAGTGCCGATGATATCGTCCGCTTCGTAGCCGTCCAGTTCAATCACGGGAATATTGAATGCGCTGACCAGTCGTTTGATGTAGGGAATGGAGATCGCCAGATCTTCGGGCATCTCATCACGGTGTGCTTTGTAGTCTTCAAAGGCTTCGTGGCGATGGGTGGGTGCCGCGGTATCGAACACCACAGCGATGTGGCTGGGTTTCTCCTTGCGCAGAATTTCGAGCAAAGTGTTCGTGAAGCCGAACATGGCCGATGTATTCAGCCCTTTGGAGTTGATGCGGTGGTTTGTGGAAAAGGCGAAGTAGGCTCTGAAAACCAAGGCCATGGCATCCAGCAGAAACAGTTTTTTCGGGTTTCCGTTCATGCTCCGAATTTAGAGTAAAATTCGATTGGCGAATGCCGTATCCCTTCGCAATTACAGGCCTCTTCCAATTTCATTATCTTTAAATCGTGTATATCGACGAGCTGCGTACATACTGCCTTTCAAAACCCTGTGTGGAGGAGTGTTTTCCTTTCGACAACGACACCCTTGTCTTCAAGGTGATGGGGAAGATGTTTGCTTTGTGCAGCCTCTCCGCTCCCGAAACGGTGAACCTTAAATGTGAGCCAACCTATGCCGCGGAACTGCGTGAGCGTTATGAAGGTGTCCGGCCGGGCTATCACATGAACAAGCAGCACTGGAATACGGTTTCCCTGCAGGGCGATTGCTCCGATTCATTGCTGCGTGACCTCATCGACCATTCCTACGAAAGGGTGGTGCTTTCGCTGCCTAAAAAAGTACAGGCGACACATTTTCCTTCACTCATGAAAGAGTAGTCCTTTCAGTAAGCAATACGACAGGCCCTTCCGGTGTCCGCGTGAAGAAGAGGTAATTCGGTTCGCCCGAAGGGATGCGTAGTTTTTTCCGGATCTGCTCCGCATCCACCGGGAAGTTGTAAAAAACAAGTTGTGCTGCCTGTCCACCGAGCGCTTCCAGTATCTTTTCCTGTTGATACGGAAGCACGGCTTTCACGCTGAAACAACGTCCGGGGAAATCGGGCAGTTCCTGCTTTCCGGTGAACAGATGGGAGTTAGGATGCAAAGTGTTTATGCTGAATTCGGCACAGATGCTCCGCCAGGGGCCCGCTTTGCGGATGGATGCGTCCGGCTCAAAAAGATAGGTGTCGGGAGCGGCAAGCGGTAGTGGCAAGGAAAGATCTTTCTGCGGGTCAAAGGTGAATGCGCGCGCGGGATGTTCGGCATCGATGCAGGTGATGGTCCTTTCTTTTTTTTCAGCGGACAGGAAAAATACCAGTTCACGGCATTCGTTTTTTCGGGACACGACTTCCACTCTGAAGGTCTCGGGCAATTGCCGCAATCCTTGTTGCAGGTCCAGCATAGGTGCCATCTTGACCATCACCAAGGCCCCGGACTCCAGCAATTGCGCCTTTAGTTCTACGATGTTCGGTGAGAGATCTTCCGGCAGGAAGGCTCGTTTTCCATTGTTGCTGCGCCGTGCAGGATCCAGATAAAACACATCGGCCTCGTTTTGGAGCAGTGAGGCTGTTTGGGCGGCATCGCCTTGAATCACCTCGATGTTCTCGGCGCCGAGCAGCCGGAAATTATGTTTTGCCGCTTCGCATCGACGGGTGTCGGGCTCACAAAAAAGCACTCTTTTCGCCTTCCGGGAAAAAGCGAAGGCATCCACTCCCAATCCTCCGGTGAGGTCCGCTACCGTTTTGTCCTTTGCCCAGTCGGCTTTGAGCCGGGCGGTATCCTCTGAGGAACATTGCTCAAGGATAAGGGTGTCGGGATAGTAAATGCCTCTCTGAGCATAAAAAGACGGGATTTTGAGCCGGGCGATCTGCCTGCCCTTCAGCTGCACCAGCAGGTCCTGCAGGGGCAGTTCCTTCCGGCCCGAATAGCGCAGGGCTATGTCCGAAACAGCTTCATTTTCATGCTGCTGAATCCAGGCGGACCATTTTTCCGGATCGAAGACATCGGGACTGCTCACGGTGTACAAAGTAAGGCCGAAAAAGGCAGGTTTCATGCAGTATTTACGGATATTTGCAGAGCGGTTTACGATCGCTCAAGAAAATGAAAAAAATCGCCAATTATTTTTTCCAGGGCCTGCTCTTCGTGGTGCCGGCAGCGGTTACCTTCTATGTGGTGTACCTGGCCATCCTCTGGATGGAGAATCTTCTGCCGATCCGTGTGCCCATTCCAGTTCCGGGTGCGGAAAACTTCAACCTGCCCGGTTTAGGCATCCTCATTATTCTCGCTGTCATCACTTTCCTGGGATACATCGGTACGCGCTTCGTCCGGAATCCTTTCTTCCTGATGTTCGAAGGGTTGATGGAGCGTACGCCCTTGCTGAAAGTGATTTATTCCTCGGTGAAGGATCTCATAGAGGCTTTCGTGGGTGAAAAGAAACGTTTCAATCAGCCGGTACTTGTCACGGTCAACCAGCATCCCTCGGTTCAGCGTATCGGGTTTGTGACGGAGAACGATCTGTCGCAGCTGGGCCTGGGTCCGGAGAAAGTAGCCGTTTACCTTCCGTTTTCCTATGGCTTCAACGGACAACTCGTCATTGTAGATGCCGCACAGATTCAGCCTGTGGAGGCATCAGGAACCGAAATGATGAAGTTTGTAATTTCGGGCGGTGTTACGGATATATGACGAAACATGAAACACCTGATCCATTGGTGAAAAAACTATTTTTTCTTCTGTTGCTTCTTGCTTCCCTGTCCGGATTCGGCCAGAAGGTAAGCATTGAATACGCCATCGATCAGGTCGGTGATGGCTATAACTCTACCTGCAGGGTGAAGATTCCCCATGCTTCGGAAAAAATACTGGACAGGCGCTGGACCAATTTTCTCAAGGACAACAAAGGCAAGGTAAGGACTTCAAAAGGTCAAACCCGTGGCGAAAATGTTCGCATCAATGGGCTGGGCCATGATTCGCTGCAGTTTTATTCGCGCTACATGGAAGATGCCGACGGTATGCTGCTGAAAGTGGCAGTCATGCGCGGAGGAGCCTTCCTTTCTTTCAAAGACAACAACTCTTTCAACAGGCAGCTTGAAAATATCCTGCTCGATTTTGCGTTGACGGTTTCCAAAGAGGGGTTGGACAGAAAAGTGGAAGAAGCCGAGGCGATGTTGGCCTCCAGCAAAAAAGAACAGAACGGTTTGGTGAAAACCAACGAACGCTTGTCGCTCGAAAATGAAAACATGAAGAAGCGGATTTCGGAGAACGAAGCGACCATTTCTTCCAATGCGGCAAAAACAGAAGAACTAACACTGAAAATACAGACACAACAAGGCGTGGTAGAGCAATTGCGCGCCAAATTCAGCGAATTGAAATGATGGATACGACTAAGGGAGATACCATACTGGTACTTGGAGCAGCGGGTCAGATAGGAACAGACCTGGTACTGACATTGCGTGAGACGTACGGACACCATAGCGTGATCGCATCCGATCTGCGCAATCCCGGAGGACCGGTGAGCGAAGGAGGTCCTTTTGTACAATTGGATGTACTCGATGCACAGGCTGTTGCTGACGTGATCCGCACGCACAAAGTGAAAGAAGTCTATTTGCTGGCCGCGTTGCTGAGTGCTACCGCCGAACAGCAGATAAAGTTCGCCTGGAAGCTCAATATGGAAGGATTGTTCATCCTGCTCGATATCGCCCGTGACCTAGGTGGCCTGAAAGTTTTCTGGCCAAGCAGCATTGCTGTCTTTGGTCCAACCACGCCTCGTGACAACACTCCTCAGTATACCGTGATGGAGCCCACCACCGTGTATGGCATCTCTAAGCTGGCCGGTGAGCGATGGTGTGAATATTACTTCAATAAGTTCGGGGTGGATGTGCGCAGTATCCGTTATCCCGGACTCATCAGCTACAAAGCCCAGCCGGGAGGAGGCACCACCGATTATGCCGTCGATATCTACCACCAGGCCCTAGATAAAGGACGTTATACCTGTTTCCTCAAGGAAGATACCGCCTTGCCGATGATGTATATGCCCGATGCCATCCGCGCGACGATGGAACTGATGGCGGCGCCGCCTTCGCAGGTGAAAATCCGTAGCAGTTACAACCTCGGTGGAATCAGTTTCACTCCCCGTGAAATCGCCGCAGAAATTGCAAAGCACCTTCCGGGATTCGTCGTGGACTATGCTCCCGACTTCCGTCAGGAGATCGCCGATTCCTGGCCCAACAGCATCGATGACTCCCGTGCACAGGAAGACTGGGGTTTCCGTTGCCGCCACGACCTGTCGGGGATGACCAGCGATATGCTCAAGCACCTTACCGCTGCGCGACAGCTGGTTTGATCCTGCAGGCAGAAGCCTCAGCGGTGGACAAGAAATCTTATTGTCTTAGTCCTCTTCTCCAACAGTGACTCCAGATTTTTTTCAGGTAATCTCATAGCTTATGAACCATCCATTATACATCACCAACTCCCTCTCGCGGCAGCGGGAACAGTTCATTCCCCTGAATCCTCCCTTTGTGGGCTTGTACGTATGTGGGCCGACGGTGTACGGTGAAGCCCACCTGGGACATGCGCGTCCTTACATCACGTTCGACGTCTTGAGCAGATACATGACGCACCTGGGCTACAAGGTGCGCTACGTGCGCAACATCACCGATGTAGGCCACCTGGAGAACGATGCAGACGGGTGTGAGGATAAGATCGCCAAGAAAGCGCGGTTGGAACAGCTGGAGCCGATGGAGGTGGTGGAGCTGTACACCGGTAGTTTCCATGAGTCCATGCGTATGCTCAACAACCAGGCGCCCGGTATCGAGCCACGCGCATCCGGCCACATCATCGAGCAGATTGAGATGATCCGGAAAATCATGGATAACGGCTATGCCTATGTGTCCAATGGCTCGGTATATTTCGATGTTATCCGCTACAGCCAGTCGAACGATTACGGGAAGCTCAGCGGCCGCGTCATCGAGGAACTCATTGCGGGAGCAGGCAATGAGCGACGTGAGCTGGAAGGGCAGGAGGAGAAGCGGCATCCCGCCGACTTCGCCCTGTGGAAAAAAGCCTCGCCGGAGCACATCATGCGTTGGCCTTCGCCCTGGAGCGATGGATTCCCCGGCTGGCACATCGAATGTTCTGCGATGAGCAAAAAATACCTTGGCGAAACATTCGATATCCACGGTGGCGGCATGGACCTGCTTTTCCCCCACCATGAAAGCGAGATCGCCCAGTCCAAAGGCAGCTGCGGACAGGCTCCAGTACGTTACTGGATGCACAACAATATGATCACCATCAACGGACAGAAGATGGGGAAGTCGCTGGGTAATTTCATCACCCTGAAGCAATTGTTTACGGGGGAGCATGCGCTGTTACAACAAGCGTTCAGTCCGATGACCATACGGTTTTTCATCCTGCAGGCACATTACCGCAGCACCCTCGACTTCAGTAACGAAGGCTTGCAGGCGGCGGAGAAAGGCATGAACCGCCTGATGTCGGCCGTGGATCTGCTGGATGGACTCACGCCGGGAAATGCATCCACCTCTGATGTCAGGCAGCTGCGCCAGCGCGCCTACGAGGCCCTCAACGACGATCTCAACACTGCGATAGCCATTTCACAACTTTTCGAAGGGGCACGCATCATCAATTCGGTCAATGGTGGAACAGAGTCGCTCACGGCAGAGGATATCGCCCATCTGAAAGAGACCATGCAGCTCTTCGTATTTGATATCCTGGGTTTGAAATCGGAGACCAAAGGAAACGACGACGATCTGAAAGGGGTGATGGAGCTGCTGCTTGCCTTGCGTGCAGAGGCCAAGGCAAAGAAGGATTTTGCCACTTCCGATAAGATCCGCGATGAATTGAACCGCCTGAAGTTTGTCATCAAGGACGGCAAAGAAGGAACAACCTGGAGCAAGAACTGATGAAGCATTCACCTTTCAACCGTATTGCAGCCTATTCAGGGTTGTTCCTCATGGCCTTTCTGGTGGCCTGTACCGGTGACAAGCCGAAAGAAGCCTCGCATACTGAAAATCCTCCCGGGCCAAGCTTTCCGGCACCGGCCTTTAATGCGGATTCAGCGAAGGCGTATGTGCAGCAGCAGGTGGATTTCGGTCCACGCGTACCTAACACCCGTGCACATGTGCAATGCGGCGACTGGTTGATCACCAGGCTGCAGGGCTGGGCTGATACCGTCATCGTACAACCATTCAGGGCTCGGGCGTTTGATGGTACGGTGCTGAACGGGCGTAACATCGTGGCTTCCTTTCATCCGGAATTGGGCAACAGGATTTTGTTGTGTGCGCACTGGGATACCCGTCCCTTCGCCGACCAGGACGATGAGCGTACAGCAGAGCCCATCGACGGCGCCAATGACGGCGCCAGCGGGGTAGGTGTCTTGCTCGAAATAGCGCGCAACCTCCATCTGGATACCGCCAAAGCCGCAGTCGATATCATCCTCTTCGACGTGGAGGACTACGGTCAGCCCGACGACAGCAAACTGCCCCCCGTACAGGACTCCTACTGCCTGGGATCCCAGCACTGGGCCAGGAATTTCCATGTGCCGAATTACGTGGCGCGTTTCGGTATTTTGCTGGACATGGTGGGCAATACACAGGCGCGTTTCACCAGAGAAGGCACATCCGTACAGTTTGCTCCCTATGTGGTGGACCAGGTTTGGAAGACAGCCGCAGGACTTGGTTACGGCGCTTACTTCGTGGAAGAAAACACCAAGGCCATCATCGACGATCACTATTATGTGAACAGGCTCGCCGGAATCAAATGCATCGATATCATCCACTATCAGCAGGATAGTCCTTCCAACTTCTGGACCCATTGGCATACCCATGGCGATACCATGGATAAAATCGATGCTCAGACGCTGAAGGCTGTAGGACAAACGGTTTTGCAGGTGGTTTACAACGAGTTGTAAGCCGGTTTGAAAGCGTGCAGCCAAACAAATTGAAAAATGAGTTGTTCGTGAATTAAACCTTTGGTGCGGATATCACTCCACTCCCGCGTCTATATTTGCTCCTTCCTACACTACCACCTCCTCCAATGCGCTTCCTGATCCTGCTAACGCTGATTCTCCATTATTCTGCTCCGCTTACTGCACAGACACCTCCCGTGCGTGACAGTACTCGGTTCCGGGGCATGATGAAAGATTCGTCTTTTTTCAAGAATATGCCCCAGACAGGGAAGGTGATCGGAGTCTTGCGCGACTCGGCTTCCCGTGAGCCCATGGAGTTCGCTTCTGTGGCCTTGCTACGATCGCGTGACAGCAGTATCGCAGGCGGAACGCTGACGGATGCCAAGGGGAATTTCAGGATGGAAGAGCTCATGCCCGGACGCTATTTCATCCGCATCACCTCTATCGGTTACCGACAGCTCGACTCCAAGCCCTTCCTCCTTACACCTCAGGATCCGCTGAAGGACTTTGGCAATGTGTGGATGCCCCCGTCTCAGCGTATCCTCAAGGAAGCAGAAGTGGTCGGTGAAAAAGTGGAATACACCAACTCGCTGGACAAAAAAGTGTACAATGTCGACAAAACCCTGATCAATGCGGGTGGCTCTGTTTCCGAGGTCTTGCAAAACATCCCTTCTGTGAATGTGGACATCGACGGGAAAATCAGTCTGCGGGGCAGTGAACAGGTCACTGTGCTGATAGACGGTAAACCTGCCGGACTCACCGGCGACAACCGCGGTGCAATTCTGCAGCAACTTCCGGCCAGCAGTATTGAAGAGATTGAAGTGGTCACCAATCCATCCTCCAAATACGATGCGGAAGGCACCTCCGGCATCATCAATATCAAAACCAAGAAAGGCAAGAACCCCGGCATCAACGGGAATATCACTGTAGGTGCAGGAACGAATGACAAGTACAACGCTTCGCTCAGTCTCAATCGCCGTACGAAGAAAAGCAATAGTTTTTTCAATTACTCCTACCGCGATGACCGACGTGATTTCAGTTCGAATACCACGCGTACCAACACTTATTTTCCGGGTAGTTTGTCTTATTTTATCTCTGACGGAGACGGCTATAACGACAATATTTCCAACAATTTTCGGGCGGGAATCGACCTCTACCTGAACGATTACAACACACTGGGGTTCTCCGGCAGTTTCAATGACCGTATCGAGTACAGAAGCGATGACAATTTCACCCGTGAAGAGAATGCGCTGAGGAGCGTAGTGGGAGGATTTGACCGCTTTTCCAAAACCGACGAAGACAACCAGCTTGCTGACGGGTCCATCGACTACCGCAGGACCTTTCCCGGCACCAAAAAGGAGCTCACGGCATCCATGAGCATGAACAGGAGCGACCGGACGGCATCTAACGATCTTGCAACGACCTTTCCGTACGATGTTTCACTTTCCGATTTAAAGCAACAGCTCAATACCGCTAACGTATCGTACAACGGAACGGCGCAGGTGGATTTCGTACTCCCTCAATCCACGTTCAAACTCGAGATGGGCTTGAAGACCACCTACCGCAGTAACGATAGCCGACAAACCTCAGACAGGTACGATTTTGATACGCAGGAGTGGATCGGTGACACCTTGTTCACCGACCGCTTCATCTTCGACGAGTGGGTGTATGCAGGATACCTGCAATGGTCGGGGCGCTGGAAGATTTTTGAACTGAGCGCCGGACTTCGTGCAGAGCAGACACTCCTGGGCGGAACATCCGAAAGTGCCGATACAAGTTTCACCCGCGACTTCCTCAACCTGTTCCCTTCCGGTGCCATAAAATACACCTTCAGCGAGGGGAAGGATATTCAGCTGAGTTACAGCCGCCGTATCAGCAGGCCACGCGAGCAGCAATTGAATCCCTTCCGGAATATTTCCGATTCCATCAACGTGTTTGTGGGCAATCCGGGCATCATGCCGGAACTGACCAATTCACTCGAGCTCGGATACGTAGGCCGTTTCGGCGAGCAAAGCTATTCTTTCAGCGTTTTCTACCGCCAGACTGTGGATAATTCCCAGCGGTTCCGGACGGTGGATGATTCGACACAGGTTTCCACTCAGACATTTGTCAATTACGGCAGCTCGGAAAATCTCGGCTTCGAATTCGTGTTGCGGAACTCCTTCCTCAAACTCTTTACCACCTCATTGAGTGCTACCTTGTTCTACAATGTGGTGGACGGTACCAATATAGCACCGGAGCTGAGCAGCGAGGTTTGGAGCGGTGATGTACGCGGTTCGGTTTCCGTTCGTGTCAATAAGCAATTCTCCCTGCAGCTCACGGGCAATTACATGGCTCCACGCGAACAGCCTCAGGGGACCTTTCGGGGCATGAGCGGGGTGGATTTCGGATTCAAATATGAATTCAAAGGCGGGAAGTGGACACTGAACGGGTCAGTCTCAGATATCTTTGACCAGCGCAATTTTACGATCGACAACCGTGCGGTGGGAGTGCGTCTGGAGGCCGTGCGTAAGCGGGAAACCCGGGTAGGCAGTTTCACGCTCACCTACCGCTTCGGCAAGGCAGAGCAAACACGTGACCGCAGACGCGGTAGTCGCGGAGCCGAGCAGATGCAGCAGAACGACATGATGGACTTTTAACGATCTGCGTTGGGCTTCCGGTGTTCATACTATGGATTTAGATTCAATCGGAGGACACTTTAGGCTGAATCTTATGAAAAGGAGGAGTTTTATTACAACGGCTTCAGCCATGACGGCAGGGATTCTAACACTCAGGGATTTTGATGCATTACTTTCCGGATTCGGTGCTGAACCCGATGAAATGCCGTCGCTGTTTGTCGGTCATGGAAGTCCGATGAACGCCATTGAAGAAAATGAATTCAGCAGGACATGGCGTAGTATGGGGCAATCCCTTCCAAGACCCAGGGCGATACTGTGCGTCAGCGCACATTGGATGACGCCGGGCCATACCTATGTCACCGCTGCGGAAAGACCACGTACCATTCACGACTTCGGTGGATTTCCCGAGGCTTTGTTCAAGCAGCAATACCCTGCGCCGGGTGCAACTGATTTCGCCCGCGATGCAATCCAATTAGACCATACCGCTTCCATACAACCCGGGCACGATTGGGGCTTTGACCACGGCTGCTGGTCCGTTTTGCTACAGATGTATCCGGGTGCAGACATTCCTGTTTTTCAACTCAGTCTTGATTTGAATAAACCGCCCCAGTGGCACTATGAGCTGAGCCAGCGGCTGAAGTCGCTGCGGAAAAAAGGCGTCATGGTGATGGGTAGTGGCAATATAGTGCACAACCTTGGGCGGATGCAATGGAGCGACGCAGCTTACGACTGGGCATTGGAATTCGACACCTGGTCGAAGCAACGGATTGCAGCCGGTGATCACCGTTCGCTGATTGATTATCATCTTCAGGGCGAGTTGGCGCGCTTGGCTATCCCCAGCAATGAGCATTATCTTCCCTTGCTGTATGTCTTGGCAATGCAGGATGCACAGGACCAGATGGCCTTTTTCAACGAAAAAACCACCTTGGGATCCGTTTCTATGCGTTCGGTTATTTTCAGTCGCTAAATATGGTTTAAGAAGCGCTGCTGGGAATTCACTGAAGCAACACCGATGGCCTCAGCAGCTACGCGGAAATCAACTAAATTTGACTGCTCACGATCATGTCACCTAAAAGCGTTGATTCAAATAAAAAGTACATCCGTCTGTTGTGGCTGATTGTACTGACACCCTTGCTCTTCATTTTCCTTGTGGTGGGACTAACCGCTACCGGTTTGTTCGGAGAGTTGCCCACGTTTGAGGACCTGGAAAATCCCAACAGCAGTCTGGCCAGCGAGGTGTACTCGGCCGATATGAAAACGCTGGGGAAGTACTATATCCAGAACAGGGTCAATGTGCATTACAAGGACCTTTCACCGAACATCGTCAATGCCCTGAAAGCGACAGAAGATGTACGTTTTGAAGAACATTCAGGTGTCGATATCAAAGGCCTGATGCGGGTTTTTGTCAAGACCATCATCCTGCAACAGGATGCGGGAGGAGGGTCTACGCTGACGCAGCAGCTCGCCAAGAACCTTTTCCCCCGCGAGCGCATGAATAAGCTGCAGCTCATTTTCCGGAAGATCAAAGAGTGGATCATCGCGGTGAAGCTTGAGCGCAGCTACACCAAGCAGGAGATCCTGGCCATGTATCTCAACACCGTTGAATTTGGCAACAATGCCTTCGGAATAAAATCTGCCGCCACCACGTATTTCGGAAAGCAACCGGGAGAGGTGAAAATCGAGGAAGCCGCCTTGCTGATCGGTTTGCTGCAGGCTCCCTCGCGGTACAATCCTGTACGCAATCCGGAGAGCGCTTTGTTTCGCCGTAACACCGTGATCGGTCAGCTGGCCAAGTACAAGTTCATCACTGAAGCACAAAAGGATTCCATTGAGGGCTTGCCCATACGCTTGAACTTCCGTCAGGAAGGGCACACCGAAGGACTTGCACAATACTTCCGTGAAACATTGCGGCAAGATCTGCTTAAATGGTGCAAGGAACACAAAAAGGCTGACGGCTCATCGTACAATCTCTACAGGGATGGTTTGCGTATATACACCACGATAGACTCCCGCATGCAGCGCTATGCCGAGGACGCCGTTCGTGAACATCTGTCCGATTTGCAGAAGACCTTTTACGAGCATTGGAAGGGCCGTATCCCCTGGGCCGATCAGCCACAGATCATTGATGAGGCCATGAAGCGCTCGGAGCGGTACCTCTCCATGAAGGAGTCTGGCAGCAGCGAGGCAGAGATCAAAAAGGTCTTTGGTAAAAAGGTGGCCATGAAAGTGTTCACATGGAAGGGAGAGCGTGATACTATGATGTCTCCCCTCGATTCCATCAAACACTACAAGATGTTTTATCAGACAGGCTTCATGTCGATGGAGCCGCAAACCGGATACATACGGGCATGGGTCGGAGGAAATGATTACAAGTATTTCCAGTACGACCATGTCAAGGAGGGGAAGCGTCAGGTCGGCTCTACGTTCAAGCCTTTCCTGTACACACTCGCCATGCAGGAGGGGTATTCTCCCTGTTATGAAGTCCCTAACGTACCCGTGACCATCACCAACGAGGAGGGTGTGCCCTGGACTCCCTCCAATTCCGACGGTAAGTACGGTGGCATGATGTCGCTCAAGAACGCGCTGGCGGAATCTGTCAATTGCATCTCCGCTTACCTGATGAAGCAATTCGGTCCGGAAGCTGTAGTGCAGGTGGCCCGCAGGATGGGCATCTCTTCCGATCTGCAACCGTATCCCTCCATTGCTTTGGGTACTGCCGATGTTTCGGTATTCGAGATGGTAGCTGCCTACAGTACCTTCGCCAATAAAGGTGTATACACCGAACCGCAGTACATCCTGCGCATCGAGGATAAAAACGGCGTGGTATTGCAGGATTTCGTTCCGCGGAAAGTCGAGGCGATCAGCGAAGAAACAGCGTACCTGATGCTGAATCTCATGCAGGGTGGAACAAATTACGGAACCGGTGCACGCCTGCGTGGCTCCAAGTACGGTTTCACCAATCCCATCGCCGGAAAAACAGGTACCACACAAAACAACAGCGACGGATGGTTCATGGGAATCACTCCCGAGTTGGTGAGTGGTGTATGGTCGGGTTGTGAAGACCGTGCCGTACATTTCAGAACCACCCAATTGGGTCAAGGTGCCAATGTGGCGTTGCCCGTCTGGGGATTATACATGAAAAAGGTCTATGCCGACCCTGGACTTGTTTATTCCAAAGGTGACTTCGAAGCTCCGGCCAAGCCACTCGGCGTTGAGCTGGATTGTTCTAAATATAAAAATCCGGTGCAACAACAGAACGGTGGAGATGATGATTTTGGAATTTAGGCAGCTAGTGGCCGTTTAATAAAATTAATCATAACAATCGTGTTATGCGTTCCATCCTTGCTGCTTTCTTTTTCATTTGCGTTTTCGGAACAATCTACTTTTATGTGGACCATGTGAAGAGCGAAAGCGTATTGCATCCGCATTTGCCTCCTGATCCGCGCTTTGTTTCCATCAACAACGGCCGATTGACTTGCAATGGCCAGCCCTTCTATCCCAAATGCATAAATTTTGTTGTTTCGTTGCGGATGAACGATAAGGAAATGTGGCCGGCTATTTATATTGGATATGCTCCCGGTTCGGTGTTCCGTTACGATGGCAGGGATTCCAGTCTGATGGACCT
>CAZPCA010000021.1:0-444 GCA_964584995.1 uncultured Bifidobacterium sp.
CATCGAATTTCTTCTCAGCGAAATATGCTCGCATAAGTCCGGTCTGGGCCGATAGGATATTGTCTCGCAATTCGCCTTGATCCTCCAGTTTGCGGAAGGCGACAATGGCTTTGCTGAAATCCTTACTGCTGAAGTGTATTCCGCCGGCTTTCAGGAGCGATTTTTCCGTATAGATATTGGAAGGTTCCGCCGTGATGGTTTCGTATCCTGCGAGTGCGGCAGTGTAATTCTTGTTGCGGTAATCGCATTCAGCCTTGTAAAATGTTGCATTGAGCCGATAGGCTCCTTTCGGAAATTGCTGTAAGTATTTTTCAAAATCCTGAGCGGCGTTTTCAAAGTTTCCTTTTAAGTACCGCTGTTCTGCAGCTTCGTAGGTGATGGAGTCCTGCGCACCTACACTCACGCTGGCGTTAGGGATGTTTTTAACGTATGCAAAATAATCAT
>CAZPCA010000021.1:454-25778 GCA_964584995.1 uncultured Bifidobacterium sp.
GTGCCCGGGAATTGCTGAATTACTTTTTTGAATTGCTCCAGGGCTTTGGTGTCTTGTTTATCATTGAAATGAATCAAGCCGATGTTAAGCAGTGCTCTTCTGGCGTATTGGCTGTTGGGGTATTCTCTCAGCAGCTGGTCGAAATTTTCCAATGCCGTAACCGATTCTCCTGCTGTCATATTCGCTTTTCCCCTTTCAAACATTGCATCGGCCCTGTATTTTGATTTAGGGTAGCTATTCAACAGCAAGTTCATGGAAGTTGCCTTCGCAGGCATATCGCCTTGTAGCCCTTGTATCACACCTCTTTGAAATAGTGCGTAGTCGGAGGATGCGGTTTTACCAGCGACAGCTTCATTGTAGAAGCGGAGGGCATTGTCAAAGTTGCGTGAAGCATAAAAGCAATCTGCCGTTCGAAGTTTGGCATCCTGACGTATGGCCGGGTCGGTTTCATCTCCTTTGTCCAGGTACTTCCTGAACCATGCTTGCGCTTCGTTATAGTCACCGGTTTTGAAATAACAGTAACCGATATTGTAATTGGCCAGATTGTACATCGATGTGTTGACGGATCCGGGATTGAATATGTATGTCCTGTATTGTTTGATCGCCAGGTCGTACCTCTCAAGTTTATAAAGTACTTCTGCTTTCCAGTAGATAGCTTTGGCACGCAGTTCAGGGTTTATGTCGTTCACGATGGCTTTTTCCAGCATGACGATGGCCTTTTCGTTGTCCCCGTCATTCATCAGTTCGATACCTCGGAAATAGGCTACCTTCTGGTAGGCCCCTTGCGTTCTGGTGCCCTTGTTTTTAACATTTTCCAATGCCGTTAGTGCATCTTTATAGTTCCTGGTGCTCAAATAAAGTTCAGCAAGCAACTCATTGGCTTCATCGGCGAACTCGGAATCCGGATATTTGGTGAGGAATTCCCGAAATGCCTGCAAGCCTCCGGGCAACTTCAATTCATAGCTCAGTTTGGCAAAATTGAATAGTGATGCTGCTTGTATTTTCGGAAAGAATGTCAATTTGGAAGCGAACTGGAAGGCATTGCGGGCTGAGGTCTTGTTTTTTAATTTTAGATAGCAGTCGGCAAGGTGGTACCATGTATTTTGTTCGATGCTATCCTGTGGTCCTATTACTTTCTCGAAGTGTTGTATCGCTGATTCGAAGTTTCCGGATCTGTATTCACAAAACGCCATGGCATATCGGTCGTCACGGCTGAGCACGGGATTGGCCTGAGCATAGCCGTCAAAATATATCAGTGCCTTTTTATACTCACCGGTCCTGTAGTAGGACTCAGCTACGATGCGCATGATTTCTGCATTGTTTTGCGGACTCTTGTTTTCGAGCACGGGAACAGCATATCCGATGACCTCTTTGTACTTCCCCTGTTCGAAATATATCTGCGTGATGTAGTAAGGCACAAGCGGGCCGAAGGTTGCGGAGCTGTCCAGTTTCGAGAAATACTCGAGTGCGGTTTTATAGTTGTTTACGGCATAGGCTATATGTCCGTAATAGTATTGTGCAGCGGTTTGGTACTTGGACTTCACCTGTAGTATTTCCATGAATTTTTTTGCGGCCTGGTCATTTTCCCCTTTGTTGAAGAGGCAATAACCCATTTTGAAATAATACTCAGGTACTTCATCGCCACTCAGGTAGTACAGATCCGCTTTTTCAAATGCAGGTAGGGCCTTGCTGTATTTTTTTGTTCGATAATAGTGTCTGCCAAGGTAAAACCAGGCCAGTGGTGCTTTCGTGCTTTCCGGATGCCTTTCTGCAAATTGCTGTAGCAGGATTTCCGCGTCCGGATGAAAGAGCTCATATGCACATACAGCCTGGTAGAATTCGGCATTCAAGCGATTCTGTAGGGTCCCCCGGTTTTCAGCGAGATACCGTTTGAATTCGTTCTTTGCAGCACTATACTTCTCTTTGACGTAAAGTTCCCTGCCATTTTTATAGCTTCGGTCTTCTTCCCGGTATTGCTCGGTTAGTTGGGCGTACGTCAGTTCTGAGAAAAACAAAACGCTTAATATCAGTAGTTTGCGCATTTTTAGAAAGATTCTTTGGTAATCAGGTGTCCTCTCAAAGTTACATCCAAAGAACGCCTTGGGCTTTGTTTATCGTATCCAACCATGCGGAATTATTAACAGGTACATATGAATTATCGTCGTGCAATTTTTGCACAAGAAAAGACGTTGATTGTTTTTTTACTGAACTTGCAAATACGAGCAGCTTCCTACAGATTTTCGGATTCACCGATTAAACCAATTGGAGCGTGTTTGTTCTTAAACAAAAAATAAAAAATGGGAACTTTTAAATCAGTAAGTCCTGCGTTGACAATGATAGGGCTGGGCATTAGTTTAATGTTGATGGCAGCGTGCCGGAAAGAAAGGCAGGAATTGGATTCCGACACTGCTTCCGCTGCCGAATATGCTGTAGCAGATGCTGCGTTCGCCGATGTGGCAAACATAGCCGATGAGGCGTACAGTGGCAATCTGGATTCCTACCGTACTTCTGACGGTGGTGTGCAGGGAACCTTCTCTGCCTGTGCAGACCTGACCATAGATACGCTTGCTAAAAGTATGGTAATCGATTTCGGTACGGTCAATTGTCAGTGTGCAGATGGGGTGTACCGGCGGGGTAAGATCCTTGTGAGCTGGACCGGGGCGTACCGTGATTCCGGATCGTCTCATAGCATAACCTTTGACAATTACTATGTAAATTCCAACCAGCTTCTTGGAACAAAAACAGTCGTGAATAACGGTGTTAATACGAATGGGAACCTGAGTTTTTCCGTTTCCATCAACGGGTCAGTCATTTGGGACCCGCAGAGTGCCGGAGGCGCCGGTACAAGTACTATGGTTTCTAGTCGTACAAGGGAGTGGATTGCAGGTTCCTCAACGGCCAATTGGAGCGATGATGTATACCTTATAAGCGGGACCGCAGGCGGCGTAACACGCACTGGAAATGCGTACACCATGAGTACTTCCCAACCTTTGAAAAAAGAAATCGGCTGGCGTCATTTCACGGATGGAATCCTCCAATTCACTCCCTCCGGAAAATTCACGCGAACGATTGATTACGGATACGTTAACGGAGGAAGGGATGCACTTGCTCAGGTGACTATCAATGGATATGTTTTCAATATTCAGTTAAGGTAGCATCCAGCGTTCTGCTGACTACCAATCGCTGATCTGACTGGCCGGAATTTATCGAATAAGGGTGATCCTTCCAGTTACATTCCGGTTCTTTCGGTTGCTATCCCGAATCTGTCCTTCGTATATGTAAATGCCGCTCGGACACTCATCCCCTTCATTGAGGTAGTTACCATTCCAGGTGGCAAAGGCATCATTCGTTTTCCATACCAGTAAGCCTTTGCGGTCGAACACCTGGAGGCTTATCTCTGTGATTCCTTCTGTGAATAATTCCAATCTGTCATTGATTTGATCATTGTTGGGAGTAAATGCATTGGGGATGTATAATGAGTATGCTGGACGTACTTCCACCTGAAGCTGAAAGGTGTCTCTGCAGCCACCGGCGTTATCGACATACAAGGTCACTGTGTAGCGACCTGTATCGCTATAGGCATGAGTCGCAGAACAGGAGCTATCCCCAGTCCCGTCACCAAAATCGATATAGCAATCTGTGGAGGAAAAAACTGAACTGAAGGTGAACACCGGATTGGTAAAACTCGCAATCAAAGGTTCTGCGGTCAGCAATGCGTTGGCTTCAGGATATACGATTATCGGAGTTGGCAGTGAGTCGGTGCTGCTGCAGTTGTCGGGGTTGGTAAGGGTAAGTGAAGGGGTATAGGTGCCTGGTTGCATGAATGAATATATAGCGACCGAATCGAAAGAAACAATACCATTGCCGAAGTCCCATCGATAACTATAACCAGGTCCCGAAGTGACTTGTTCCGCAAAAACCACTTCCAATGGAGCACATCCCTCGAACAGTGAAGCGGTGAAAGCAACCACAGGATTTTCTTTGATTTCTACGGAATCGGTGTAAGCATCCGAACCGCATCCGGGTGTTTCGACGTGAAGGGTGATGGCTTGCATGCCAGAGCTCGTGAAAGAAAAATTCGTGATTTCTGGAGAGGAAAGCGTGTCGCCACCAAGAATCCAGATAAAGTCAGCTCCATTCACGATACCGTATACGGGCGAAAAATTGAAGCTGTTACCCTGTATGCATTGAGGAGGTGTGGGGTTGAATAGTGCCTGTTGGACTGCACTCACGGTTAGTTCCACCGTGTCCGAGTTACTGCAAAATCCCGCAGTCGTAGAAACGATATAACGTAGTGTTGTATCACTAGTATTGACCAATGTGGGAGTGGATTGTGGATCAGAAAGTGTAGGGTCGTTCAAGAAATCGGCTGGAGACCATGTGTAGGTATATCCGGACGTAGGTGCTGAACCGAGGTTGACCGGGTTTCCGGCGCAGGTTTGTTGGTTGGGACCTGCATTTGCAGTTGGAATGCTTTGAACATAGACGGTGTCTGAAATGGTGTCTGAACTGCAATAGTGGTCGTTGATGGAAAGTTGAATGGGGTAATTCCCCGGATTTGGGAAGTTTATCAGGAAAGGGCCCTGTGATGCCGGTGATGCCCCGTTGATAATGTTGGCATTTCCTAGTAGCCAGTTGTAATTTAATCCTATTGTTCCGCTGGATCCGGTGTAGGTAAGTATGCAGCTGTCTTTGCCGCAAAGTTGGTTGTTGCTGATTGTAAAGGAGGGAAGTAATGAAGGTTGGACGAATACCGTAGCCGAATCGGTATTGGTGATACAGCCTTCCTGCGTTACGGCATATGCCGTCAGCAGAGTGCTTCCGCTAACAGGCCAGGTGAAGCTGGCATCAGAACCGCTTGCCGGATTTCCGCCCGTCAATACCGCAGTACCGTAGTTCCAGGTGAACACGGAACCTGGTGGGTGCCCTGCAACCAAAGGGTTCAGCACGATGGAGTCGCCCTCACAGAGTGTATCAGGCAGCAGCAGTTGAATCACCGGAATGTCAAAAATGGAAACAGAGTCCGAATATGGCAGGCTAGAGCAGCCGTTTTCCTCTACGGTCAATGTCAGTGTATACAGACCGCTTGCTGGCCATTGAATTAAAAAAGACGGATTACCGGGACTCGTTACCAATCCACCCGCATAGCTCCATGTATAGGTTGCACCCGCCGGTGAACTGCCTGTGTAATTCACAAGGATATCAGTAGACGTGCATCCTGTGTCAGGGAGTGTGAACGGTGAGTCTGGTATAGTAAAAATGCGTACTGTGTCTTTCGCCACAAAGGATGTGCATCCGAAGTTATCCGTAACTTGAAGAGATACAGGAAAAGTGCCGGCAGTTGTCCAGGAAGAACTTGCCCCTCCCGGGGGTGTGGCTGAGCTACTCGATGCTCCGCTGATGGCCCAGTTGTAGGTGAAAGCTGGATTTGTTGTGTTGGCAGAAAAAACGCAATTGACCGCATTCAGTCCATCATAGCATAGACTGTCATCCGAAGTGGTGAAGCTTATGACCGGGATTGGATGGACTACGATCTGGAGGTCAAACGTATTGGAGCAGCTGTTGGGTTCAGTGATGGTCAAAGAGCTGACGTAGCGGCCCGGTCCGTAAGTGTGTGAAGGGATATTCAGCGTGGCACCACTGCCGAAAAGGGGAGGTGTGCCGTCTCCGTAATCAAAGATCCATGTGGCAGAGGGGGTGTATATGCTGTTGTCACTGAAATCGGCAGTAAGGGATCCACAGGCAAATAGGCTGTCTACAGTATACTCTGCCGAGGGAAGCATTTTCGTGGAATAGCCCCAGGTGAAGTCAAAGCCGGAGCCGCTTTGCGATGTATCGTCGATCATTAAAGCATAGGTGTCACCCGCATTGACATTTACCGGTGGGCAATACGGGCTGCCGGTGCAAGTGCTGACGGAAGACGACATGCCGAAGGGTAAAAATGGATCATAGAAACTATTGCAGGCTATTTCGGTGCCCGGACAACCGCTTGTTATATCGTACAGTGCCCAGCGAAACCCTCCGATGTTTGTTGGGAATCCGGTGAATTCCAATGGCCCGCTGGTACCCACTGTAAATTTGTACCAGAAAGGCCTGACAGGAGGAGAATTGAAACAAGAAGGGTATGGAGCAATACCCGATTGAATAGTGCCCGGGCTGCTGAAATCATAGGTGTTGCAAAGCAACGTTGCATTGTTGCAATCATTGGCAGGTGGAATGAAGCCGTTGGTGCTGTTTATACACACCAGAAATTCTCCGTCAGCCTCCAATGCAGTCACATAAAACCAGATTTGTGTACCTGGAAAGGACGCGAATGCAACATTTGCCGGATCGAAGCTGTTGGCAGAAGAGTTGCAAACATTGGTCGAAAGTCCTCCAGCACAATTGCCATTTATCACCGTTACCGATACTTTTTCTGCTGGTGAGAGACCGATGGGAGTCACCGATATAGTATTTACCGGACCGGTCGCGACATAGGTGAACCAGACATCGTTTCCTCCGGATGGTAATGGTGGATTGGCTCCGGCATCACACGCGTTGGCCTGACCGTCTGGTCCGGCGATTAAATTGCTGTCATTGATACAGGCATTCCCGGTCGGGTCAAGGGGGATGAAGGTGGCAGAAGCGCAAAAGTCGTTGATTGCGGTTTGTCCGCAGACATGTGCCGTATGCAGGGCTATGAGAAGAAAAAAAACAATGTTTTTCATGGCGACTATCACTTGTGAAAACCGAATTTGTTGTGAATGAGAAGGATGTAGTTTTCGCTGCACTATTTTGATGACATAGTACTGTTCCGCAAGTTAAAAAATGAACTCTATTATGTGCTATTTTTGTGTCATCAACAGGTATGACTTATGAACACTATCGATACATATATTCAGGAGAATAAAGAACGTTTTTTAAATGAGCTTATGGATCTGTTGAGGATTCCGTCGGTCAGTGCTGATTCAAAATACAAGGAAGACGTGGCTCGTACTGCTGCAGCAGTAAAGAAATCCCTGGAGGAAGCCGGTGCTGATCATGTAGAAATATGCACTACACCTGGCCACCCTGTAGTCTATGGAGAGAAAATTATCGATCCGGCTTTGCCGACTGTCGTGGTGTATGGCCATTACGATGTCCAGCCTCCCGATCCACTCGATCTTTGGGATTCCCCGCCTTTTGAACCGGAAATCAGGGATGGTAAAATTTATGCAAGGGGCGCCTGCGATGACAAAGGTCAGATGTTCATGCATGTCAAGGCATTCGAGTTGATGATGCGGACGGGTACGCTTCCCTGTAATGTCAGGTTTATGATTGAAGGAGAGGAAGAGTGTGGTTCCGCGAACCTCGGCGACTGGATACGGGCCAACAAGTCGAGGCTGACCGGAGATGTGATACTGATTTCAGATACATCCATCATTGCTAACGATGTTCCCAGTATCGATGTCGGATTAAGAGGCCTGAGTTATGTGGAAGTGGAAGTAACGGGGCCCAACCGAGATCTGCACTCCGGTGTTTACGGTGGAGCGGTCGCCAACCCCATTGCTATACTCTGTGAAATGATTGCCAGAATGAAGGATGGTGACAATCACATCACCATACCTGGTTTTTACGACGATGTGCAGGTCCTTTCTGAGCAGGAACGAAAAGAACTGAACGAAGCCCCGTTTGATCTGGAAGAATACAAGTCTGACCTGCAGATTGGGGATGTGCACGGAGAAAAAGGGTACACAACATTGGAAAGGACGGGCATTCGACCGACTTTTGAAGTGAACGGTATTTGGGGCGGCTATACCGGTGAAGGCGCTAAAACAGTTTTACCGAGCAAAGCTTATGCAAAATTTTCCATGCGTCTGGTACCTCATCAGCAATCCGATAAAATCACCCGTCTGTTCGCGGATTATTTCACGTCCATTGCGCCCCCCAGTGTACAGGTGGTAGTTCGCCCTCATCACGGCGGAGAGCCGGTAGTGACCCCCACGGATTCCGTAGCTTACAGAGCTGCCGCCAAGGCCATGGAAGAAACCTTTGGTAAAAAACCTGTTCCCACGAGAGGTGGGGGCAGTATTCCCATTGTGGCCCTTTTTGAAAAGGAGTTGGGGTTGAAAAGCGTTTTGATGGGCTTCGGACTGGACAGTGATCTCATCCATAGCCCGAATGAGCATTATGGTATTTTCAATTTCCTGAAGGGTATCGAGACAATACCGCGGTTCTACCGACATTTTACCGATATGCACAAAGCGTAATCGGAACTCCTGTTTAAAAAATGCTGCCCGAATCCAATTCAGGCAGCATTTTTTTATTAATTTAACGTTCCATTACTTATAAACTTGTTGATCGGCAATTTCGGAATTCAGGATATTGGTTCAACGCTGGAAGTAATGGCACAGCATTCTCAGATAGTGCATATATCAACATTCCATTCATATGTCGAATAATCCATTGCTCTTTGCCATTCCGGGAATTGAATCCGACGAATTGATGTTCGTTCAGGAAGTCATAAAGGAGTTGAACGAAAATCAACAGAAACAATTCGTGTTGCTCTACCAGGGTAGAAGAAAGGATCCGCAGCACATGCTATTGTTCACCTTGCTTGGATTTGTGGTGGTGGCCGGTGTTCAGCGCTTTGTGATTGGTCAGTTGGGAATGGGTTTGTTGTACTTGTTCACCGCAGGATTCTGTTTCATCGGAACAATCATCGACCTGCTCAACTACAAGAAACTTGCCTTGACCTACAACCAGCACCAGGCCATTGAATGCAAGATGTTGGCTGCTACTCTGTGATTGAAGACATAATGCGCGGTTATTCTTATTGGACTTCAGTGAAACTACCTGAATTGCATGCATAAGCACCTGTCAGCTTCGAAGGCTGTACTCCTTGTATGGGCCTTGAGTATTTTCTTGTCCTGCACGAAGCAGGAGACAGAAGAACGGCTGGTCAATGCTCCACCGGATACCGTCATGCCCGCTTCGGTCTACGGGGATTATATCAATAAGTCCTACATCCTGGTTTTAGGGCGCGAGCCGGACAGTACCGAGCGAGCAGGCGCGCTGGCATTGCTGAAAGCCGGAAGCCTGAATCAGCAAAGTAGGTATGCGTTTTTGGATGTCATTTTTGCCAATAATGACTACAAATGGAGGCAGATAACTAAATGGCGTACCCAACTTCTGAATAGTACGGATTCGATGGATGTCGGTTTCCAGATATCTGTTTTTGATGTC
The DNA here is from genome assembly GCA_964584995.1 of uncultured Bifidobacterium sp. GTDB lineage: Bacteria > Bacteroidota > Bacteroidia > AKYH767-A > OLB10 > JAJTFW01. The sequence goes on from CAZPCA010000021.1 coordinate 9,659, forward strand.
TTACTGGCGGATACCGCCTACCAGGCCTTCTGGTCTGTACTTCAAATAGAGCGTGACCGACTTGAAGTGCTCGCCAATATCCATCCTGACTATGTTGCAGGTACTGTTTCCATTCGGGAGCTACAAAAAGTGTTCGTCAACAACTATTTCTACGACCAGATCAATATGGGTGCAGCAAACTTTGTTATCGCCACCTTCCAGCATTTTTTGTCACGCAATCCGACTATTGATGAACAAAGCAGTGGGGTGAATATGCTGAATGGTTCCAATGCCGTACTCTTTCTGCAGGCGGGGTCTTCCAGAGAGGATTTTCTCGATATATTTTTCTCTTCCAACGACTATTTCGAAGGGGCTGTACGGCGTGTGTATAACGATTACCTGTTGCGGAATCCGGTATCCCTTGAAATGGCTACGGCAACACTGAAGTATAAAAACACATTGGATCATGAATCGATTCAGAAGGATATCTTGGCAACGGATGAGTTTGTGGGAATCCGTAAGTGAGCTTAGTGGATTGCTTTCCCTGCTGTTGATGCAAATGGTTCTTTCTTCCTGCGAAAAAGAAGTGGACTATGTCTATAAAGTGAATGAGGTACAGGTGCAGAGCGGAGTGAACGGAAAAACAAATGCAAAAAGTACGACGGAATTCATCACCATCGCCTGGGCGGACTTGTTCGGCACTGCGATTTCGCAGCAGAAGCTGGCGCAGTTCAACACCGTTTATCTTGCCTTTGGGGATAAGCAATTGGTCGAGGACCGTATTCTGCTCAATATGTTGAACGAGCCCAATCTGCAGATTCCGGTTCAGCCCAGCGTGAACGGAGATACAATGCAATTCATCACTGATTCCTATCAGCAATTGTACAACCGCGCGCCCAATGCGTTCGAAGCATACTATTTAAAAGAACAGATTCGTTTGAATCCTGCATTGACGCCGCGGGTGCTCTGGTATGCGTTGATGACATCGGATGAGTACAGGTATTATTGATTCGCCATGGCCATGAACAGACGTGAATTCATTCGAAAATCGGCTTACGCAACGGCAGGAGCTGTGGCCGCACCGTATCTGCTGCCCACGGGAAGGCTGTTTGCGTCCAGCGGACTCCGAAAAGTCAATCATGTGGTTTTCTTATTGTTTGCCGGAGGAGTCCGCAACCTTGAATCTGTACAATTCAACGATGGAAACCTCATGCCTAACCTGCTTTCAGGCGGAAGCTCCATCTCTTCGGATATTCTGGGGGCGATGGACGTTTTGCCGCCCGGTCCCGTCGGAGTGCCATTGCAGAATTTCGGCACCTTGTTCAGGCAATTCAGGTATAAGGAAGGACCTACCGGACATTACAATGGACATACAGTAGCACTTACCGGTCAATACGTAAGTACGGATCTGATCATTCGTGAGGCCCCCAGGAATCCTACTGTTTTCGAGTATTACCGCAAACACAACAGCCCTCAGCAGACCGCCCTCAATGCCTGGTGGGTAGCCAATACCCTGGGACCGTATCCGGCATTGAATTACAGCAGTGACCCCCGTTATGGTGCAGCCTATGGTGCGAATTTCATTTCGCCCAATTTCTTTATCAATCAGCCGGGATTCGATGCCATAGGACAACCCACATCCTTCAGTGCGCAGGAACAGGATCTCATTTCGAAAGTGCGTAAATTCTCTGATAGCGCTTTTGGTCAATCGTTTTTGGATCCGACTGCCGGTGTGACCAATACCGAAAACGAAGCGCAGCAAATACAGCAGTTCATCACCGATCTTTATTCGCAGGCACAGTCAGGGCAATTGAATAATCCTTGGGGAGCAGGTGCATCCATGAATGCCGATATGTACAATGTGCTTTTTGCAGAAAAGATTTTGCAGCAATTCAAGCCCGAGCTGTTAGTCGTAAACATGCAGGACGTGGATATCGGTCACTTCAATTTCAGTGCCTATGCCAACAACCTGCGCAAGGCGGACTGGGCGGCTGCACACCTCTGGAGTATTATCCAAAGCACGCCGGGACTTGCCAACGATACGGTTTTGATCATTGCGCCGGAGCATGGACGTAATTTGACTCCCAATACCACAATCGATTCCTTCGGCCGGCTGGCACTTGATCATACTGCTCCTGTCGATCTTACCAGCGGCGATCAGACAGCCAGGGAGATTTTCTGCCTCGTTGTCGGTCCGCCTACAGTAGTGAAGCAGGGACTCGTAATCAACAATACAAGCGGGGAAAGTACGGATATCGTGCCGGCCATCGCTCACCTTTTGGGCTTTGGTCAGGCAATCCCGGCATGGACCGGAGTGAAGGATTACAACCAATGCGATATCGCCCAGGCTTTTTATTGATCTATGAAAATGGAAATGCCCAAAATAAATCTGCATATCACCCCTACGGCACGCTGGCTGGTGTTTTCGCTGATTGTGTTTGTCGGATTTTTATCCTCGTGTAAAAAGACGGAGTCGCCGAATCCCTATGACGGTTTGGGAAATGGCGGCGGAGCAGTGGACGATTCCGTTCCATCACCGTCTTCTATCACCGGCCTTCACCAAAATATTTTTTTTCCGAAATGCGCCAATCCCGGATGCCATGACGGAACCTTCGAGCCCGATTTCCGGACAGTACAAAGCACCTTCAGTACCATGGTATATATGGCAGTGAATAAGTTGACAGTAGATTCCGTCACATTTTTTCAGCACAGAGTACTTCCGGGCAACGCTACGGCTTCTTTCCTGATGGAGCGATTAATTACCCAAACAAGTGATTACATGCCTTCCAATGGTCAGCGATTGAGTGCTGAAGAAATAGGGAATATACGGCAATGGATAATGGATGGATGTCCGGATTTGAACGGTGATTTGCCGCAGCGTCCCAACTTGCCGCCCAACGTGCTCGGCTATGTCGCATTGAATAGCGCTTTTGTCAGAATCGATACTATGCGCTCAGGCGGTATATCGTATAATCCATTCATCGCACCATTCAATAGCACGATTTATCTACCTGTGCTGGCCTTGGATACGGCGGATGGTACGGCGGCAACAGACCCGTTTGATTTCACCGTGCACGAACTGCGTTTCTCTACCTTGAAAGATGATTTCACCTCTGCCCAAACGGTGGTGGCTACGTGGTTTTCACCCTACAACGTGTGGATGGCGACGTTGTCTACCAACCCCTGGATCCAAGGCACGACGGTATATTTCAGGGTGTACATGAACGATGGGTTTCAGGCACTACCCACGGAATTTCCACGTGCTTCCTCTCCGGATTTTTACAAATCCTATTTTGCCTTTACTGTACAGTAATCATGAACCATTCACGTTGCACAACTTTTCTTTCCCGCCTCCTGGCGATGACGCTGTGGTTGGCTATTGCCTGCGAAAAAGACGACAGGAAATCTACGATTCCTGAAATCACACTCCAGTCTATTTCGCCCTTGTCTGTAAAGGAATTTCAGGATTCGCTGGAGATCGTGATCCGGTATAAGGATGGAGACGGCGATTTGGGTTCGGCCGACCCGGAGATCAAAAATCTATTCATTACCGACAACCGCATGGGTTTGCGGTACGAATACCGTATACAGCAATTGGCACCGACCGGAGCTGTGGTGCCGATTGAGGGGGATGTTAAAGTGGTGTTGAATACCCTGGCGATATTGGATACAACCGCAATCACCGAAACGGTCACGTTTTCCATTTTTGTGAAAGACAGGTCCGGTAATACAAGCAACACACTGCTAAGTCCGGCGGTAACGATCACCCGTTAGAGGGTCATATTTCTACAATCACGCCGATGGTAGGTATGATTGTTCCGTTAGGATTTTGTAGCAGTTTGGTCTGATAGCGGCTGGCATCGTTGGGGTCTGTCAAGGCATTGCCTTGTGCATCTTTTACGACATTGATATAAGGTGCTCCTTGCGCCACGCGGTTGTAGAAATTCTGGATGTCCAGGTAGATATCCAGCATCCATTTTTTGAAATAATATTTTTTATCCACTCTTATGTCCAGCTGATGAAACATGCCCAGGCGCTCTGCATTGATACGCTCCACGTCCAGTACGCCCTGGCCGCTGATGTCCCAATTGGCCTTCAGGGAGGAGCCGGCAATGTCCCAGGGAGTGTAGGGGTTACCGGAATTGTAGCGGAAACGCACTCCTGCTTCCCAGTTTTTCTTGAATATTTTGCCGGCTGTCAGACTGATGAGATGTCTGTAGTCCCAGCTGGAGGGAATGAATTGCTTGTCGAGGTTGGTGAATTCACTCCGTACAAAGGTGTAACAGATGAGTCCGTAGAATCCTTTGTAGAGTTTCTGCTGGATGAGCAATTCAAAACCATAGGAGCGGCCCTCTGAGCGGTTGTCCACAGGTTCATCGCCCACTACACCAAAATTGCTGCCTTGATTCGCGATGCTGATGGAATCGAACAGTCCGAAAGGATAGTTTGCATAATGCTTATAAAAACCTTCTACGGTGATGCGCGAGTTATTCTTGTTCTGAAATTCAAATCCGGCTACTGCGTGGCCGCAACGAATATATTGGACGCCGCTGTTCATTAACTGGTCTTCATTGTTTCGGTATCCCAGTATGGTGTACGCCGGAATCTGATAATAGATCCCGGTGTTGGCATTGAAGGTCAAACGTTCGGTGATAGATTTCGACAGGGAAAGGCGGGGCGAGAATTGCTGCAGTGGATTCTCCATATTCTCTCCGAAATTATTGCCATCCATTCTTACACCTCCTGAAATGACAAGGCCCGCTCCACTGAAGGTCTTGCTCAGTTGTGCGAAGGCTCCGTATTTCAGAAACTGGATGGATGAGGTGTAGCTCAATGGACCGATGTAGGGAACCTGGTTGAACGTTGAATTGATATACTGAGACTGTTCCAGGTTGATGCCTGCATTGGATTTCAATGATCCCTTCAAGGTGGTCCTTTCAATCCTGAATTTATTTTCAATCTCTTCGGAGACGTAGTCCAGCAGTTTTTTTTCACTGTCTGACTCATCGTTGTCTGCGTATTTGAGTGCGCGGTTGTGGAGGTGGTTCCTGCTGAGTACTACCGTAAGGAAGCTGTTTTTGCTGTAGCGTTTGTAACTACCACCTACTGTATAGTTCCACTGACTGTTTTCCGGCAGGTTGCCCAGGAGGTATGCCTGGTCCTCCGTGATTTCAGGATCTTTTTGGAGTTCTTTGTTCAGTGTGAAAACATCGTAGGCGCCAAGTCCGATGAAGGAGAATTCCTGCTTGTTGTCCGGTTTGTATTTGTATTTGAACTGGAAGTCGTTATAGGTAGGTAAAAAAGGCAGTTCCAAAGCGGCGAAGAGGAATTGAAGGTAGGATCGCCTGTAGGAAGCGATCAGGGAGGAATTTTTACCCATCGGTCCATCAAAGGTGGCTGCCAGGTCTGTTCCGCCGAGCGCGAACGCCATACCGGCTTTGTCGCTGCGCCCATCTTTGTATTTGATGTCCAGGACCGAGCTGAGGGTGTTCCCGCGGTTGGCAGGGAATGCACCGGAATAAAAATCTACTTCCGAAATGAAATCCACATTTAGCATTCCAACAGGTCCTCCCGAAGCTCCCTGTGTCGCGAAATGGTTGATATTCGGAATCTCGATTCCGTCCAGGTAGAAACGGTTTTCATTGGGAGATCCTCCGCGTACAATCAAATCATTCCGAAAGGATGCTACCGATGCCACGCCGGGAAGCGACTGCAGGACTTTGGAAATATCCCTGTTTCCGCCCGGATTCCTTTTAATCTCTGCTTCGCCTATACTACGCATTGACAAGGGGCTTTCTTCCCTGCGGATGAAGGGTTGTGCCGTGACAGTGACTTCAGACAGGACTTTTTGATTTTCTTCCAGCGGAACATTGATTTCCGTAATCCTCTCCGGTTTCAATTCCAGTTCAAAGCGTACGAAGGGTTTGAAGCCTGATTGTATGACTTCCAGGTTGTAAAATCCCGGTTTGGGAGCAGAAATCAAGAAGTTGCCTGCCGAATCCGATGTGGAAGGGAAAACATCTTTGCCGTTTTTCAGCACAATGACCGCAAAGGGGATATCTTCGTTGCTGATGGCATTGTAAATACGCCCTTTGATACTTACCTGTTGTGCGGATAAAAGGGATGGAAGCAAGGAAAGCAGGGCGATTAGTACTGGGTAAACCTTTTTCATCAGTACAAAAACAAAAAGTCCGGTGTATTGTTCACTTCCCACTGGATTAATAAGTCTATTTAGACGCTTTGTGTGCAGAAAGCTCCCGATAGCTTATTTTTGAACCATGTTGAAGCCCGAAGTCCATATCTTGCCCAACAATTTACGGGTGGTTTACGTGGAATATCCCGGGGCTGCCGTCACACATGTGGGTTTGCTCGTACAGGCCGGTACCCGCGACGAGCCAGGCGGCAAGGAAGGGCTTGCCCATTTCATCGAACACTGCCTTTTCAAGGGCACAAAGAAGCGGAAATCCTATCATATCCTCAACCGGTTGGAGGTGGTAGGTGGGGAGCTGAATGCATACACCACTAAGGAAGAGACTTGCCTGCATGCATCGGTCATGAACGGATATGCCGAAAGGGCCATTGAGTTGATTGCTGATATCGCATTCAACTCCGTTTATCCTGATAAAGAAATCGCCAAAGAGAAGGATGTGATTTCAGACGAAATCCGGTCCTATCTTGATACCCCTTACGAGCAGATTTTCGATGATTTTGAAGGATTGCTCTTCAAAGGACATCCTCTTGGACACCCCATCCTGGGAACAGAGGATTCGGTACGCGGTTTACGCAGGAAAGATCTGCTTGATTTTACCAGGCAGCACTACGATCCTTCCAGAATGGTGTTCGCCGTCAGTAGCGGTCTGCAGTCTGAAAAAGTGCTGCCCATGCTCGAAAGACATTTTGCAGGCTTGAGCCGGGCAAAAACCAGGCAAGTCCGATCAAAGCCTACAGCTTACCGACGGAAAATCCAGATTGAAAAGAAACCCATTAATCAGGTGCATTACATACAGGGTAGACCTGCATACGGATTGCACAGTGCTAAACGTTTTCCGCTCATCCTGCTCAATAATTTACTGGGAGGTCCGGGAATGAATTCGCGTTTGAACCTGAACATTCGAGAGAAGTACGGATTCACCTACACCATCGAGTCGGGTTACCATACGTATACGGATACCGGTATTTTTCACGTGTATTTTGCAACGGATATCAGCCATTTCGAAAAGACAAAAAAACTGCTGCAGCAGGAGCTTGACAAGGTTTGTTCAGATATGATCCGTGAAAGGCAACTGAGTCAATACAAGGAGCAATTGATTGGCCAGATCCAGCTCGCACAGGAGAATCGCCTGAGTATTGTGTTGTCAATGGCTAAATCCCAGCTTAATCTTAACACAATCATCCCTCTCAAGGAGATTACCGAGAAAATCAATGCAATAACAGCAGTAGAATTATTGGAAGTCGCGAGGGAGATGCTAAGTCCTGAAAAAAACTCAGTGCTTATTTATGAGCCCGGCCTGTAAGAATGGCTAAATTTCCCGCATTTATTGGTAATTTCGGGGGTATGGAAAAAAGAGCCGGTTTAATTTTTCTGCTTTTCGCACTGATTGTTGCTGCGTGCTCGGAGGAAAAGGAGTTCAGTCCGGTTCCGGAAGTCAAGTTTGAGCGTTTCATCCAGTACAAAGATGCAGCCGGCCGGGATACTGCTGTGGATTTCGTCTTTTCTCTGACAGATGGCGACGGCGATATCGGATTTACAGATAACGAATTCAATACCGACTGTGGGGCAGACAACAACAATCTTTACATGAAGTACGAAGAGAAGTCGGGTGCTCTTTACCGTCCCAAGAAGTTCTGGCAAGAAGTGGTGGACGTCGATGCCAATTGTGATACGACTGTTTATTTTGACAGCGTACAGGTGGCATTCAACCAACGCATGCAGTACATAGAACCGGCAGGCAACAGCAAGAGCATTGAGGCGGTTGTCACCTATAGGCTGGATTATATCAGCTCCCTGGTGCTTTTAAGTAATACCGGTCGTTTCGAATTCTATATTCGTGACAGGGCGAATCAGAAAAGCAATACTGTGCTGACGCCTGATTTGTCCATCATCAAGTGATGGTTTTCGAGTCGGACAGTAAGTGCTTAATTGAATACAAATCCATTAGGGCCTATACCGCAATCCAGAGAATCCAGCAATGCTCCATTGTTGTTGTAGCGTAGGACTTGGGTATTGGAACTGAAGGATACTTTGCCGCCATACACCGTTCCATCAACAGGGTCAACACCCAGCCCGTAAAATACCCGGTCGACGAAAGGGCCTGCAGGCAGGGAAGATGCATTAGTACTCATACGCCACACATTTCCTGTGTAGGTAGACTCCCCGTTCAGGAAAAACAAGGTGTTTTTGTCACCGGAAACGGTCAGGCTTATAGGGTGCTCGTTGTATCCGAATGCGAAGTTCTTTTCTTGCATCAAGCTGACCGGATTCAGTTGTATGAGGCGGCCGCCGGCATCATCAGGGCTGGGTGTGAAGTCACTTCCCAAAGACCCTCTGCACAGTATCCATACTTTACCGTTGGCGTCCTCACGTATATGGGACGGGTTAACGCCCACTGAAAGGATGGTGTCGATGGTGAAGGTGTTCAGGTCAATGACGCTCATACTGCTGTCGTCAACGAATCCGCCACTATTGCAAACAAATAGTCGGTTGCCTTTGATAAGCATTTCTTCCGGACCGCTTCCGCAAGCAACAGTGTCGATGATTGTTTGGGTGAGTAAGTCGATTTTATAAACGCTGTTGGAAATCCAGTCGGATACATACCCTTTGTTTTGAGCAGCGACCATAAAGCGTGGAGAGCCGATACCTGTGATGCTGCCGGATCTTTTAAAGTCTTTCATGGATACAATCTCGATTTTCTGTGAGTTGTTCACGCACAGATAGGCACTGTTGCCCACAATGGTCATGGACTGCAGAACATCTCCCAAGGGAAGGTTGTTGGCCTGCTGGTACAAGTCCGGAATCAGGGAGTTTTCGTTTTTGGAATAAAAACTAATGCCGGAATTGCCGGCACCGAATGCGCCTTCGTTCAGGATGAAAACCCCGCTGGTGAAGGATGACACACTGGAAGGAGTTGGAACTTCAGGTTCCTTCTCACAAGCTGAAACAAGGAAGATGGCAGCGCAAGCGGTAATCAGATTTTTTATCATAGCGTTAGAATATGTTTATAAAACCGCCATGAAGTATTCCTCCGGATAATAACGGGTACAAGGGTGTATGTTATTACCGCCGATCAGAATGCCTTTCCTCCGAAGGACTTCATGGTATGTTAGCAGGCAGGTCTTCTGACTCACAAGCGTTCCCGGGACCTTCCCATCGCGGACGACAGTGGTTGACCGGTATTATCGGAAAGCGTTGAAACTTATCCGACGTGTTGTTTACAGCAGCGGGGACTGTTGCCGGTTTACACGGCATTCCCTTTTAATCCCGATTTTTTCGGAAACCAACTGAGGCCAAAATAAAACAAACGCGTTAAAGCGAAGAAAGAAAATCGTCCAATGCCTGTTGAATACCCTCATTGACAGGGTGATAAAATGATTGGCAGTGCGATAGCTTTTGCAGTCCCGAATGCAAATTCAGGTTGCGCTGCTCTTGATACACCAGTCGGTTTGCCGAATTGTGCAACTCAGCTAGGTATTCCTGTTCCGTTTGTCCGGGAGTGGGAATGCACAACGCGCGTCTGTGCACTGCGGCCAGATCCATCAGCGATGAATAACCGCTGCGGCAAATGATGTACCGGCTGTTCACCAAATGGTACTTCAATTCTTCCGGAGGGAGATGAGGGACTTTTTGAATACCATGACTATTGTCCGCATTTACCGCTGTATCGGGAGTTCCGCAAACCATCAAAGTGCTTAATTCACCGGGGAGAGCAGAGAGGTGTCGGGTAAGGAGTTCTTCCAGTTGGCTGCGAGCAGGTTCCGGGCCGGATAATATGGCCAGGATGTCGTAGTTGCACTCGCAGGTTTTCTCCGTTACGTCAGCAAGCCTTGAAATCGGTCCAATGAATCTCGGTTGAAGGCTCCTGAATTTAGACGAACGGTGGGATAGTTTGCCACTCATTCCAGGTGATTCGGCGACATCGGGTATCCAAAGCTGCGTGAATGGTTTCAGGTAACGTGTATGAATGGCATCTATGATGGGCTGTAGAAACCCCAGGCCCGCCGGTGGGGCAGGGTATAACTGGTGGCATATCATCACAGAGGGTATGCCTTCGCAATACGCTCCGTAGCGGTTGTCACTGATGATGGCATCTGCACCGATGCGCTGAGCGATTTTTCGGAATGCTTGCTGCTCCCGCCTGATAGCAGTGTGAATATGCCCTGCCTGCAGCATTACGGAAAGGGCTGCCGGTATGCCGGTCGTATACCGTATAGCGATGCCTTTCACATCTACATAGTCAAGTTCGGGAAAGCGTTCGCGCAGCAGCCAGCCCGACGCACCCTCCCCGGCAAGGGTGACACGATGTCCACCTGCAAGCAACCGGCTTATAATAGGTATGCTCCGAGTGGCGTGGCCAAGGCCCCAGTTGAGCACGGTGTAGAGTATATGTCGGGAGGAAATCACCACTTTCCAAAAATACCTTTTTGTCAGGTCTTATCCCTGCTTTACTTTCGCACACCTACAACAGATTATGCCGAAGCGCAAGCTACAACGATTTGAAGAGCTGAAGGGATTTGAACGAACGTTCCAGTTCCCCTTCCCATTGGTGCATACCGATCACGGACTCAAAGGGAACTGGGAAAAGGATGTATTCAATAGATCCGCACCCATTGTGCTCGAAGTGGGTTGTGGTCGTGGAGAATATACCGTTGCGCTCGCACAGCAGTATACGGATAACAATTTCATCGGTATCGATATCAAAGGGGCCAGGATTTGGAGAGGAGCCAAGACCATCAATGAGGAAAATATTCGCAATGCCGCTTTTTTGCGTGTACACATCGAATGGCTTGAGGAGTTTTTTGCTGAGGGAGAAGTGAGCGAAATCTGGGTCACTTTTCCGGATCCGCAGCCGCAGGACAGCAGAGAAAACCGACGCCTGACCAATCCCCGCTTTCTGAAATTGTACAGGCACATTACGAAGGCAGGAGGTTGCCTGCACCTAAAAACCGACAATGCAGGTCTCTTCCAGTATACACTCGAACAACTGAAAAACGAGTCCGGTAATCTGGAGGTATGTACTTTTGATTTATATGCCGATCGGCCGGAAGGATTCGATTTGAGCATTCAAACCACCTATGAAAAGAAATTTATGGCAGAAGGGTTTACAATCAATTATTTGCGATTTCGCTGGAAATAATTTCAGCGCAGATTAAATCTTCCAAAATATTCTGAACGTCAATTCGTCTATCTTTCAAACTTCTATACTTCTAAATTAATCAGACATGAGAAAAACCTTGATTATCCTTGGCGTTGTGCTGGTAGCGGTCTTCCTGCTGTACCGTCTTTTCGTAGGCACCTACAACAATATGGTGGAAAAGGACGTGAAAGTGCAGAACGCCTGGGCGCAGGTGGAAAACGTGTATCAGCGTAGGCTGGACCTGATTCCGAACCTGGTGAGTACCGTCAAAGGTGCTGCCGAATTTGAAAAATCAACGCTTACCGCAGTGATTGAAGCCAGGGCCAATGCCACCCAGATAAAAGTCGATGCCAGCAAGCTCAATGCAGAGCAAATCGCCAAATTTCAGGAGGCGCAGGGATCATTGAGTACTGCTTTGGGCCGATTGATGGTTGTGGCAGAAAATTATCCTGCGCTCAAGGCTAATCAGAATTTCCTGGACTTGCAAGTGCAACTGGAAGGGACTGAAAACCGCATCACGGAGGAACGCCGTAAGTTCAACGAAGAGGTGCAGTCGTTCAATGCCTACATCCGTAAATTCCCACAGGTACTCCTTGCCGGGATGTATGGATTCCAGAACAAGGCGTTTTTTGCAGCAGAGAACGGAGCAGAGAAGGCCCCCAAGGTCGAGTTCTGATAAGGTATGAGAGCATCCGATGTATTTCAGAACCGTGAGCGCGAGGCGGTTCGGCAGGCGGTCCATGAGGCCGAGTTGCTGACCAGCGGAGAAATTCGTGTGTTCATCGAGGATGAATGCAAGGACGATGTGCTGGACCGGGCCTCGTTCGTGTTCGCTGAGTTGGAAATGCAAAATACCGGGCTACGGAACGGAGTGCTAATATATCTTGCAGTTCAGGATCACAAGTTTGCCATCATCGGCGATGCGGGTATCCATGCCAGGGTCGGAGGGCTATTCTGGAACCAGGTGAAGGATCAGATGCTTGAACATTTCAAGGGCGGCCGATTCCTGGAGGGTATTCTGTATGCTGTCCGTGAAGCAGGGATTCGTTTACAGGAATTTTTTCCGCGACAGCACGATGACAGCAACGAGTTACCCAATGACCTGATCATGGGTGGGGAGGGTACAAAATGAGATGGTACTATTTCCTTGTCGGCTGTTTACTTTTAGCCTTTACTTCTTCCCTCGCGGTTGATTTTCCGCCGAAACCCGATCCACCACGGTTGGTCAACGATTTCACTTCCACGCTGAGCCCAACAGAGCTGTCGCAATTGGAATCAACGCTTGTCCGTTTCAATGATTCCACTTCCGTCGAAATCGCAGTGGTGTTGCTGAACACCCTGGATGGATATCCAATCGAGCAATACGCTTTCGAGCTCGGTCAACGTTGGGGCATCGGTGACAAGGAGAAAAACAGCGGCGCTTTGCTGCTCATAGCAAAAGGCGATCGTAAAATGTTCATCGCGACAGGCTACGGCATGGAGGGTGTTTTACCGGATGCGCTGGCGAGAAGAATCATTGATAACGATATCAAGCCTTATTTCAAAGAGGGTTTGTTTTTTGAGGGTATTCGCGCAGGGACGGAGAAGATCATGGCGGTGGCGAAGGGAGAGTATAAAGACACGCCGAGGAAGAAGGATGAAGGTGGTGAAGCTGTGCTATTCATTCTCCTGGGATTGTCATTGACCTTGCTGCCAGCGCTCTTGCATGCAATTTCAGCACGACGTTACGCCACTATGAACAACATCACTTTTTGGGCCGCCTGGCAATTGATAACTGCCGCACGCTCCAGACAGCGTGGCGGATGGTCTGACTTCAACAGAGGGACAGGCCCATTTTTTGGTGGCTTTGGAGGTGGCAGTTCCGGTGGAGGTGGCGGCAGCTTCGGTGGCTTCGGCGGCGGTTCTTTTGGTGGGGGAGGAGCAGGTGGAAGCTGGTAAGCTTCCTGTATGTATCAATCTTGTATCACCGGCAAGGAAACAGCGAAACATGCACCGTTTTCGTCAGCGCTCTGCAATGCTAATTTTCCGTTGTAAGCCGCAATGATCTGCTGGCTTATACTTAATCCAAGGCCCACACCCTGGCCTGTAGGCTGAGTACTGAAAAAAGGAAGGAAAATCTTTTCCTGTATGTCGGATGCAACGCCATGGCCGTTGTCCTTGATCAATAATTCGATATCGTTACCTTGGTTGCGCGTACGGATATGAATGCAACCATTTACAGCTGCATTTTCATTTTTCTTGCGTATGGCAGTGGCAGCGTTGCGGAGAAGGTTGACAATGACACGGAAGAGGTCGCTGTAAACTGCTTTCAGGACCTTGTTATCTGCTTCCAGTTGTAGTTCCACACGAATAGGTGTAAGCTGTTCGGCACTCATCCACGCTTTCTTGCTCACGTTGATGGCTTCATCCAGTAGCGAATGAATATCTACATCCTGTCTTTCCTTGCTGAAAGAAGCGGAATGTTCCGCCATACTGCGGACAATGTCGCTGGCTCTTTGTCCATGCAGGCTGATACGGCTTATGTTTTCACGCAATTCGCTGCATAGGGAGCGAGCATCTTCGCTGATGTCTTCTTCAATTATTTCGTCGATGATCTCTGCAGAAATACCGGAAAAGTTATTGACGAAATTGAGCGGGTTCATGAGCTCGTGAGCGATACCGGTGGTCAGCTGGCCAAGCGAAGCCATCTTCTCCTGATGAATCAGAAGTTTCTGCGCCGCCTGTAAGTTCAGCAGTGCTTTTTCCAGCTCTGCAGACTTTCCCTCAACATTTTTCTTTTCTTCGATGATCTGTCGGGTACGGAGCTCTACCAGCTCCTGAAGTTTCTGTTCCCTGTTCTTGTATTCCTCTACCACCGCGTCATTTTGGTTCCTCAGCCGGTGGATAAGCTCTTTCATCAACAATCGGTTCATCGATGGATGCGTTCCCAGCAAGCTGAAAAAATCATTTTCTGCGATGCGCAGTACCACTGCATCCGTTTCTGCCGACACCGATGCGGTGCGGGTGGAATTATCTATGAGGGAAGCCTCTCCGAAGTATTCGCCCTGACCCAGTTGTGCCAGGGTGATGTCATCATCGTGTATGCGGAGTGTACCTGTATCGATGATATACATGCTTTCACCCTTATCTCCCTTCCTGAAAACAGGTTCGCCGGATTTCAATTGAATGCGGTTGCATATACGTGCAGTTTGTTCCAGCAGCTGCTGATCCGCCATGCTGAAAAGCGTAGTTCTGCTCAGTGCATCAAGAATGGATTTGCGGTCTTTGGAGATGTTGGTGCGATTCCTTTTTTCGTTAGGGGCAAAATTGTCGGCCGAAGGAGCATCCTTCAGCAAGGAGGCAATCTCTTCCAGGTTCGCCATTTTACCGGCATGCCGAAGGGCGAATGCCGAATCTGTGTAGTAAATATGCTGTTCAAGGAAATCCCGCTCGTGGTAGTACCAATCAGACAATTTGATGATCTGTCCGTAACCTACGAGTTCCTGGCGCAAAGACTGGGAGATGGAAAAGAAATCCGATCTACCCAGGTAGTCAAGGTCTGCGTCGCGTATGATTTTCTGCCAGTGGCCTTGCGGTTCCTTGCTGATATCGGTAGCCAGTATGATGGTGGTGATCTCTTCTATCTCCTTGGCAGAATAATTGAACTCCGGTAGCCATTGCCGGGCGAAGGCGGCACCATGAGGTTCGTTTTTTTCGTATTGCACCAGAAATCCGGTGTCGTGAAACAGTGCGGCTGTCTTCAGTAAGGTGGTGTCTTGACCATCCAGCCCCTCCAGCTGGCATATTTTTTCCGTTGCTTGAATGACATCGAGTACGTGCTGAACATGGTGGTAATACAGGTTCTCTGCCAGGCCTTCTGTCAGCTTGGCCAGTACGAAATCGGCGGCGGCCCGGTAGTTCATGCATCTAAGGTATGAAAATACCAATAGTGTTCTTCTCCTTTTTTACATACCCTTACTTCGGCAAGTTGAATTCCTGTGTCCTAGTATCAAAACGTATGTCCAGTTCCTGCGCGAGCTTCAGTACAGCCATAAGGATCTGATCCCTTTGCTGAGCAAAAACATCCATATCCGTAGTGCGGAGGAAGAAGAAAAATTGCAGTTCGATTCCGGATTCTGTGATTTTGTCGATCCTGACAGCCGGTGCAGGATCTTGCGAGATTTCCGCTCTGTTGTTGAGCAGCTCGATGCTTTTCACTTTGAATTCTTCGATTTTCATCACCGGAGTTTCGAAGCGTATCAAAAGTGGGAATAGCGCTCGGATCATTTGACGCATACTGATGTTCTCCAGTTCAGCATCAATCATTTTTTTATTCGGTACCGATACCAGGGTTTTTTCCAGGGTGCGGATCTGGGTGCTTCTGAATCCGATTTTTTCCACGCGGCCGTGTACACTGCCGACTTTAACCAGGTCCCCCAGTGTGAATGGCTTGTCCAGGAATATCGTAAAAGAGCCCAAAAGATTCTCAAGCGTGTCTTTGGCTGCAAGCGCTATGGCGATACCTCCGATTCCCAGGCCGGCGATCAGCGAAGCCACATTTACCTGGAAGATTATTCCGAGCGATATGAAAAAACTGAGGGCGATGAAAATGAACTTTATCGATTCTTTGATGAAGGGGACGAGTTGGTCATCTGCTTTAGAGGGTGTCAAACTGGCTCTGTGTAGAAGTACAAGTCCAAAAAAGTCGGCGAGGCGCAGGATGATCCATGTCACGGAAACGATGATGCCTGTCTGGAATAGTTTCCAGACAAGGAAACGTATTCCGAAATGTTCTTCGTTCGACAGGTGCC
>CAZPCA010000022.1:0-18858 GCA_964584995.1 uncultured Bifidobacterium sp.
GAATCAATACAGCAAGGACAGCTCCGGAACGCTCATTTGCAACGATTATCTTTTTGGTGATCGTGCAATTTGGTGGGTTTTCAACGATGTGGGCGGAGTAAAAACAGAAACTAACTCTCCGGCCATTGGATTGGAGGTACGTGCTCAGGCCTTCGGTTTCAACACCGGTGATGCCATCAGCTTCATGACCTTCTACAAATACCAAATCATCAACAGGTCCTCCTCTACACTTGACTCTACTTATTTCGGTGTGTGGTGTGACCCCGACCTGGGTTATGCTGCGGATGATTATGTAGGTTGTGATGTCGGTTTGGGTCTTGGTTTCTGTTACAATGGTGATGCAGAGGACCAAAATGCAGAGGGTTACGGTTTCAATCCTCCCGCAGTTGGTATCGATTTCTTCCAGGGACCCTTGGCAGATGCTTTCGATGGCAAGGATAATGACCGCGATGGTACCACTGATGAACCCAATGAGCAAATCATCATGTCCCGCTTCGTGTACTATGTGAACGATTTCAACCCGGTCAGTGGTAACCCTGAGACGCAGGATGATTATTACAACTACCTCAGCGGCACCTGGAAAAACGGTCAGTTGATTACTTACGGCGGTGATGGAGCAGGAGGAGGAAACGGTTCTACAACAACTCCATGCGACTTCATGTTTCCCGGAACAACCGATCCCAGCAATCCTACAAACTGGGACATGGGTACAGCAGGTATAACTCCTGCAGATATGCGTTGGTTGCAATCAGCGGGTACATTCACTCTCAATCCCGGCGCAGTGAATTACATCACCACCGGTGTTGTTTGGGCACGCGGTACAGCAGGTCCTTTGAGTTCTGTTACTCAGGTCAAGGAAGCCGACAAGATTGCACAGAAATTGTTTGATAACTGTTTCCAGATTATCGACGGTCCTAATGCTCCGGAAATGGCTATCCGCGAATACGACCAGAAACTTATTCTCAGTCTGGTAAATACCCGTAATCCGAAAGTTGAATTGTACAATGAGCCCGACAATATCCGTATCCGTGATACCATCGTGGTGAATGGCCAAAATCAATTCGTAAGTACCGATCAGAAACGTTTCAAATTCCAGGGATATAAAATCTATCAGTTGGCGAATGAAAACGTAGCGGCTGCTGATTTGGCAGATCCTACAAAAGCTAAGCTTATCGCTCAGGTGGATTTGAAAGACTCGGTTACTCAGTTGGTGAACTACAGCTATGATCAGTTACTGGATGCTTACGTTCCGACACTTTGTACCGATGTGGTGAATGAGGGTGTTACGCACAACTTCGAAATCACTCGCGACTTGTTCACTTCCGGTTCGTTGAACAACTATCGTCCTTACTACTTCATGGCGGTTTCATATGCCTACAATAATTTCAATCCTTACGATAAAAATGCACCTGATTTGGACAACCAACAGCGTTCTCCTTATCTGCAGGGTCGTAACAACGTAAAAGTATACTCTGGTATTCCACACAAGATTGTCGTGAACAACGGTGGACTTGTGTTGAACAGTTCCTTCGGAGATAATCCTTTCGTGATTAAGCGTCTGGAGGGCAGTGGTAACGGCGGTAACGTGCTTGACCTAAGCTCAGCTACAGTGGAGGAGATTCTGACAAGCCCCCTGAACCGAGCACTGCATCCTGTTTATCAACCTGGCCGTGGCCCCTTGGATATCAGTATTTATGATCCAGTGGCAGTAAAAGCCGGAGGTTTTAAAATTCGCTTCAACGGGGTTTCCGATGCCAGTCGTTACTTTATCAACGATATGCCTGTGGATACCGTTGTTGATAGTGCTGCTTTCCCGATTCAGGTAAAGTATGAGCAACTTTTCGAACGCAACAGGTTGGCATTTAATGTATACAAAGTGACCGGGGATGAGCCAGGCGATAATGGAACGGACAATGGCTTCCTTGAGGCTACGCAAGAATTCAAAGATCCTTCCAAGAACTGGTTGACCGGTGTCTCTGACAACGATGCTGTAGCATCCCGTAACTGGATCCTCTCCGGCTCGGCTACCACAGACCTGGGTGATCCGGATCAGATTTATGAGGGTGTAATCGGTGGTACCTGGGCTCCCTATAAGCTGGCCGCACGTACGTTTGTCGGTGCGCCAAAATGGAGCAATGCAGTCCATGAAAACTTCATCAAGTGGCAATATCTGTCAAGTGTTGACATCGTTATCACCAGCGATAAGAGCAAGTGGACTCGCTCCGTAGTCTTAGAAACGGGTGAGGACACCATGCCCAACTTCAACGCGGCGAAGAAACTCGATCTGCGTAAGCAAGCCTCTGTCGATAAAGAAGGTCGTCCATACAACGATCCTAACGCCAATGTTGCCGATGCTTCTCTCACAGACACCGTTGGCATGGGATGGTTCCCGGGCTACGCTATCAATGTGGAGACCGGTGAGCGTCTGAATATCGCATTCGGCGAGAACTCTTCTCTCGTTGGGGAGAACAGTAGAGATATGATTTGGAATCCGACTTCCAACTCAGGTGTCGATGCAAATGGTCGCCTGGCTTATGGTGGTATGCACTATATCTATATTTTCAACAAGAACCTCTCCGGTCCTTCTGATATTCCGATCTACGATAATGGCAAAAAGTTGGATTCTCTTCTGTCCTTGGGTAGTGCTGTTGCCAAGCGTAATGTGTACAAGGATTGTATTTGGACATCATTGCCTTTGCTGGGTGCCGGACATTCTTTGCTGGAAAGCGATGTGAAAATCCGTCTGCGCGTCAGGAAGAATTACAACAATTTTGTTTCACTGGGCGATACACCTGTGAACGGTGGAAATCCCCTGTACGAATTCGAAGTTCCTGCATCTGTTGAGCCCAGTGCGGGATCTGCCGAGGCTGCCAAGAGCGCATTGGATCTGATCCGTGTTGTGCCCAATCCTTATTACGCTTACTCGGGCTATGAAAGAACAAGGAAGGATCAGTTGGATAGCCGCGTGCGCATTACGAATTTGCCTAGCAAATGCACAGTATCTATCTACACCATAAATGGAACGATGGTAAGGCAATACAAGCGCGATGTGTCCTCCGACGTTTCAGGTGGTCAGGTGGTAGCGGAAGGGCAGGATTTTAATTTGTCGAGCACCTTGGATTGGGATCTTAAAAACACTGTCGGTGTGACCGTAGCAAGTGGCGTGTATATCATCCATGTAGATGCCGGTACTTTGGGCGAGAAGATAGTCAAGTGGTTCGGAGTGATGCGTCCTATCGATCTTGATTCCTTCTAATTCAACAGTTCATCAACTAATTCAGATGTGTATGAAAAAAACTCTAAAATATTTCTCTCTTTCTGCAATAGCGTTGTGCTTCACCGCTTCGGTGGTGATTGCAGGAAATGAAGACCGTGCCGGTCAGGCCGGTGCCAATGAATTATTGATCAACCCCTGGGCACGCACTGCCGGTTTTGGAGGTTGCAATGTTGCACTGGTCAGGGGGCTTGAAGCTGTCAGCCTGAACGTAGCAGGACTTGGTACCAACAAAGGCACGGAGGTCGTGTTCGCACAAACCGATTGGCTGAGAGGGTCCGACATTACGATATCTTCTTTCGGCGTGGCCCAGAAAGTTGGTCAGTCGGGTTCAATGGCCTTGTCAATCACCTCCATGCGTTTCGGTGAAATCGAGCGTACGACTGTTGAACAACCGGATGGAGGTCTCGGAACCTTCTCGCCCCAGTTCTTAGTGGTAGGTTTGAGTTATGCGAAGGAATTTTCCAACAGCATATACGGTGGTATGTCTGTGAAAATGGTTTCAGAGGCTATCAATGACGTCAAAGCTCAAGGGCTTGTGGTGGATGCCGGTATCCAGTATGTGACGGGTTTGAACGGATCAGAGGACAACCTCAAATTCGGTATCGCCCTTCGCAACGTTGGGACTCCTATGAAGTACGATGGAGAAGGTCTCGCTTACCGCAATGACAATCCGACTACGAATATCAATGTACTGCAGCAGCAGCGTGCTGAGCGTTTCGAAATGCCCTCACTCGTAGCAATTGGTGTTTCTTACAGAATCGACTTCACATCCGACCATAGCTTCACGCCTATGGCCTCTTTCACTTCCAATTCCTTTATCCGCGACCAGTTCGGAGTTGGTGGGGAGTATTCCTTCAAGCAGCGTCTCGGATTCCGTATGGCCTATACCTTCGACAAGAAGGATAAGAACACCATTCTGGATGACCGTATTTCTGCACAATTGGGGCTGAGTGCCGGAGTAAGTGTTCAGGTACCCCTTGGTAAGGGAAGCAATAAATTCTTCGGAATCGATTACGGCTACCGTTCTACGGAGACTTTCGATGGTTGCCATACCATCGGTGCCCGTTTCAATCTCTGATCTTAATCAATCATTATCCGGAAGACCTCTCCTGTACCGGAGAGGTCTTCCGCGTTAATCATATATCCTCTATTTTTTTATACGATGTCTAAAATCACCTATCTCACCGAAGAGGGCTTGAAGAAACTCCAGGAGGAGTTGAATCACCTTAAGTCCGTCGAAAGGCCCAGTATTTCAAGGCAGATTGCAGAAGCCCGCGACAAAGGAGATCTTTCTGAAAATGCCGAGTACGATGCAGCAAAAGATGCCCAGGGATTGCTGGAGCTGAAAATTTCCAAAATGGAAGAGTTGGTGGCCAGCGTTCGTATCATCGACGAAACGAAGCTGGATACATCCAAAGTGTCGGTGCTTTGCAGGGTGCGTATTCGCAACGTGGCTAATAAAGCGGAAATGACTTACACCCTGGTCGCTGAAAATGAAGCAGACCTGAAATCAGGAAAAATATCCGTGTCTTCTCCCATAGGCAAAGGATTGCTCGGCAAGAAAGTCGGGGAGGTCGCGGATATCACTACGCCGGGTGGGATTATGAAATTCGAGGTCCTTGAAATAGGTTTGTCCTCCTGAAACTGAAGCGGATGGCCAGTATTTTCACACGCATTGTGCAAGGCGAAATCCCTTGCCACCGCATAGCTGAAAACGATGATTTTCTCGCTTTTCTGGATGTGATGCCTCTGGTGGAAGGCCATGTGCTCGTCATCCCTAAAAAAGAGACCGATTATATATTTGATTTGGACGAAGATCACTTCACAAGGCTTTGGGCTTTCGCAAAGTCAGTGGTCCCTGCCATCGAAAAGGCCATTCCTTGCAGGCGGATAGGCATTGCGGTTATAGGCCTGGAAGTACCACATGCCCACATTCATCTCGTACCCCTGAATACGGTCGGTGATATCAATTTTTCGAAACCGAAACTTCAGCCTACCCAGGAGGAATTGAAGGGTACAGCGGATAAGATAAGGCAGTTCATCTGATTTACGAGCCGTCTGTTTGGCTGTCGCTGGCGGTAGCCGATCAGTCGTATTACCCAAGCCTGCCCGGGTGGTCGTTCAGAAAAGCCGCCCAACCTGTATAGGATCCCTTTCCATTCTTTTGTATTCTCTTAGAGGATTGTTTTGCCTGATGCTCCTCCTTCAGTTTGCCTGTTTGGAAAAAATGACAGACGGCAACGCCTACGGCATCGGTCGCGTCCAGGTACCGCGGGGTGTCTTCGAACTTCAGCAGGCGATGCAGCATCGCCGCCACCTGCTCTTTGGAAGCTCCTCCCTTGCCGGTGATGGACTGTTTGATCAGGCGGGGTGAATAGCCGAAAACCGGAATCTCTCTGTTCAGTGCTGCCGCCATGGCCACTCCCTGTGCCCTTCCCAACTTCAACATCGACTGCACGTTCTTACCGAAAAAAGGTTCTTCGATCGACAGCTCATCCGGATGGTAGGTCTCAATCAGTTGTGTGACCGTGTCAAATATCAGCTTCAGGCGATCAAGATGGTCTTTCCCTTTGTCCAGTTTCAGCACTCCTGCACCCTCCAGGTGCATAGTGTTTCCATTGATCCTTACCACACCGTATCCCATTACAACAGTTCCCGGGTCAATCCCGAGGATGATACGTTCCTTTGCCATCTTCACTGGCATAAAGGTGATAGTTTTTTGTGTAATTCAAAGCATAAAATACCAGCACACACCGCTACATTCAGGGAATGCTTGGTGCCCTCCTGTAGAATTTCCAGGCTGCCGTTGCATCGGTCAACGACCTCCTGCGCTACGCCGTCCATCTCGTGGCCAAGTACAACCGCCACCCCTTGAACCGTTGGTTGAAAATCGTGAAGCGAAATACTGTGACGGACTTGTTCCATGGCCAGTACCGAATACCCCTGGTCTTGTAGAAAAGCTACTGCATCCAGTGTCTTCTCAAAATACCTCCAGCGCACAGATTCGGTAGCGCCCAGTGCGGTTTTCTGGATTTCCTTGTGAGGGGGAGTGGCGGTGATACCACAAAGGAAAATCTCTTCGGTCAGAAAGGCATCAGCGCTGCGAAAAATGGAGCCGACATTCAGGGCGCTACGTACATTGTCGAGCACCAGGATGAAGGGTAATTTCTTTTTTTGCTGATAAGCAGTAAGGTCGGGCCGGCCCAGTTCTTCGTTCTTTAGCTTCTGCACTCGAATGGATATCTTAGCGCAAAGTTAGGGAACGACGTGAAAGAGGAAACCCCGTTGATGCAGCAATACAACAGTATCAAGGCGAAATATCCGGATGCCTTGCTGCTTTTTCGTGTAGGCGATTTTTACGAGACTTTCGGAGAAGATGCCGTCCGGGCATCCAAGGTGCTTGGAATTGTCTTGACCAAGCGAAGCAATGGTGCGGCTGCAGAAATGGAGTTGGCCGGATTTCCACACCATTCCCTGGAAACGTATCTGCCCAAATTGGTTCGCGCTGGCATGCGCGTTGCCATATGCGACCAGCTGGAAGACCCCAAAACCACCAAGAAGATTGTCAAGAGGGGAGTGACCGAAGTGGTGAGTCCTGGTGTGGCGTTCAGCGATAAGATCCTTGAGCATAAATCGAATAATTTCCTGGCCGCCTGGTATCCATCCGGTCAGCAACATGTGTTGGGATTGGCCTTGCTGGATGCCAGTACAGGGGAGTTCTTCATGGCGGAGGGCACGTCCGATTACATCGATAAACTACTGCAAACGTTCTTACCCAGTGAGGTCTTGCTGCCACGTCAGGCGAAATCCGCTTTTACAGAGAAATACGGCAACAGGTTTTTTACTTTCCTGATGGATGATTGGGCTTTCCAGTCTTTGTTTGCCAGAGAAACATTGCTGAAGCATTTCCAAACCACCTCGCTCAAAGGATTTGGAGTGGAAGAGTACCAGGCCGGGATTATCGCAGCGGGTGCAGCACTTTCCTATCTGCAACAAAACCGGCAAGAAGCATTGGTGCATATCAGTGCTTTGTCCCGTTTGGATGAAGACCGCTACGTTTGGCTCGACCGTTTCACGATACGCAATCTTGAGTTGGTAAATTCGCCACATGAAAATGCACGAACCTTACTGGATGTGCTGGATCATACGGTATCGCCGATGGGAGCGAGGATGTTGCGCCGCTGGTTGCTGCTGCCTTTGAAGGACATCACCCCCATCCGTGAGCGCCACGAAAGTGTTGCCTGTCTGCTCAATCAGCAGGAGTTGATGGAGAGCGTCTCCGGCTTGCTCCGGGAGATGGGTGACCTGGAACGGCTGGCATCCCGGATTGCAATTCGCAGACTTGGACCCCGTGAAGCGGTGCAGCTACGCAAATCCGTGCAGCTGATAAGTCCCTTGCGGGAGCTCTTGCAGAACTCGGGTCATCCGGGCTTTGTAGCGCTGGCAGACAGGCTGCAACCTTGTTCGGAACTAACGGCTCGGCTTACCGTAGCGCTGAAAGACGATGCTCCCGCATTGTTGATGAAAGGTGGAGTTTTCAAAGAGGACTACAATGCTGAACTGGACGAGCTCCAACTGTTGGCGTTCGAAGGCAAGGATTACCTCCTGCGCATTCAGCGCGAAGAGAGTGAGCGCACAGGTATCCCGTCCCTCAAAGTCGCCTTCAACAATGTTTTCGGGTATTACATTGAAGTAACGCATACGCATAAACACAAGGTGCCTGACAATTGGGTCCGAAAACAGACGCTCACCAATGCGGAACGTTACATTACCGATGAACTCAAGCAGTACGAGGAAAAAATACTTGGTGCTGAAGACAAGATACGCTTAATCGAAGACCGGCTCTATACGGAGCTGCTCGAATTCATGGCAACCTATATTCCCGCCCTGCAACTGAACGCTGCTGAACTGGCCCGGATCGACTGTCTGAGTAGTTTTGCGACCGCGGCGCGGGAGTTTGGGTACGTGATGCCGCAGCTGGATGAATCCTTTCGCCTGAATATTTCACAGGGAAGGCATCCGGTGTTGGAACGTATGCTGCCACTGGGGGAGTCCTATGTGCCCAATGATGTGCAATTGGACACTGAGCATCAGCAAATCATGATGATTACCGGCCCCAATATGTCCGGTAAATCTGCTGTACTGAGGCAAACGGCACTGATCGTCTTGATGGCGCAGGCCGGTTCCTTTGTCCCGGCAGCCTCTGCGGAAATCGGAATGGTGGATAAGATCTTCACCCGCGTAGGGGCTTCCGATAACCTCAGCCAGGGTGAGTCCACCTTCATGGTGGAGATGAACGAGACGGCGAGTATCCTTCACAATGTGTCTGCGCGCAGCCTGATTCTCCTCGATGAAATCGGACGGGGTACAAGTACATACGATGGCATCTCCATTGCCTGGGCTATTGCGGAATACCTGCACGAGCATCCCTGCCGTGCACGTACCCTTTTTGCTACCCATTACCACGAGCTGAACGATATGGAGGCTTTGTTTCCCCGTATTCGGAATTACAGCATTGCCATTCGCGAAAACGCTCACCAGATACTATTTCTTCGCAAACTCATACAAGGTGGGAGTGAGCACAGTTTCGGTATACACGTGGCCAGGATGGCCGGCATGCCTTCCAAAGTGCTTGACAGGGCGCGAAACATGCTCGAACAACTGGAAAAGTCGCACAGCCGGTCGGACTCAACCCCTACCGCTCATGCGGGTTCCGGTGAAGAACTGCAACTGAGTTTCTTTCAGCTCGACGATCCTGTTTTGGAGCAAATCCGTGATGAAATCCTCAAGACGGATATCAATACCCTTACTCCGGTGGAGGCCTTGCTCAAACTAAATGAAATTAAAAAGCTGATATCCAGGGAGAAAGTAAAAATAAATGCCTGAAACTTGAAAACTACTGCCGGTAAATCTTACTTTTGCAGTCCCGCAGGGCGAGTAGAATAAAATGCGCGTTCAAAATCGTCCGGCTCAGTTCTGAAAGTTCAAGCGAAAGTAGCTCAGTTGGTAGAGCACGACCTTGCCAAGGTCGGGGTCGCGAGTTCGAATCTCGTCTTTCGCTCCAAAGCAAGCCCCTCTTCGGGGCTTTTTTTATTCTCCCCTCCTGACAAAGAAAAATGTTGAAAACATGGGTTTTTAGTAGCACTGGAGGTCATTGTTTTATTTTGCTTTTTGTTTGATTGACAAAGTGTTAATGAGTATTGAACGGATACGTGCTCGGTAGTTTTAAAATCAGGGCACATCGGGAGGCTTAATATGTTTTTTTTTATTTCCTTTGTCGGTAATCATCTGTTAAACAATATCACTTATGTGGAATAAAAGCAACTTGTTTCTGCTGGGAGGCTTGCTGACCTTGTCGGCGCTTACCTCCTCTTGTAAAAAGGAAGACGAAATTTCCAACGAATTTCCTGACCCGATTGTACCTGCCACTTATGCGCAAATCATGCTGGTGAATGAAAACTCCACCATGGTGATTGATCCTGCTCAAGAGGAGAGGGTGTCGGTTTACAGCGGATCTAAATTGCTGGGATCTCTGCTCCCGACCTTCAATTATTTCTCACCCTATATCTCCATCGCGGAGGGCAGCCAGACCCTGACGGCCTACACGTATAGCAACGGAGGCGCTGATTCTTCAGCAGTCACCAGTTCAAGTGTTAACGTGGAGCTCGGTAAGGCGTATTCGTTATTCCTCGCTCCCGATCAGGATCCCGCTATCCGTTCAACATCACTGTTGCTGGAAGATAACCTGTCGGCTCCCGCACCCGGCAATGCGCATGTGCGCTTTGTTCATCTCTGTCCGGATGCTCCCGCTGTGGATTTCAGTCTGCTCAAAAAAGTGGTTTCCAAAGGTGTAAATGGTACTTTGGATAATGTTCCTGCAAACAAGAACAAAGCCGGTATTGTCTTCTCGCTGACAGACTCAGTATTCCTGCACAGTGTAGCCCTGGTTTCACAAGGAGCCACAACCGCAACTATCTCCTTACACTCCAATGATCCCGGATTTGCCCAGATTAAAACGTCGACTGGAAATACGCTCGTCAGTGGAATAAGCAATGATGTGGTGCTGGATTGGATGATTCCTCCGGGTACCTATCGCCTGGTAGCGGAATCTTTGAATGGTAATCTTGCTACCCGCGAAACCGGACAGACTTACCCTGAACCCTTCTCCAGTTTCGGCTTTGGGCAAATCGAAGGTTCCATCGACTCATTGGATGCCACCATCAACGCTGCTCCTAACAGTGCATACAACTATTTTTATAATTTCAATTGGTTTGCAGCCGCCTCGGCTGATTTCATTCCCAATGTCGCCTTTAAATCAGGTTCCTCATTCACTCCTGTTGCCAATAATACTTTTGTTTTGTCGATTGAAGTAGCGGGTTCCAATACGCCTGTTTTGTACCTGAAAGATTTCAAGTTGCAGGATGGTAAGATTTACAGCGTATTGGCAAAAGGGTTTTTAGCTCCAGCCGCCGGTGAACCTGGTTTGGACTTGAAAGTCATCACCAATAAATAAGCACTTACACGAATTACTCTTTGAGGCCGCTTTATGCGGCCTCAATTGTTTTAGCCGCATGACAAACACGGGTCAAGTCTTGAGATTTCTCTTACTTTTGCATTCCCGGTAAAATATTTACCCACTTACCTGCCCGGGTGGTGGAACTGGTAGACACGCAGGACTTAAAATCCTGTGGCCCTAAAAGCCGTACGGGTTCGATTCCCGTCTCGGGTACACGAAAGGAATTGTGCATGGCACAATTCCTTTTTAGTTGAAGCCTGAACCTTATCGGGTAACTTGTTTCCCTACCTTTGCACTCTCTGTTGCAAATCTTTTTGGCTCAGCAGATTGTTAGAGAGCGATGCGGTCAATCTTCACACTTCCCAAGCCGGTTTGGATGGTAGTCGGAATTTTCTTCTCCGGTCTCGGTATCGCTGGTTTAATTCTGCCCATGATGCCGGGATTGGTTTTCTTCATTCTGGCCAGTTATTGTTTCGCCAAAGGTTCACCTAAGTTGCTAAGAAAACTCTTGTCGCATCCACACATTGGCCCGCAAATCATGGACTGGAAGAGAGGTAAGGGAATGCGTATGCGGACAAAGTTATTGGCCATAGCGCTGGTGACTCTTAGCCTCAGCTTCAGCGCGGTTTTCATGGTGAAGCCGCTTTATGTGAAGTGGATTATTTTCGTTTCCATCATCGCTATTGACGGGTATATATTATCCGTAAAAACCCGGAAAGACGAGGTGAAACCCCACGTTCCTGCTAAAACCACCGCCTATGAGCACCGCACGTCCGCTGAAAATCCTTAAGAAGTTTACCATTCTGCTCCAATCTCCCTTGAAGGCAAGCAGGGAGCCTGATCAGGAAGAGCTCCTGGTACTGACCGCTGTGTACAATGAGAAGGGCTTGCTGTTGTCTGAAGTCCGTGTGGACATGGAAGGGGGCGAAGAAGAGCTGCACCACTATTATTACAATGTCCAGGGACACCTGACCGAGCACGTGCTGGAGATTCCCGCAGATGGAATTATGGAGCGTTTCCTCACCGTTCGTAATCCAGACGGTCTGCCCTTGGAAATCACCAAATACTACGGAGAAGAACCCGGGGAAAAGACATGTTACTCCTATGGCAATCATGCGCAGCCCGTGCGGATAGTACGCTACGATGCCGATGGCGTTTTTGAAGAAGAGGACGAACTGCTGTACGATGATCAGTCACGGCTGGTTCGTCGGTGCGTGAAAAACGCGGAAGGGCAGGAGAAAGTAATTGATTTTACCTACGACGAAAACGGACTCTTGGTGAAAGAAGAGGAGAAGCAGGGCGACGATATCGTATCGGTACTGAATACCGACTACGACGAGTATGGCAGGGAAACATGGCTCAGGAAATTGAATGCGGAAGGGAAAATGGTGTCTGCACAGGAATCCCAATACGATGATGTAGGACGTCTGGTTCGGCGTACCACACGTGGATTCTATACCCGCATCTCCACCTTTTCCTACAATGAAGCCGGGCAACTGGCCGAGGAGGCTTTGTCCGATGAAAACGGCTTTGTCATCTCCCGTAACCGGATGGAGTACAACGAAGAGGGTCAGCTTTCGGACGAGACCGTGTACGAAACGGATTTGACGCGTGCTGGCAGGGATACACACCTCGCCAACCGGTACGAATACGAATATTTCTAAGCAAAGAAAACCCTTCGCTTCCTCATTGTGTTATCCGCTTAAAATCCCATCATGGCTTATAAAAATCTCCGCCATTTTATCCAGGTCTTAGAGGATGCAGGTGAACTGGTGCGTATCCGCGAGTTTGTGGATCCGCGGCTGGAAATAACCGAAATAACCGACAGGATTTCCAAGCAATACGGTCCTGCATTGCTGTTTGAAAATACCGGGTATGAATTTCCTGTACTCATAAATTCCATGGGTACCGAAAAGCGGATGGCGATGGCACTTGGGGTGAAAGAGCTGGACGATGTGGCCAGGGAGATTGAAGGTCTGTTTAAGACCGTGACCGGTCCAAAAAACTCCTTCATGGACAAGCTGCGCTTGCTTCCCCAGCTTGGTGAAATTGCTTCCTGGATGCCAAAAGAGGTTTCAGGTCGTGGCGCTTGTCAGGAGGTGGTGATGAAAAATCCGGATATCACAAAGCTGCCTGTGCTGACCTGTTGGCCCGAAGATGGTGGCCCCTTTGTGACGTTGCCTGTTATTCAGACCAGGGATCCGCACACGGGTATTCGCAACGTTGGATTGTACCGAATGCAGGTGTTTGGTCCGCAGCTTACAGGCATGCACTGGCACCGCCACAAAGTATCCGCACGCCATTTCAACGAATACAAGAAAATGGGTAAACGTATGCCCGTTTCCGTTACAATTGGAGGGGATCCTGCCTATACCTATGCGGCTACCGCACCGCTCCCCGATGGCGTCGATGAGTTCCTGCTTGCCGGCTTCCTTCGGAAGAAAAGGGTGGAGCTGGTAAAATGCATCACCAACGATTTGTATGTGCCCGCTGATGCCGATTTTGTGATTGAAGGCTATGTGGATCCGGAAGAAGATTTCATATTGGAAGGCCCCTTCGGAGATCATACCGGTTATTATTCGCTGGCCGATTATTACCCGAAATTCCATATAACGGCAATCACTCACCGCAAAGACCCTGTTTATCTTTGTACCATCGTGGGCATCCCTCCCCAGGAAGATGCTTGGATTGGTAAGGCAACCGAGAGGATTTTCATCGCACCGATCAAGATGACGATGGTGCCGGAAATCGTGGACATGGTACTCCCGGTGGAAGGTGTGTTTCATAACCTGGTGGTGGTGAAAATCAAAAAAGATTATCCCGGTCAGGCTTTGAAAGTGATGAACTCACTCTGGGGAGCCGGGCAAATGATGTTCACCAAAATGATGGTTGTGGTGGATGAACACGTAAACATCCACGATCAACTCGAAGTGGCACGCTATGTGGCCGACAATGTGGACCCCTTGCGTGATATCACCTATGCACAGGGTCCAACGGACGTGCTGGATCACAGTTGTTCACGTATGGCCTTTGGGGGTAAGATGGGCATCGATGCAACGCGTAAACTGGAGGAGGAGTTGGTGCCCGGCGCCATGCCCGACAAGGTAGATCTCCCTGCAGTTCTGGCCGACATCCCTGGAATCAATAACTGCATCGCCCGGTTCCCGGAACTGAAACAGGTCAACACGCGATTGCCCGAGATGGGAATCCCCTGGCTCTTTGTGGCGATAGAGAAGCAACGTAAAAATCATGTCAGGGAATTGGCAGCGGCACTCCTTGCCGATCCGGCCTTCGCGCGCATCAAGGTGCTGGCGTTTCTTGAACATACCATGGATATTTCGGATATCGCAGACGCCGTTTGGCGCTTTTCCAACAATCTGGATCCCAAAAGGGATCACTTCGATTTTCCTGCATCCAACCCTGGTGAGGTGAATCATGTTGTGTTTGACGGCACACGAAAAACAAAGGAATTCGATGGCTTCGAACGCGACTGGCCCAATATCCTGGCATCCGATTCAAAAACAATCGAAAGAGTGGATGCGGTATGGTCCAGGCTGGGACTAGGGGATTATTTGGAGTCTCCGTCGCGTAAATATTCCGGACAGTTATACGAAGGTGGCGCTGTAGCCAGGTGAGGACGATCAAGCGATAGTCGGACTACAGACTCATTCCTCTTTCTGAAGACTCAGCCATGCCGTAATGGGGTAGTGGTCGCTTAATTTTACTTCCTTGGTGTGGAAAGAGTACGTCTGCAGTCGATCGCTGTGAAGTATGTAATCAATCCGGAATTTGACCGGAAGTGAAAAATAGGTGTAGCCGAATCCTTCTCCCTTTTCAAGGAACGCGTCTTTAAAATCACCCCGTATGGTCTGGTAGAAATAGGAAAAAGGAGTGTCGTTGAAGTCGCCACAGACGATGATGGGGTACGGGCAGGCCTCCATATCTGTCCTCAATTCATTGGCCTGTTTTGCGCGAAGCCGTACGGCTTTACGTATGCGACGCAGTACATTCTTGGTGTTGGTCAACTCTTCATCACTCATCAGACTGTCTGCGTGTTCCATGAACTGGTAATCCTTTTCCTTGAAGTGGTTGGATTGTAGATGTACATTATAGACCCGGATGGTGTCCTTCTCTTTAACAATGTCTGACCATAGGCAGAAGTTGGATTTCCCCTCTTCAAAAAACAAGGTTCCTTCGTTCACGATAGGGTATCTGGAGAAGGTGGCGATGCCCCAATGGTTGATTTTGCGCGTTGTCAGTCCGTATTTGATGCTTCTGTACGGTAGGGATAACAGCGATGATACTTCCTCGTTGTTCCGGAAAGCACCTTCATCGCAATGGAAATATTCCTGAAAGCAGAGAATGTCGGGGTGTTCGGACTTGAGGAAATCCATGATTGATTTTCTGGTCTTTTCGTTGCCACTCCAGTTGTAAAGGTCAAACAACCGGACATTGAACGACATCATTTTGAAAGCGTTTTTGGGAGGCGTCACATCGAACTTGGCCATTGCCGGGCGATAGAGCCGGATGCACTTGTCGTAGCCCATGAGGATGATGGCTGCACTCAGGAAAAAAAATCGATGTCTGCGAAGTCCCCAATAGAGAAGAAAAACCACATTCAGCAAGAATATAGCAGGGTAGCTGTTGGCCAGGAATTCGGCAGGCCAGTACTTCTCGGGGCTGATACTGCTGCTCGTCTGCGCAGCCAGCAAAGCCAAAGCGGCCAAAAGGTTCAAAAAGAATACCGATTTACCCCAGCCTTTCAGCCTGGCACTGGTATTTTCTATGGCGGGGTAAGACATGTATCGGTGATTCGGGAGGGCACTAATTTACGCTAAAAATATTCAGTCCGTTCCTCTGCGAAACCTTAACTTTGATCCGTGGATGAACTCTCGCTGGGCTTTTCACCCTGCCCGAACGACACTTTTATTTTCGATGCCTGGGTACATGAACGGATCCCATCCGACTTCGGCGTCAAACCCCTGCTTGCCGATGTAGAACAACTGAACCGCATGGCACTGACAGCGCAACTCGATGTCACCAAGCTGAGTTTTGCCACTGCAGCCAGAGTGGCAGACATCTACCAGATTCTCCCTGCCGGATCGGCGTTGGGTCAGGGCTGCGGTCCGCTGATTGTACGAAGAGCCGATGCTGAAGTCAATGGCCGACCGCCCCGGATTGCAATACCGGGGAATTATACAACGGCCAACTTGCTGCTTAGTATCTTTTATCCTCATTGGACGGATAAAAGGGAAATGCTTTTTTCTGAAATTGAAGCAGCTGTTGTCAATGGGGAAGTGGACCTGGGCCTTATCATTCACGAGAACCGGTTTACGTATCAGGATAAAGGACTTGTCAAGGTTGACGATTTGGGTGAGCGCTGGGAGCAGGAATTCAATCTGCCTATTCCTCTGGGCTGCATTGCCATTCGGCGTGACATTCCGGATGCAGTTAAGCGCTCCGTAGCCCGCACTATCCGGCAAAGTACGGAATGGGCGCTGGCACACCCGTCTGATTCCTCGGTATATGTGGCGAAGCATGCTCAGGAAATGACACCCGATGTGCAGCGGCAGCACATTGCACTTTATGTGAATGGATTTTCGGTAGATTTGGGGGTGCAGGGTCAGGCAGCCATTCGGCACTTGTTTCAAAGAGGATACGCCTCAGGTCTCCTGCCGGAATGTGCGGAACCCTTGTTTGTAGATAATAATATTAGCGCATGATTGTAGTAACAGGAGCAGCAGGATTCATCGGGAGTTGTCTGGTAGGTAGGCTCAATGCCGATGGACGGCAAGATATCGTCGTGGTCGATGACTTCAGTCATCCGGAAAAACAGAGAAACCTCGAGGCGAAAAGTTATGCAGAGAAAGTACACCGCGATGATTTTCCTGAGTGGCTATCAGCAAATGGTGCTTCTGTGGATTTCGTATACCATATCGGCGCACGTACCGATACGACCGAGTTCGATGTCGATTTGTTCAACCGGCTGAACCTGCATTATTCCCAAAAGGTATGGACCTTGTGTGCGCAGCATGGGATTCCGCTGGTGTATGCATCCTCAGCCGCTACCTACGGTGCCGGTGAGTTCGGTTACGAGGATGATCCCGCACTGATACCCCGATTGCAGCCGCTGAATCCGTACGGTTGGTCCAAGCAGCATTTCGATGTGTGGGTGCTGACACAAAAGGAGCAGCCACCCTTTTGGGCAGGCCTTAAGTTTTTCAACGTCTATGGTCCCAACGAATACCACAAGGGGCGCATGGCTTCCGTTATCTTTCATGCTTACCATCAGATCAAAGCGGGTGGTAGCGTCAGGTTGTTTCGGTCACATAGGCCTGATTACCGCGACGGCTGGCAATTGCGCGATTTCGTGTACGTGAAAGATGTGGTTGAAGTATGCAGGTTCCTGTTGGACAAGTCCGCTCCCAATGCGATTTATAACCTGGGTACCGGGAAAGCAAGATCCTTTTATGATCTGGCGGCTTCTACCTTTGATGCGCTCGGATTGCCGGCCAACATCCACTATATCGACATACCGGAGGATATCCGGGATAAGTACCAGTATTTCACTGAGGCCAATATGCAGCGGCTTGTGGCGGCAGGCTATGCCGTTCCTTTCACTACTTTGGAGTCCGGCGTGTCTGATTATGTAAAAAACTATCTGTTGGAGAATCGGTATTTATAGTCAAGGGGAGATGTTGCAGCAGGTTTTTTCGTCGAAGATTTTTCGTTATTTCATTTCCGCAGGATTGGCCACATGGGTGGATGTAGTGATATATTTCTTATCCTTCAATTATCTCTACCAGAAGAATGACATTGACCTCTTTGGTCATTATACGGTATCGGCCGCCACGGCTTCGCTCATGTTAAGTTATACCTGCGGACTGCTCACCAATTTCACCATCACAAAGTGGATTGTATTCAGTGAATCGGAACTCGCTACTTATAAGCAGTTGTTCCGTTACGTGCTGGTGGCCTTGCTGGTGCTGGTGCTGAATTATTTTCTCATGCGGCTACTTATCCGCGACTTCAACTGGTATCCCACCGTCGCCCGCGCAGTTTCAGCGGTGGGTATTGGCCTCATCAGTTTTGTGATTCACAAAACATTTTCCTTCAGGGTAGGCGTGAAGGATGTTCAAAGCTGATCCTTCAATTCAGCCAGGAAATTCCTGAGTCCGATCAGGGTGTCCCGGATCTCCGCATCTTTTTCAGCCTGCGGTTGCTTTCCATCCAGAAATTTCCGGGCGCCTTCCAGCGTATAGCCCCGTTCCTTCACGAGGTGGTAAATCGTGCGCAGGTGTTTCACATCTTCGGCAGTGAAAAGCCGATTGCCCTTTTTGTTCTTCTTCGGTTTTAGAATATCGAATTCCTTTTCCCAGAAGCGGATCAGCGAAGTGTTGACGGCAAACATTTCTGCCACCTCTCCGATCGGGTAATACAGTTTTTCGGAGTCCTGCTCGGATTTAAGCCGTGGTGACATAGGGAGGGCTATTAGTCGAATGACTGATTGGATTGTGAGGCCTGTTCCCGAATCTTTTCGTATTCTTCCGCTGTAAGGTCGTTGAAGAAGAAATTGATAGGGTCGATTTTCTTGCCGTTCTTGATGACTTCGTAGTGCACGTGCGGCCCTGTGGAGGAGCCCGTGTTGCCCACGTAGCCGATGACGTCGCCGCGCTTTACCCGTTGTCCGGGGCGGACAGCAAACCTTGACATGTGTCCGTACAGCGTGGAGTAGCCGTAGCCATGTTGTATGATCACGTTGTTTCCATAGCCGCGGCCGTTATATTCTGTCTTGGCGACAACACCGTTGCCGGTGGCATAGATCTCTGTGCCGATCGGTGCTGTGAAGTCGATGCCGGCATGCATCATGTAAGTTTTGTAAATTGGATGGATGCGGTGTCCGAATCCCGATGCCAGTCGGGTGATATTTCGTTTCGTGACGGGCTGAATGGCGGGAATGGAGGCCAGCAGTTCTGCCTTTTTCTTCACCAGTTCAAACACCTCGTCGTACGACTTGCTTTGGATGTACATCCGCCGGTAGAGTTTGTCCATCGTTCGGGTACCG
>CAZPCA010000022.1:18868-21379 GCA_964584995.1 uncultured Bifidobacterium sp.
GTTGATCATCAGTTCGGCATTGTTGAAGCCTTCCAGGTCTTTGTAGCGGTTGACGCCACCAAAACCTGCTGTCCGCACATCCGCCGGAATCGCTTCCGCCTCGAAAATCACCCGGTAAATCTGGTCGTCCCTCTTTTCCAGGTCTTCCAGCACGGCAGAGGCCAGCTCCATGCGTTGCTGGAGGAGTTCGTACTGCAGATTCAGGGCGCCGATTTCCCGCTTCAGCTGCTTCTCCTTGGGGGAATCCAGAAAGGAATAGGCCAGCAGAAGTACAATGACTCCGAAAACTGCAGCCGTTGAGAGCCAGCCGAGTACCCGCAGTAGCCGCTTGCGGAAGGTCACCACCACCCGCTCGAACTTGAGGGAGTCGGTGTTGAAATAATACTTCGTTCTGGCCATGGCTTTTAATTACATTTGCAGGTCTTTACAAAAATAACAGAATTCCCGAAGGTCCGCTATGAGCACCATGACATCCGCCCAGATTCGTCAGGCATTTCTTGATTTCTTCCAATCGAAAGGCCATACGATTGTGCCCTCCGCTCCGATTGTTGTGAAAAACGATCCCACCCTGATGTTCACCAATGCCGGTATGAACCAGTTCAAGGACATCATTCTGGGCAATGTGCCTGCATCCTCTACGAGGGTGGCCAATACCCAAAAGTGTTTGCGGGTAAGCGGAAAGCACAATGACCTCGAAGAGGTAGGAGTGGATACTTACCACCATACGATGTTCGAAATGCTCGGTAACTGGTCGTTCGGAGATTATTTCAAAGAGGAAGCCATCGCCTGGGCATGGGAATTACTGACGGAAGTGTACAAGTTACCGAAGGACCGCCTCTATGTAACGGTTTTCGAGGGTGATGCGAAGGAGAAACTGGATTTTGACCAGGATGCCTACGATTACTGGAAGAAGTGGATCGCCGAAGATCGGATCCTGCGCGGCAACAAGAAAGACAATTTCTGGGAGATGGGGGAGACCGGCCCTTGTGGTCCCTGCTCGGAGATACACATCGATTTGCGCAGCGAGGATGAGCGGAAAAAGCTGGATGGAAAGTCACTGGTCAATGAAAGCCATCCGCAGGTCATCGAAATCTGGAACAATGTGTTCATGGAATTCAACCGCAAGGCCGATGGTTCATTGGAGCCACTGCCGGCGAAACACGTGGACACCGGCATGGGCTTCGAGCGACTTTGCATGGCGATGCAGGGGAAGACTTCCAACTACGATACCGACGTGTTCATGCCGACCATCCGCTTTATCGAGGAAACCTCAGGAGTGAAGTACGGCGTCAGCGAGAAGACGGATATCGCCATGCGGGTGGTGGCAGACCATATCCGTGCCATCAGTTTTACCATCGCCGACGGTCAGTTGCCCTCCAACAACAAGGCCGGATACGTGATCCGTCGTATTCTGCGCAGGGCCGTCCGTTACTGTTTCACTTTCCTGAATATCAAGGAGCCTTTCCTGTACCGACTGGTGGCGCTCATCTCGGATCAGTTTGCGCAGGTGTTCCCAGAGCTCAAAGCGCAGCAGGATTTTGTCGCCCGTGTCATCAACGAGGAAGAGTCCTCCTTTTTACGTACACTCGATACCGGTATCCGTAAATTCGAAGCCTATGAGGATCGTTCCATCGCCGGCGATTTCGCCTTCGAATTGTACGATACCTATGGTTTCCCCATCGACCTTACGCAACTGATGGCCCGCGAGAGCGGGAAAACAGTGGATATGGATGGATTCCATGCCTGTATGGAGCAGCAGAAGAACCGCTCCCGTCAGGCTACGGCCATGAGTACCGACGACTGGACCATCGTCCGCGATGAAGATGCAGTGGAATTTGTGGGCTATGAAGAACTGGAATGCCCTGCAGAGATTTTACGTTACCGGAAAATAAAAAAAGGAACCAAAGAGCACTACCAGCTGGTGCTGAACCGTACCCCCTTCTACGCGGAAAGTGGTGGACAGATCGGTGACACAGGCGTACTCGAGTTCGATGGGAAACGTGTCCACATCACCGATACACAAAAAGAGAACAACCTTATCGTACATTTCTGCGATAAGCTGCCGGAAAACACGGAAGCGACTTTTACCGCAAGAGTGGATTTCGGCCGTCGCGCACGCATCACCAAGAACCACAGCGCCACGCACCTTATGCACGCAGCCTTACGCAGGGTGCTGGGAACGCATGTGGCGCAAAAGGGATCGCTGGTCAACGAGGAGTACACGCGCTTCGATTTTTCGCACTTTGCCAAGGTGAGCGACGAGGAAATTGCGCAGATCGAGAAAATGGTCAACGAAAAAATCCGTGAAAACATCGCACTCAATGAACAGCGGAATGTGCCCATCCGTCAGGCCCAGGAAAGCGGTGCCATGGCCCTCTTCGGCGAGAAGTACGGCGACTTTGTGCGGGTGATCACCTTCGACAGGAATTACTCTGTTGAATTGTGTGGAGGCACACACGTGAAGGCGAGCGGTGAAATCGGGTTTTTCAAAATCATTTCAGAAAGTTCCGT
>CAZPCA010000022.1:21479-25444 GCA_964584995.1 uncultured Bifidobacterium sp.
GTGGAACTCGATGCCGATGCCATTAAGAACGTGTCTTTCGAATTGCGTCAGCAAGTCCAGAACCTCTTCTGTCTGCTGGCCGCGAATGTAGAGGGGAAGCCTCATCTTTCGCTGATTCTCTCTGATACCTTAGTGGAGGGCAAAGGCATGAATGCTACACACATCATTCGCGACCTGGCCAAGGAAATCCAGGGAGGAGGCGGAGGTCAGGCGTTTTATGCGACTGCCGGAGGGAAGAATGCGAGTGGGCTTGCCGTCGCTTTGGATAAGGCAAAAGTTCTAGTCAGTTAAAAGACCTTGGCTTTTGTTTTGTCTACTCGGTGAAGGTAGCGGTGAATGGTCCATGGCTTTTTCGATAAGTAGGTAACTATTGGGTCCTAAGCTGAAAAATCAATTGCCTTCCTTTCGGAAGGTGCAGCAGGATTATTTACGCGTCCCATCTTACGCTCAACATGAAGGAATGCGATTTTGCATGAGCCTGCACCTGTATGCTCATGCGCTGCTTACCGCTTTTACAGGCACGAGGCTGCGCAATGAGTAGCTATTTGACTATATTCGTCAATCAAAGTCCACTACAATGAGCGCAA
This sequence comes from uncultured Bifidobacterium sp., assembly GCA_964584995.1. GTDB lineage: Bacteria > Bacteroidota > Bacteroidia > AKYH767-A > OLB10 > JAJTFW01. The sequence goes on from CAZPCA010000022.1 coordinate 22,067, forward strand.
AACATCCTTCCGGTCTTCCCTTTCTCTTCCTGTCTGAAATGTGGGAGCGTTTCGGTTATTACCTGATGATTGGGATCTTCACACTGTACCTGAAGGATGTGAAAGAAGGATTCGCCATGACGGAAGCCGAAGCATCCGACCTGTACGGAACCTTTATCGCACTGGTGTTCCTGACGCCCTTCCTAGGTGGGCTTATCGCCGACCGCTATTGGGGCTACACCAAGGCCATCGTGGCGGGTGGCATCATGATGGGCCTCGGCTATTGCCTGATGGGTATCCATCACCTGTATGCATTGTACGCCGGCATGACCCTTGTGATTTTCGGAAATGGATTTTTCAAGCCCAACATCAGTACGCTGTTGGGCAATATTTATTCTACAGATGCATACCGACACCGAAAGGACGAGGGTTACAACATCTTTTACATGGGTATCAATATCGGTGCGTTCATCTGTAATTTTTTCGGTGCGGCGCTGCAGATCATGCTGGGATGGGGCTGGGCCTTCATGGCGGCTGGGATAGGCATGTTCATCGGACTTATCGTTTTCCTTTCCGGTAAAAAGCACTACGAGGGGTTTGACCAGAAGAAAGGCGTGCAGCCTGGGGATATGCCCCTCAGCAAAATTAGCGGACTGGTCCTCTTGCCGGTGTTCGTTTTCGGCATTATCGGCTGGATGATACCTGACAACATTTTCGGCAGTGATTCCACCGATGCCTTCATTCTGAGTTGCATTCCTGTATTGTATTTCTACGGCCACCTCTATTTCTCGGCTCCCAAAGAGGAGAAAGCGCCGATTGCAGCGATGCTGGCCATCTTCGCAGTGGTGATTTTATTTTGGGCCGTATTCAAGCAGAACGGCTCTGCCCTTAACACATGGGCCGATCGTTATACGGACAGATCGATGAGCGGCACTACAGCGGAAGTTTTCGGCGCACTCAAGCAAACCAAACAGCTTACCTACGAAAAGGACACTGTGCCTGTATATGACGAATATTTCCGTTTGCAGAAAGAAAACGGAGTGGTGAAAGAAGAGGTAAACTATCCCGTTTATTTCCGCAACGAACATCCTGAAAAGTTACCGCAGGAAGGTTCCAGTATTAGCGTTTGGGCCACCAACCTCAGTCAGTCGATCAATCCGGGTTGGGTGATTCTTCTCACACCACTCGTAGTAGCCTTCTTCACCTGGCTGCGTGGGAAGAAAAAAGAGCCCTCTACACCGGCCAAGATTGCCTACGGTTTATTCATCTCTGCGCTATCCGCACTCGTGATGGTGGCTGCAGCGAAGGCAGGGGAGAACGGTGCGGAAAAAGTAAGCGTCTGGTGGCTGATCGGTTGCTATGGCGTGATTACCATCGGTGAACTGTTCTTGAGTCCGATGGGGCTCAGCCTGGTTTCCAAGCTCAGTCCGCCACGCATTACAGCCCTGATGATGGGCGGATGGTTCTTGAGTACTTCCATCGGCAATAAGCTCAGCGGGGTACTGGCCAGCATGTGGGATAAATACGAAGACAAGTCTGATTTCTTCCTCTTCAATTGCTTCCTCTTGCTAGTAGCCACGGCTATAGCTTTTTCCATGCTGCGTTGGCTGAACCGGATTTTCAAGGCGAATACTGCCACGAACTAATTTGTAATTGGTTTCTTGATGTGTAGGTAGTGGCTTTTCAGATTCCCCTTAATTGGGGATTGTCGTGGCATGTGGGCCGGTATACATTTGCTCCGTAATACATACCACCCATGAAAAATATTCTCCTGCTGATCAGTGCTTGTTGCTTGCATCTCCTTGCCATGGCTCAGACCCCGTGCAACGGCACTACCACACCTACATTGATCAAAGCTTCCACAGCGGTAAGTGGAGGAAATGTGTGTTCGAGCTGCACCGTGAAAGGTATTTGCTGGAGCACTTCTCCGTCGCCCGTGGCGACCCTGCCGACAAAAACGACAAATGGCAGCGGTACGGGCAGTTTTGTCATCTCCATGACAGGTCTTAGTCCTGCCACTCGCTATTACGTACGTCTTTACTATGGAAACACCGTGGTGAATCCCTTCACCGGACAATCAAGTGTCGTTTACGCTTACGGCAATGAATGCACCTTTGTCACCGCCACCGCTGATTTGCCTGTTTTGACGACCACAGCTATCAGCGGAGCCACCGATATCACTGCCATTTCCGGGGGCAATATCACCAGTTCCATCGGTGCGGCCGTGACGCAAAAAGGCGTTTGCTGGAGCACATCGCCCAATCCGACTACCAGCTTGGCTACCAAGACTAGCCAGGGAGGAGGTATAGGACTATTTACCTCAGCTGTAAGCGGATTGTTACCCAGCACTACATATTATCTTAGGGCCTATGCTACCAATTCGGCAGGCACGGCATACGGCAACCAGATCACATTCTCTACCGGAGTGACGTATCAGGGGCAATTGTATGCTCCGGTTACCATTGGAACCAAGACGTGGCTGAATCCAGATCTGAGAGTGGAAAAATACACCAACGGAGATCCCATACCGGTATACACACCCGGCATGGCCTGGGCAACACTCACAACGGGAGCTTATAATTTTACTGCCGAGAACTGTATTTCAGTTTCCGGCCAGCCCAACACCTGCGCGAAATTGTACAACTACTATGCGGTCATTGACCCGCGAGGACTTTGTCCAACGGGTTGGCATATCGCTACAGCATCGGATTTCACCACCATAGAAAATGCCTTGGGCAGCACAGGTGCAGGTGGTAAACTGAAATCGACAGCCACCATCAATGTTTCACCCAATGGTTTTTCTTCCGGTAGTGGATGGGAGCCACCCAACACCGGCGCCAGCAATTCCTCCGGATTTACGGCTCTGCCCACGGGGCAGTTCGAAACAACCCTGGTACATACCGGAACAACGCAAATGGCAACCTGGTGGCTTGGGGGCTCGACAAGTCCATCTTCGAGCTCTGCCAAAAGAGTGTCATACAACAATGCCAATATCAGTATGCTCCCGCTCAGCAGAAATACGGGCCTGGCGGTTCGTTGTGTGAAAAATTAAAAAGCATGAATAAAGGAAAAGCCCGGAACTGTTGGAGATCCGGGCTTTTGTCTTGTTGATAGGGCTTGTCAGGCGGTTGCGGCCTTTGCTTTCTCGATTTGTGCTTTCATCCAGTCTGTGGTAACAGAACCGGGGCGCTCGATTGGATGTCCAAGGGCGCGGTCCCACAGCAGGCTGGTCAACACACCGATTGCACGTGAAACACCGAACAGCACCGTGTAAAAATCGTATTCTGTCAAGCCGTAGTGAATAAGGAGTACGCCGCTGTGTGCATCTACATTCGGCCAGGGGTTTTTGATTTTTCCTGTCGACTTCAGGATTTCAGGAACCACTTCATACAGCATCTG
>CAZPCA010000023.1:0-6782 GCA_964584995.1 uncultured Bifidobacterium sp.
GGCTATGCAGATTCCATTCAAAATAAAAAAACGGAAGCATTCCCTCACCGCTTTCTCTATCTGGGACGCTACGTGGAAGCCAAGGGGATACGCGAGCTCTGGGCGGCCTTTCAGAGCCTGAGCGAAGAAGAGCGCAAGGACTGGGAGTTGTGGTGCATCGGAAGCGGACAACTGCTCAATGAATTCCCCCACCACCCCTCTATCCGTGATATCGGGTTCATACAGCCCGAAGAGCTCTGTCCTTATCTCGAAAAATGCGGTGTCTTCATCCTGCCTGCACATTATGAGCACTGGGGTGTGGTCGTACACGAAATGGCAGCAGCCGGATTTCCATTGCTCTGCACGGAAACCGTGAGTGCCGCCTCTGCTTTTCTGGAAGACGGGAAAAACGGGTTCACCATATCGAGTGTGAGTATTTCCTCGATAAAGGAAGCGCTACTTAAAACCATCGCCCTTGACGATAAAGAACACTGCAAAATGGGACGGCACAGCCGGACACTTGCATCGTCCATCACTCCAGAGACATGGGCAGCTCAAATCTGGAATCTAAGCAACAGCGAATAAGTATGTGCGGCATCAATGGTATATATGGAATGGCATTGCCGGCTGATGCTTCGGAGCGTCTGCAACGGATGAACGATGCCATTGCCCACAGGGGGCCCGACGACCAAGGTGTTCTCAGGGAAAACCATCTTGTGATGGGGCATCGTCGCCTGGCCATCCTGGATTTGAGTCCTGCCGGGCATCAACCCATGAACGATGCTACCGGACGGCTCAGCGTGGTGTTCAACGGAGAGATTTATAATTTCAGGGAAATCAAGGCGGAATTGAAAGACTATCCCTTTGCGACACAAAGCGACACGGAAGTCATCCTCGCCGCCTATCTGCGCTGGGGCAAAGAGTGCCTCCACAAATTCAACGGTATGTTCGCGCTGGCCATCTGGGACAGGGAGCAGCAGGAATTATTCATCGCACGCGACCGGCTTGGTGTGAAGCCCCTGTACTATGCGCAGAGGAATGACACGCTTATTTTCAGCTCCGAAATCCGTGGCATTCTGCATTCCGGTTTGATGGAACGGCGCATCCACCGTGAAGTACTGCACGAATATTTCATGTATCAGACGGTACATGCACCCAACACGCTGGTGAAGGATGTGCATATGCTCCTGCCGGGCCATCATCTCAGCATAAAGGAAGGCAGGGTACGCATTGAACGCTGGTGGTCGCCGGCAGAGCAGCTACAAAAAATTCCGCCCAGCACCTCGTACAAGGAAGTGTGCGAAGAAATATACAGGCTGCTATATGCCTCTGTTGAACGCCGGTTGATCAGCGATGTGCCCTTCGGTGCATTCCTCAGCGGAGGCATCGACTCGAGTGCTGTTGTAGGACTGATGAGCCGCATACAGCGGCAGAAGGTCAAAACCTTTACCATCGTATTTGACGAGGAGGCTTTCAGCGAAGCCCGTTATGCGCGCATGGTCGCCGAACGATTCGGTACTGAACACCATGAATTCCGTTTGAAGCCCGAAGATTTTCTGCGTGAACTACCCGAAGCGCTCAAGGCGCTCGATCATCCCAGTGGTGACGGACCCAATTCGTATACCGTATCGAAAATAACGCGTCAGGCAGGCATCACGATGGCGTTATCCGGTCTCGGAGGCGATGAGCTTTTTGCCGGATATCCGGTTTTCAACCGTTCGCTGAAACTGCAAGAGATGAAATGGTTGTTCGCCGCTCCACGCCCCTTGCGGCAGCTGGCCGGAAAAATCCTTACCGGATTACGGAAGGACACAACGACCAACAAGCTTGCGCAGCTGCTCGCCCTACCCGATCATCAGCTTAGCAGCACCTTTCCGCTCTCCCGTCAGATCGGCATGCCGCAGCATCTGCAGGCCTTGTTGCCAGGACTACAGCCTACAACAGATCCACTGCAGCAGACCCTGCAACGCGAACTCGGCTATTCGAAAGGGCCTCTACCCTTGCTCAGTCAGGTGAGTATCGCCGAAATCACGGGCTATATGCAGAATGTCTTGCTTCGGGACACCGACCAGATGAGTATGGCCGTGGCGCTGGAGGTGCGTGTACCCTTTTTGGATTATGCACTTGCAGAATTCGTCCTCGGCGTATCCGATGCATATAAAAGACCCTTGCACCCTAAAAAACTGCTCACCGATAGTCTCGGAGATCTCCTGCCTCCGGAAATCATACACCGGGAAAAGATGGGTTTCGTATTTCCCTGGGCGTTATGGCTCAAGAAAGACCTGAGACCGCTTTGTGAAGAACATCTGACCTCCTTGTCGAAAAGAGACATCGTGCATGGCCCCTATTTAATGCAAAGCTGGCAACGCTTCCAGCAGGGTGACCGTGAGATACGGTGGATAGACATGTGGTTGTGCACTGTACTTGAAAGCTGGATGCAACAACACCAAATCAGCCACTGAACCTTTGGAAAACAAAGCGAAAATACTTGTGTTCATTGACTGGTACCTGCCTGGATTCAAAGCAGGCGGACCGATACGGTCCGTTGCAAACATGTACAGCCAGTTGAAGGACCATTTCCACTTCCGGATTGTATGCAGCGACCGGGATCTGCATGCGGATAAACCGTATCAGGGAATAACTACAGACACCTGGACCAAGGGGCCGGATGGAAGCGATGTGCTTTACCTTTCCTCAGCGAGAAGAAATTACCGTGAAATAGAGAAGATCATCCGCGAAGAACGGGCCGATTTCATTTATCTCAATTCGGTATTCTCCAAGGTCTTCACCATCTATCCTCTACTGGCAAGAAAGCGTCATTTCCCAACGCGTAAAGTCATCATAGCGCCACGCGGAATGTTAGGCAAAGGCGCCTTGCAGATAAAACCTATCAAGAAAAAGTTCTTCCTGCTCTGGTCCCGCCTGAACGGACTTTACAGCCAGGTAAGGTGGCATGCTTCCTCTACAGACGAAGAAAAGGAGATAAAAAGTGTATTCGGAACAGCTTCCAGAACCACTGTAGCGCTGAACATGAGTGCACAACGCACCCTCGTCAACCGGAAACGTGTCAAAGAACAAGGCAAGCTAAAGGCGGTCTTCCTCTCAAGGATATCCATCAAAAAAAACCTGAAAGGCGCCCTGGAACTGCTGGCCAAAACACCTTCCGGCATGCAGGTGGATTTTGATGTATTCGGTCCGGTAGAAGACGCCGTTTACTGGAAAGAATGCCGTGAGCTCATGGGTAAGCTACCCGGTAGCGTGCGGGCCATGTACATGGGTGAATTGCCCCACCAAGATGTGGAACGCGTACTGCAACAGTACCATCTCAGCATTCTGCTTACCTTCAACGAAAATTTCGGTCATTCCATCGTGGAAAGTATGGCAGCGGGTTGCCCGGTACTGATCAGCGACCAGACTCCATGGAACGACCTGGAAAAGAAGAATGCAGGCTGGGCCCTTCCATTGAGCGACACGCAACGGTTAGAAAAAGCTATGATAGACATGATAGACATGGACCAGGATACATTCCAGAGCAAGAGTACTGCCGCCATGGAGTATGCGCGCGGCATCATCCATCATTCGGAAATTGTCCAACAGCATTTACAACTCTTCAGCTGAGCTTATGCACACCACCGACTTATCCAGGTACGACAACCGCTGGTACAAACCAGGTGCTTCAGCGCCGGTTCGCTTGCTCTGGTACTTCGTGAACGTACTTTTCTTCATCAATCCCCTGCAACCGTTCAGCGGATTGAAAGTACTCCTCTTGCGTTTGTTCGGTGCACGGATTGGAAAGAAGGTAGTCATCAAGCCCGCCGTCAACATCAAATACCCCTGGCTACTTGAAATCGGTGATTACTCGTGGATTGGCGAACGTGTCTGGATAGACAATCTTGCCCGTGTAAAAATCGGCTCTAATTGCTGTATCAGCCAGGGAGCCATGCTGCTTTGCGGCAACCACAACTACAAAAAGCCGACCTTTGATCTGATCACCAAGCCGATAGTATTGGAAGATGGGGCCTGGGTGGGTGCCATGTGTGTTGTTTGCCCGGGTGTCATCATAGGCTCTCATGCCCTTCTCACTGTTCAATCCGTAGCCACTGAAACCCTGGAACCCTATTCCTTGTACAAGGGAAATCCGGCCGTAAAGGTGCGCCAGCGCGTCATTTCTCAAGCCTAGACCGTTTCCGCATGAAAGTTTCCATCATCACCATCACCTACAACAGTGCCGCGACGGTAGAGGATACAATCCGCTCCGTGGTGATGCAGGATTATCCGGATATCGAGTATTTAATCATTGACGGGAAGTCGAAAGACAATACGCTGGCCATTGTGGACAAGTACAAAGACGGTATATCAAAGATTGTTTCGGAAAAGGATAAAGGATTGTACGATGCGCTTAACAAAGGCATACGTCATGCCAGCGGCGAAATCATCGGTATGCTACACTCTGATGATTTGTATGCGCACGAGCAAGTCATCAGTCACGTAGTAGGAACCTTTCTCAAAAATCCGGAGGCTCAAGGCGTGTATGCAGACCTCGTATTCGTAAACAGGAACGATACCAACAAAGTGATGCGCACCTGGGAGTCGGGTACTTATCGGGAAGGCGACTTTCTGAAAGGTTGGATGCCACCCCACCCTACTTTTTTTGTTCGGAAGGAATGCTACGAAAATTTTGGAACCTTCAATACTGATCTCAAATTATCGGCAGATTATGAGTTGATGTTGCGGCTCATTCATAAAAACAATATCCGCTTGGCATACCTGAACGAAGTCATTGTGAAAATGCGGATGGGTGGTGTGAGCAATGTGAGCTTTTTCGTGAAGCTGAAGGCCAACCTCGAAGATAAAATGGCCTGGAGAATGAATGGCGTGAAGCCAAGAATGACTACACTGCTCATGAAACCCCTGCGGAAAATAGGTCAGTATTTCAAAAGGGCCTACCACCTGTTTTTCCTATAGGAAAACCCGAACGGTTTCCATGGAGGTAATTTTACCACTACCTCATCAGTTGCCCGTTTCCGACTTTCTGAAGCTTTTGGGCTTGGACAAGGTAAACACACGGCTTATGTTGAAACCGAAATGAATATCACCCTTTCCCCAACTTCCGTTGGTATCCGTCAGCAAGGAGCGCTCATTCAGGCCCAGTGAATTCGTGAGGTGCAACTGGAATACGTGGCCACCTGTTTCAATATCGAAGCCGATAGAAAGTGGATTCGTATTGGACGACGGTAACTGATCCGGCAATACATAAAAATACTCCAGATTGATCGCTACCCTGCGGGACAATTTCAGTCTTGTGCCGACACCGAGTGCATAAATATCATGCTCATCCTCGACCGACTGGACCAAATTACGGTGAACCACGGTAGGCATGAATTGAAGACTGAACACTTCAGAAAATTTCCGGCCAATAAGTGCCTGATGGTAAAAAGCCAAACGTGAGCTGTAGTAGTTTTTCCGTGACACATCCGGCCAGGGTGTGCCGACCTTGGTGATACCGGAAATCAAAATCATTGAAAACGGCAAAGAACCTTTGCCTGTTCCCTGCCATATCAACCGGTATTTCACAAAACCATCCAACTCTTTTTTGTTAGTGCTACGCCCTATCCCTACCATCAACCTGTCGGTGATACCGTAGTCGAGTCCCAGTCGCATAGTGGCGTTATCCAGGCCAAAAGCTTCCTCAAGACCGCCATTGACCGCTCCAAAGCGATGGAGAATGCGGAAATCAAGTACACCTGCAGCCACCTGCTCCATAGATTGTCCGGTTATTACCCGCGTGGCTTTGAAAGCGTTTTTGACAAACTCCTTTTTTTCAGGTTCAGCGGGCAAAAGACTCAATAAATCGTCCTGCGCTACCAGGTCGACTGCGCTGAATAGCTGAATGAACGTCAGCAGTGCAAAAAAAACATCACATTTTATCGTATACCGCATCTACTGTGATTTTTACGCTATTGGATACCTTGTCCTTGACCAATGCGGGTATTTCGATTTTGTAGTCTGAGATCTGTATGACGAAATCGCTATGGGCCACTACCTTTCCGGATTTCACAGACAATGTTCCTTTGCCGGTTACTTCATTGCTTATACCGTGCAGATTGAGTGTGCCTTTGTAGTTCACTGGATAGCTTCCATCTTTGGCCAGATTCACTGCAGCGATATCCGTGATAGTGCCTTTGAAAACAGACTTCGGATATTTATCCGATTCTGCATAATTCTCATGAAAGTGTTCCATCATGAGCGCCTTCTCAAACTCAAAGGCCTTCATCAAAACAGCAAATTCGAATTGCCCTGTTTTCGCATCGAATACGCTTGTGCCTTGTGCGTTCAAGGCAGAGATTTTCTCCAGGGGCGCATCCGAAAAAAAGGTGATTTTTCCGTTTCGTGTGAAATAACGCGTCTGACCAAAGCTGCTGAAGGCCGATAAAGCCAAGACTGTCATGATGATTTTAGTTCGCATAAAGGCATTAGTTTTAGTAATTCTATTCGGTATCAGTCGATATCATCTATGTAAGGGACGCAGCGCACAAGCACCACGTCCATGAGGTATCCGGAGCAAACGCCTTTTAAACGAATTTGCTGGTTCACAGAATACGTATTGAGATCCGCCTCTTTATCTTCGAGCACACACATTACACCGAACATACCCGAATTGGATTGCAGTGTCAATGAAACACCTGAGGTATCCTGGTTCACTGCCTGAATGGTACCTTGTACCACTATGACCTTGTCTAAAAATTCGGCATTGGCAGTATTCTCATCCGTTTCATATCGGGAGAAAAGTTCTTCCGCACGAA
>CAZPCA010000023.1:6882-9274 GCA_964584995.1 uncultured Bifidobacterium sp.
GCATTGGCAGTATTCTCATCCGTTTCATATCGGGAGAAAAGTTCTTCCGCACGAAGACTTGCCACAGCAGGCATTTGCTGTGTACTAGCAGGAGCTTTATTGTATAAATAATATCCTACAGTCAGGGCAATACCCAGGAGGAGCAGTAGAATCAACACTAACCTTTTCATTCTTAACATCACTGCGGTGTGTTTTGATGAACCCACGCCTTCACTTTGAGCAAGCTGCAATTGTCAAGTTTACCTCCGGTGGGTGGCATCGCCGTATAAGGTGCATCGTGGTTCAGCGCGCCGTACAAACTACCGTCGAGCGCCTTCGCTTTCACCGAAGCATAGTCGGAAAGGTCCACACCACCGGAAGGTGCACCACCGCTATGACAGCCGATACAATTCCCGCCGCTGAGGATGGCCGCAATATTCTTATCATAGGTGACAGCCAGTGTATCACATGTGCTTCCATACAACTCATCTTCCACATCGTAATAGCAACCCGTCAACAGCAACAGTATTGCTGTGAGCAAGACCATGGAGTTCAACATTCGTTTCAATTCTATCACAACTGGGAATTTAAAGGTACTAATTATTGGGAGCACCGGCATCCACCCACTTACGTATCACAGCGATGTCACATGCTGAAAGCGTACTACCGGGTGGCATGGCTGCATATCCTGGTGCATGCTGAATGGAACCCATGAGCATGCCACTGAATGCAGCACTTGAAATAGTACTATAGTTGTTCAGGATAATACCACCACCTGGGTTTGACCCCTGATGGCATCCCTGACAGTTGGACAGTATGATGGGCTTTACTACGGCATTGAAGGTAAATGCCGATGAATCGCAGTCGTTACAAGAAAGATCCTGTGCGCCTTGTGCAATCCATGTTTGTACGAGCTGGATCTGCGCTGCCGTCAGAGGACTTGCGGGTGGTGGTGGCATTATATCATCAGGATCGTTGGTGAGAAGGACCTCCATCAGGTCCCCGTCAGTGGGATCACCGGGAACAACGATGCCGGAATTCATCACAGCCTGATAGGAAGTAAGTACAACACCATCCTGGTGGGAACCGGCATCATGACATCCGGACATACCACAATTGGAATTCAGAATCGGTAGTACCTGAGAATTGAAATACACACTGTCTGAATCACAAGGATGTGTACTGCCCCCTCCGCCATTTCCACCGCCGTTACCACCAGGCGTAGTCGGCGGCTCTGGCAGTTCGTGCTTACAGGAACTGATGTACATCATGCCCAGCACGATCGCCATGAAGAGGAAACCGGAAGGGAAACCCGCTTTATCTCGAGCTTTGATCATACTGCAAAGATGCAGTACTGTTATGCAGATAAAAAAACAAAACTTCCGAAACGGGAATAGTCCGGGCTGAACGGGAAAACCACTTCTATTTCCCTGTACCCGTCAGCCAATCTTTGAAGAAAGGTGACCGCTCCGTACTCACTATCGTATCCTCCTGTGTTGCAGGCCTCAAAACCACTTTCACCCTTGATTTCGACCAGGCCAGCATTTTATCTATTGCTGAAATATTGATGATAAACTGCCGGTTGATCCGGAAAAACACAGCCGGATCAAGCAACGCTTCCAATTCGTCAAGGTTGAAATCGATAGGATATTTTAGGTTGGCGTGTGTGCACAGGTAGTTGATTTTGTCCTCTGTATAAAAATACGCCACATCGTGTATGTCCACCATTTTTATGGTATCGCCGTAGCGGATGACCATCCTCTTCTGGAACTCCTTGCCTCTCACGCCGAGCTGTTGGAGGAGTTGTTCAATCTGCACCGAATTACTGCCGGAAAAGCGGTGGAACTTATCGAAGGCGCGCTGCAGGTCCTCTTTTTTCACCGGCTTCAGCAGGTAATCGATACTGTTGACCGTAAAGGCCTCCAAGGCATGTTCGTCATAAGCTGTTACGAAAATAACCGGAGCGTTCACCCTGACGCTTTTGAAAACATCAAAACTCTGCCCATCAGCAAGGTGGATATCCATCAAAATCAAATCAGGATCGGGATGGTGACGGAACCATTCTACCGCCGACTGGATGCTCACAATTGTGGCAAGAAATTCAGCCGTTGGTTCAATTTCACGAATCATCTTCATCAGACGATCCGCGGCCAGTTTTTCATCTTCTATGATCAGTATTTTCATCGCTTGAGGTGTATCAAAGGAAGTTCCACTATGAAATGTCCATCTACAGCATCGTCCACCTTGATCTCCCGACCGGAAATGATCTGTATGCGGCTTTTGATATTACCCAGGCCTATACCGGTGGACTTTTCCGGTTGTCGTTTAGGATTGATGTTGTTCACAATGCGAAGACTGTCATCTTTATACGCCGAGATGAGAATGGTCAAAGGAGTTTCATGCGATACCGCAT
>CAZPCA010000023.1:9284-12008 GCA_964584995.1 uncultured Bifidobacterium sp.
TTTTCAATCAATAGCTGCAAGGATAGCGGTGGCAAACCATATTCCCTTTTCCAATTCTCCGGAATCTCCACCTGCAAATGCAAGTTGTCCCCGAAGCGTTTTTGTTGCAGAAAATAATACGTATCCACCATCTCCAGCTCTTCGCCCAACGAAATGAGGTCTTTTTCCCTGTGCTGCACCATGTTCCTGAAGTAATCAGAAAGCTTCTCCACATAGGATACCGCTTTGTCCTTGTCCTCCTCGATGATGGCTATCAATGTGTTGAAACTGTTGAACAGGAAATGCGGATTCACCTGACTCTTTAACGTGGCGAATTGATACTCTACCCTTTCCTTTTTCATGCTTTCCATTCGCCTAAGTCGGATATCCCGGTCGCGCACGAAGAGCACAATAGATCCTCCCATGACCACGATAATGATGGCCAGAAACCAGTTTTCCTTCCACAAGGGCTTCTTCACAATGAAACCATAAGTCAGCATGGACGAAGATTTGAATTGTCCGCCGAGTCCAGCCATCACCTCCAGCGTATACCTCCCAGGCGGGAGATTGGGGAAAGTGACGATCCTGTCACGTGTGGGAATCCATGTATTGCTATACCCCTTGAGGCGGTATTTGTAAGACACCAGATCCGGATGTGTGAACCACAAACCCGTATACTCGAAGGAAATATTATTCTGATTGTAGGCGAAAACAGAATCGCGCGGGTTCACACTTTGCTTCATGAAAGTGTAAACACCTCTCAGGATCAATTTAGGATACGTAGAGATATTCTGGTCGGAGTGTTGAAATCGGAATAGGCCTTTGCGTGCTCCTATCCAGAGCACACCACGGTCATCGCGTGTCAAGGCATTTAAATCTGCATCGATTGTGGTAATACCCGACTCCGGGCCCATTGTCTCGATACGGAAAGAGCTTGTATTGATGACATCAATTCCCTTCGCATTGACGACAATGACACTGCCGTCCTGATCGACAGAAAGCCCGGATATATCCAGGGCACTCAGCCCATCGGTGAGGGAGAAATTCCTGAAGCGTTTGCCGTCATAGCGATACACCCCTTTTCCCGCCGTACTGAACCAGATGTTACCGTAAGCATCCTCCACAATCGAATACACCACTTTAACCTGTTTCAGTTCGGGGTAATCGATGAATTTCCCTTTGTGCCAGGCCAACAGACCTTTGCCGTCTGTTCCGAACCAAACAACTCCTTTGCGGTCCACAAAAACCTGGTAAACGAAACCATCAAACGACGATGAATCGCTGTTAAAGGACTCAAAGACGTAGGGATTCCTGGCAGACACCGGACTCGCGGTATCGGGCAGTGTACACTTGACAATTCCTCCGAGTGTGGCAAGCCAAATGGAATTGTCCTGACTGCAAATCGAAATAACATTCGCATTCGGAAGCCCGTCTTTTTCAGTGAAACGTCTCACCGCACCGTTCAAGGGGTTCAGACGGAACAAGCCATCGTCAAAGGTGCCAATCCATAAAAATCCATATGCATCCACATGCAATGAAACGATATGCATCTGCCCCTTACCTGACAATTCAAACTTCTTCAATTTACCCGTTTCGGCTGCACCGTGTGCGTAACGGAATAGTCCATCGGGGTTACTGAACCACAAAACACCGTTATCGGCTGCTGTGATGGCCTGAATGCTGTCAAATTGCTGACGTCCGAACTGGTTCAGAAATTCGATTTTCTCCCCTGGCGAATAGACCAGCTTATCGTCTGCCGCCATCCACATATTGCCCTCCGTGTCGCGCAGAATCGCATTTACTTTTTCATAGGAAAATCCGTTCGACTTATCGAAGTAACGCAACCGCTTTTCAGCACGGAATTCAAAATCCGCGATACCATTTTCCGTACCTATCCAGAATTCATTTTGCAACAGCGTCATGCAATTGATGGTGCCCCCTTTCCATTGATCAAAGGAAGTGATGGGGCTGAAATTCCCTTTCCGAAGGTCGAATGCAAACAAGCCAAGCTCCTGTAAGCCCAGGATGACTCTACCGTCAGGTTGTACACCTACGGCTTTCACGATATTATCCGGAAGTCCCTTCCGAGAATCATAGACCTGCAGAAAGGCCGGTTCTGTGGAAGGATCAACAACTATCAGACCGCCGTCGGTCCCTGCAAGCAATTTACCTGAAGGGTGCTCCACCAATTGATAGACGTACGGATCCGGCAGGGAGCTCAACCTGCGCCATATTCTGTTTTTTCGGAAAAAGATCCCCTGTCCATACGTAGCAATCCACAAAGTCCCGTCTTCGGTTTCAATAATTGTTTTGATGATGGCAGATGTGGGTGATACTATTGGCGAAATCCGGTTATTTTTTATCTGTAACAGCTTCCCCCCTGAAAGTGCCACTATGAAATATCCACCTGCTCCGGAAGCCATGGCGGTGACGGTTTTATCCTGAATCGAGTCGGGAAGTGCGACCGGTAAAAAATCAAAACCATCGTAGCAAAACAAGCCATGGTCAGAACCTACATACAGCAAGCCGTTGGTCGCCTGGCTGATCGTGGTTACGTGCAATTGATCATTCTGTGCATCCACCTGAATCTCTCTGAAAAACGGCTGCTGAGCCCCGGAATCAGAGAAACACAGGAGCAAAAAAAGCAAACACAAGACCCTCACTTCGCCACCTCCTGTCTCATCTGCGCATCCACATTCACGAGAACCTGGGGAGCGATTTTCTGTTGTACGATCCGCGGAATAC
>CAZPCA010000023.1:12027-25094 GCA_964584995.1 uncultured Bifidobacterium sp.
TGAACCCTGCGGTCAGCGTCAAATCGGAACCATTCACGATCACAATAGCCTTGATGATCTGCTCGTGCGGAACACCCTTGATGGTCAACATGCCTTTTGCTCTCACAATGTACTTACCATCCTTACGGAAGTCCATTTCATCGATCAGCTTCCCCGTGAAAGTGCATTGAGGATACCGTTCAGATTCGATATAATTTTCGTTGAAATGGTCTTTCTGCAACGTGCTGTTGAAACCCTCAAAGGAAGCGCTGTTCACGGAAAAGGCGAAAGATTTCCTTTTCACATCCAAGACCCCCTTCATGGCTGTAGATGCAGCTTCAATAGTTTCCAGACTGGCTTTGGAAACGAAAGTGATTTTCGAGTTGGTCATGAAATAGCGTTCGGCATTTTGAGCGAATCCGCTGGCGATACCAACCAATAAAAAAAGAAAGAACATAGGTAATCGGCGCGGAACGGCCCTGGACCGAAAAGGAAGCCCGCCAGATGCGCCATCGACCCAAAAATGCAGTGAGCAGCCACTCATATCGCCTAAAATAAGGAATCAGGGTCAAATCCTCTTCAAACTAACTGCCCGAGCAGTCAAAAAACGGGTTGAACCGGCAAATACATGCATTGAAAACCTTCAAAGTGTCAAGGAGAAGCACGGTGTAGCCATCAACTTAGTAACTTAGCCATCTAAAACAATTACAGCGTACTTTGTGATAACCATTTGCAATCGGTCATCGTACAAGTTGGCTCAATTACGAATATATGGCCTCCAGGCTGCCCAACCTCATCATTGCCGGCGTACATAAAGCAGGTACTACCTCGCTTTTCGTGTACTTATCCAGACATCCGGAAATCTGTGCTTCGCATATCAAGGAGATAGGGTTTTTCATGCCATTGAGAGACGGGGAGCCGATACAGGCTATAGAAAAATACCGGTCATATTTCACCCATTGCAAAGACGAACGCTATGTAATGGAAGCAAGTCCCAGCTACATCTACGGTGGTGAGGCCATCGCAGATGCCATCCAGGAACATTGCGGAGACAGCAGGATCATCATGATACTGCGGGAACCTATAGACCGCATAGGATCCTTTTATAACCACATCCGCTCGAAGGAAATGCTGCAGGAAAAAGTGGACATGCCTACTTTCATCCGTAGATCAGTAGAAGGAATACTTGACCAGAGCCGACAAGACTACTTCACACGCGGCGTGCGCGAAGGTTTTTACAGCGATTACCTGCCTGCATGGTTCGATCGTTTCGGAGAACGCCTGAAAGTCGTTTTCTTCGACGACCTCAGCCAAGACCCCCATGCATTGACGCATGACGTATGTACTTGGCTGGAGATAACATCCGACCATTACCAACCGGGCGACTTCACCGTTGAAAACAAAACCGTTTACTATAAGAACAAAGCCGTTCATAAATTGATACTGTCTGTGAACAAACAGCTGGAAGCTTTCTGGCGCAAAAATCATGGACTGAAAAAAAAATTGAGGGCTTTTTATTATACATTCAATGCCTCCGGCAAGGGGAGTGAACAGATGGACGATACGTCCCGCCGGTTGTTGAACGAGCTGTATGCCCCCTATAATCTACAGTTGAAAAAATTGTTACAGGACAGGGGGTACGAACGCCTGCCTGCCTGGCTATCGGATTGCAGGTAATTCCATTAGAACAACTTGATGACACCCCAATCGTCTATCCTGATCGTCTGCCTTGTCATTCTGGGCATGGTCGTCGCATTATACAAGGAGGTCATCAAGCCGGTAATGGTCTTCGTACTTGCGATTACCGTTCTGATGCTGGCGCAAATCATCACGCCAAAAGAGGCGCTGAGCGGATTCTCCAATGAACAGATTGCTGTCATTTTCCTCCTGCTTATCATCAGCGACCTGATCAAGCGATCTTCCGCCCTCGACTATTCCATTTACAGGTTATTCAGGCCGGGGCTGAGCTATAGGAAATTTCTTTTCCGGATGAGCACCTCCGTGGCAAGTGTCTCCGCTTTCGTCAACAACACTCCATTGGTAGCACTGATGATGCCCTATGTGTACGATTGGGCAAAGCGAAAGGGCATCAACCCCTCCAGGGTCCTGATGCCATTGTCGATGGCTGCCATCATCGGCGGGACGGTGACGCTTATTGGTACATCCACCAATCTTGTAGTCAGTGGTCTGGCCACCGATGCCGGCTTGCCGCCACTGAACATGTTTGACTTCACTCCGGTGGGGCTGCCCATCATGGTGTTCATCATCCTGTACATCGTTTTCTTCAGCAAGATGCTCTTGCCCGACCGGACCGATGCACTTACCGATTTCAAGGAGCATACACGGGAATACCTGATCGAGACCCGTGTGCCGCCTGGCTCCATGTACGTGGGGAAATCCCTTGACGACAATAAGCTGCGGCAATTACGCGGCCTCTATGTGGTGGAAATCATACGGGGAAACAAGACAATAGCGCCCGTATCTCCCAAGGAAATCATTGCAGCGAATGATGTATTGATTTTTGCCGGTGAAACCGATACGGTCATCGACTTGCTCAACAATCAGAAAGACCTTGTCACCGCTGATTTTTCGGATTATCCTCTCAACGGGAAGGTCGAAATCATAGAGACAATCATTGCACCCAACTCATCGCTCATCAACAAGCCGGTCAATAAAACCAATTTCAGGGAGACGTACGATGCCGGCATCATTGCCGTGAACCGCGATGGTGAAAAGATAAGCGGCAAAGTGGGGGACATTGAATTGAGGAACGGGGATCTCTTACTGGTTGTGGCCGGCAAGGAATTTCGCCGCCGGGCAGAACGCACCCGTGACCTCATCCTTGTTTCCAAGCGCAGGGAGATCAACCATGCGGAGCGCAGCTCCATCAAGTGGATTATACTGGCCATCGCCGCCTCCTTCATTCTGGAAGCTTGCGGCATCATGAGTTTGTTCATGTCGCTGTTTCTCCTCACGGGAACCATCGCGCTCGCAGGCATGCTGAGCATCGAGGACATCAAAAAATCGCTGGACCTTGAATTGATGGTGATGCTGGCCCTGGCCATAGGCATCGGCAAAGCCATCTCCAATTCAGAGGCGGACCAGCTATTCGCGCGGGAAGTCATCCAGGTGACGAAGCACCTTCATCCGGTGCTGGGTGTGCTGCTGGGATTGTACCTTGTCACGAATATCCTCACCATGTTCGTGACCAATGCCGCAGCCGTGGCCATCACTTTCCCGATTGCAGTAGCCACCGGGCAACAAATCGGATTGGGGGATATGACACCTCTCCTGCTGACCATTGCCTTCGCCAGTTCCGCAGACTTTCTTACGCCCTTTGGCTATCAGACCAACCTGATGGTGTTCGGTCCGGGTGGATATAGATTTTCCGATTATGTTCGCTACGGACTCATCCCGACTTTCATTTACATGACTGTTACCATATTTGGTATCGCCTGGTGGTACAATATGATTTAACGCACGATACCATGAAGAGCACTCACATTGTCCGACAGGACTACAAAATAACCCGCACTGACCGTATGCGCCTGTTGCAACAGAAGCCGGCGGTGTTGTGGTTCACCGGTCTTAGCGGATCCGGCAAATCCACCCTCGCCGATCGTGTGGAGCAGGAGTTGCATCAGAAGGGTTTTAAAACCTATTTGCTGGATGGAGATAACATCCGCCATGGATTGAACAACAATATTGATTTCAGTGAGGAAGGACGCAAAGAAAACATCCGTCGCATCGGAGAAGTCGCGAAACTGTTCACCGATGCGGGCATCATCGTCCTGACTGCCTTCATCTCACCCTTTCGAGAAGACAGGGACAGAGTCCGTGCGATGCTCGGAGCCGGAGAGTTCATTGAAATCCATGTGGATTGCCCTTTGGAGGTCTGTGAAGGACGAGATGTCAAGGGCCTGTATGCAAAGGCGCGCAGGGGGGAAATCCCTAACTTTACCGGGATTTCTTCGCCTTTCGAACCCCCTTTGCAGGCAGAAATCACGGTGCACACCGACCAAAAAGACCTTGAAAGCTGTGTAAACCAAATATTGGAGCACACGTACAATTGCATTAAATACTGAATGAAATGATACTGTATCATTTGAACCATTTGCGGGAACTGGAGGCGGAAGCGATTTATGTCATCCGTGAAGCAGCTTCCCAGTTTGAAAAGCCTGTGATGCTCTTTTCGGGCGGGAAGGATTCCATCGTGATGACGCACCTTGCACGCAAGGCCTTCTACCCTGCCAGAATACCGTTTCCGCTGCTGCACATCGATACCGGACACAACTTTCCTGAGACCATCACTTTCCGCGATGAACTCGTCGAGAAAATCGGCGCTCAGCTGATTGTACGTTACGTACAAGACTCGATCGATAAAGGAAGGGCAAGAGAGGAAAAAGGACCGAATGCAAGCCGCAATATGCTACAGACAGTGACACTCCTCGATGCACTTGAAGAGTTGAAGGTGGACGCTGCCATGGGCGGTGCACGCCGCGATGAAGAGAAAGCCCGGGCCAAGGAGCGTTTCTTCTCCCACCGCGATGAATTCGGCCAATGGGATCCCAAGAACCAGCGTCCTGAACTTTGGATGCTCCTCAACGGCAGGAAACACATCGGCGAACACTTCCGCGTATTTCCGCTCAGCAACTGGACGGAAATGGACGTATGGATGTACATCGCGCTGGAGAATATCGATATCCCCAATCTGTACTTCTCGCACCAACGGGAAATCGTAGACAGGAACGGCATGTTGCTGGCCAACTCCGATTACATCACCCTGAAAGAAAATGAAAAAGCAGAGATGCAGACCGTACGGTTCCGCACCATCGGTGACATGACATGCACCGGCGCGGTGATGTCACCAGCGTCGACACTGTCGGAAATCATCGACGAGGTAGCGGCCAGCAAAACCACCGAACGCGGTACACGGGCCGATGACAAACGCAGCGAGACGGCCATGGAAGACCGCAAGAAAGCCGGATACTTCTAAATGGACCTTCGACATTGGTTTTAACAACATCCACATCAACAGAGAACTTACAAGAATACCATGAGTGAATTCAGCAAAGAAGGATACATGAACATGGAGCTGCTTCGCTTCACCACAGCCGGCAGTGTCGATGACGGAAAAAGCACGCTTATCGGGCGCTTACTCTACGACTCCAAGCAGATTTTCGAAGACCAGCTGGAAGCCATTGAACAGCGCAGCCAGCAACGCGGCTTCGAACATGTGGACCTGAGTTTGCTCGTAGACGGACTAAAAGCCGAGCGAGAGCAGGGGATCACGATCGATGTAGCCTACCGTTATTTTGCCACACCTAAACGGAAGTTCATCATCGCCGACACGCCGGGCCATGTGCAGTACACGCGCAACATGGTCACCGGTGCATCCACCGCCAATGCCGCACTGATCCTGGTCGATGCCCGCAAGGGTGTGCTGGAACAGACGATTCGTCATTCCTTCATCGCTTCATTGCTGCAAATACCCCACCTGATCATCTGCATCAACAAGATGGACCTGGTGGAATACAGTGAAAAAGTATTCGAGAAGGTAGTGGATGAGTTCAAGCACCTATCCTCCAAACTGGACATCAAAGACGTACATTTCCTTCCCATCAGCGCACTGAAGGGAGACAATGTAGTGGAAAAATCCACCCTGACTCCCTGGTACCAGGGCCCTACCCTGATGTACCTGCTGGAGCATCTGCATATCAGCAGCGACGAGAACCATATCGACTGCCGTTTCCCGGTGCAATATGTAGTACGTCCGCAACAGACCGAACACCACGATTACAGGGGATACGCCGGCCGTATCTCGAGCGGAATTTTCAAACCGGGCGACAAGATCAAAGTACTCCCCAACGGTGAGAATGCAGTGATCAAGAACATCGAACTCTTCGGAGAACGTATCGATGAGGCTTATGCACCGATGTCGGTGACGATGACCCTCGACCGAGATGTGGATATCAGCCGTGGAGACATGATCGTAAGGGAGAACAATGTGCCGAACGCGGCACAGGAATTCGATGTGATGGTCTGCTGGCTGAACCAACAGAAAATGCAGGCCGGTGGAAAATATGCCTTGCGTCACACCACCAAGGACGCACGTTGCATCGTGAAGGACATTCGCTACAAAGTTGACATCAACACCCTACACAGGAACGAAGAAGACAAGGACATCGGCATGAATGATATCGCGCGGGTGACCCTCAAAACAACTGCCCCTTTGTTCTTCGACTCCTACCGTAAGAACCGCCATACCGGCAGTATCATCCTCATTGACGAGGCCACCAACGAAACCGTAGGCGCCGGCATGATTGTCTGAGGGATCGTAGATATGGAAAACATCAAGCAACTCCTATCGCTCGCCATCAAGGCATCGGTACACGCAGGGGAAGAAATCCGAAAAGTATACGGTACTGCATTCAGTATTGAAATAAAAGACGACAAGAGCCCACTCACGGAAGCCGACAAACGCTCACATGCAGCGATAGTAAAGGGCCTGGAGCCGTCCTCACTGCCTGTACTCAGTGAAGAAGGACGCAGCATCCCGTATGCAGAAAGAAAATCCTGGGATTACTTCTGGATGGTTGATCCACTGGACGGAACAAAAGAGTTCATTAAACGCAACGGCGAATTCACCGTCAACATCGCACTTGTGCATGAGGGCGCTGCCATCATGGGCGTGATCTATGCTCCTATCATTGATACCCTTTATTTCGGCAGTATGGGTATGGGTAGTTTTAAGCTAGAGGCTGCCTCAGCAGAAATCTTTGCCCTGCTGGATGCAGACCTGGATGCCGCCAGCCTTGTACGTCAGGCACAAACCCTTCCTATGCCCCGCAATGGACGGGCTTTTACTGTTGTCGCAAGCCGCTCTCACCTCAGTGATGAAACATCCGCTTTCATTGATTCCTTGCGCAGTGAACATGGACAACTGGAGATGATTTCAAAGGGCAGCTCGCTTAAACTATGTCTCGTTGCAGAAGGTGCCGCTGATGTCTATCCACGCTTTGCGCCGACCATGGAATGGGACACCGCCGCAGGACAGGCAATTGCCGTAGCAGCGGGCTTCAAAGTTGTAAAGACCGAAAGCCGGGAGCCTGTGGTGTACAATAAAGAAGACCTGCTCAATCCGTGGTTCATTGTGGAGTAGAACTCAATTAAATAGCCACTACCGATAACTTAACATTTGTTTAAGTGTAGTTTTAATATTTTTTAATCAACGCAGTGTAGTTTTGATTGTCCATCAAACTGAACTATGCTGAGTGTCTTTCAAGTTCTTTCAGAAAGAATACAGTCCGCACTACTCATATACCAGCTTTCGTTTTTCTGGAATAGTAGAACATCCCATCCGCGAGGTAATAACTTTGCTAATCCGTACTAAGGTTGACTTCCGCTTCGCAAATCCATGGCAGTCGTAGGTATGTCGAAGTCGTTATCATATCAGATGTGCATCTTGGCACCTATGGTTGTCACGCCAAAGAGCTTGCGGAGTATCTACATTCCATCCGTCCGGGGATGCTAATTCTGAATGGAGACATCATTGACATCTGGCAATTCAGTAAAAACTACTTTCCTAAACCGCACCTAAAGGTTTTAAAGGAAATCATTTCCCTTGCGGCGAAAGGAACTCCGGTTCATTACATTACCGGAAACCACGATGAAATGTTAAGGAAATTCTCCGGTTTCGAGTTGGGTAAATTATCAATTGAAGACAAGCTTTTATTAAATATAGACGGAAAAAAAATTTGGATTTTCCATGGCGATGTCTTTGATTTCACCATGCAGCATGCAAAATGGCTTACCAAATTGGGCGCCGTTGGTTACGACCTACTTATTCTCCTCAACGCCTCTGTCAATTTCATCCTTGAAAAAGCGGGCAGAAATCGTATTTCGCTATCCAAGAAAATAAAAAGTAGTGTCAAAAGTGCTGTTAAATACATCAACCGGTTTGAGGAAATTTGTGCAGATATCGCCATCCGCAACAAATTCGATTTTGTCGTTTGCGGACACATCCACCAACCTGAAATACGCCATATTCTCACTAAATCCGGACGTGTAACCTACATGAATTCGGGTGATTGGGTCGAGAATCTAACTGCTCTGGAATACAACGAAGGAAACTGGACCATCTACTATCATCCAATCAAATCGAAAGGTAAAAAAAAGGAAAGACAAGAACCAGAATCCGATGCTTCGGGTATGGATAGCAAGGCACTATTTCAATTATTGGTGCATGAAATCAACTCGACATCAACATCAACAAGTAAATGAAAATCCTATACGCGATTCAGGGGACGGGAAATGGACATATCAGTCGCGCCTTAGAGATCGTTCCCGCATTACAAAAAAAAGCTAACACCGACATTCTCGTTAGCGCTTCCCAATGGGAATTATGCCTCCCCTTTCCAATAAACTACCGCCAACATGGATTGGGATTCGTATTCGGCAAGAAAGGAGGAATCGACTTTGTCAATACCTACCTGAAGATGAACACCAAGCGGTTTATAAACGAGATCAAGTCACTTCCCGTCCATAAATACGATCTTGTCATCAGTGATTTTGAACCTGTATCCGCATGGGCTTGCCGTCTGAATAAAATCCCGTGTGTGGGTTTGAGTAACCAGGCTGCCACTCTGCATCCACTGGCTCCACGACCGAAAAAAATCGATTCGATTGGCAAACTGGTATTACAAAGGTATGCCCCTACAACCAGACAATATGGATTTCACTTCAAAAAAATTGATGAGAACATTTTCACTCCTATCATTCGTCAATCAATTAGGAAGCAGCTACCAATCAATCAGGGACACTTCACGGTATATCTGCCGTCTTTCGATGATCTCAAAATCTGGAAAAAACTGAAATCCTTTCCAAGTTGTAAATTCCATATTTTCAGCAAAAGAAGCAAATGCACCTTCCACGACCAGAATATTAGCATATTTCCATTGGACAATGAGCACTTTGTCCAAAGCCTGAGGAGTGCTGCAGGCATCATCACCAATGCCGGCTTCGGAACAACTGCTGAAGCATTGTTTTTAGGTAAAAAGTTGCTGATTATCCCAATGAAATCCCAATTTGAACAACATTGCAACGCCGCAATGCTTGAAACTATGGGGGTAAAAGCGCTTCCAGGACTGAAAAAAGAACATCTTAAAGAGATTGATGATTGGATCATTAATGGGAGTACAATACAAGTTAATTATCCCGATGAAACAATGAAAATCCTCGAAAAAATAATGGATGAAAACATCGGAAACATTCAATACAATGAAGATCCGATAGATAAAAACGATATCCCAGGACATATTTTCAATCATTCACTCTCCGTCCGTTAAGATTGCCGCCAGAACTCAACACATCACCGTTTCACTGGGGTATAGCCAGTTCCGCATTTCAAACTGAAGGTGCATTAAATGCTCATAACAGGGGGCCCTCCATCTGGGATGATTTCACATCGAGGAAGTTCAGAAAACCAAATCATCACACACCAGCTGAAAGCACTCAGTTTTATTCTCGGTATAAAGATGACGTTGACATTATTCGACAACTTGGCATCCCCAACTTTCGGTTTTCCGTTTCCTGGTGCCGGATTCTTCCAAATGGTAAAGGAATAGTAAACCAGCATGGTCTTGACTTTTATAAAAAACTGACAGATTACTGCCTTGAGTCGGGCATTCAACCTTGGATCACGTTATATCATTGGGACCTCCCTGCCGCCCTTGAACGATTAGGCGGTTGGAAAAACAGAGAAATAATATATTGGTTTCAAGAGTATACGCACATTATGTTGTCGGCTCTCGCTGACCGAGTCCAATACTGGATGGTGCTGAACGAACCTCTTGCATTCACAGGTGCCGGGTATTTTCTAGGAGTACATGCTCCCGGAAGAAGAGGGTTCGATAATTTCCTGCCGGCCGCTCATCATGCAGCTCTTGTTCAAGCACAGGGTATAAGGCAAATTCAACAACATAGCAAGGGACTGAAAGCAGGCACTACATTTTCCTGCTCTTGGATAAGTGCAAACAGCCATTCCGAAAAGGACATTCAAGCAGCACAAAAAGCCGATGCTTTATTGAACCGGTTTTTCCTGGAACCACTACTGGGCTATGGTTATCCTGTCAGTGATTTACCGTTCTTGAAGAAATTGTATGAATACTTTCTGCCGGGAGATGAGCATCGGCTGATAGCTTCACCGGATTTCATAGGTGTACAAAATTATACCCGGGAAGTTGTGAAGCACAGTTGCTTTACACCTTATCTACGCTTGAGAACAATACATCCGGCGAAGCGCAAGGTACCTATGACCGAAATGAATTGGGAAGTACATCCAGAGGGCTTGTACAAAATCCTGATGAAATACGATGCATATCCCGAAATCAAATCTATCATTGTTACGGAAAACGGTGCCGCCTTCTTGGATTTTCCTGATGGTGATATTATTCAAGACGCGAAACGCATTTCGTACCTTCAACACTACATTGCATCCGTGCTGGAAGCACGTACTGCAAGCGCTAAGATAAACGGGTACTTTGTCTGGTCGCTTACCGATAATTTTGAGTGGACAGAAGGGTTCCGGCCCCGCTTCGGACTAGTCTATATTGACTATAAAACTCAGCGCAGAATCATCAAATCTTCTGCTTTTTGGTTCAGTGATTACATAAAAGGCCATCCTGCACACATCTTTAGAAGCTAATTTTTTTCAACCATATTCATGGTAAGCGTCCGATTCATCAGTATTACCAATTTACAAAAAAAGGGTCCCGGTACAGCCGGAACCCTTTCGGATAAAGAAAATATTAGGAAAAAACTATTTTATTAAACCAGCCATAGCCGATCTTATACAATTTTCACTGTAGATCAATTACAGGTCAGGTTGAACTGGCCGACAAAGATCAGGAAGTCGGAGGTGTTGGTCACGCCGTCTGAATTGAGGTCAGTGGGACATGGTTGAAGACCCGGAATGACATTGATGACGTTGGTAATCGCCCAACGGTTCAACCAAGGCTTTTTGTTGGCTTCAAATGCACCGCGGTAGTTGGCAGGTGCGAAGAAACCATCCGCAGGAGGAGCACAGGAAGTGGAAATATTGGAGGTAGGAACCATATCCAAAGCGTCTGTCACCTGATTGGTGGAACCGTTGATGTTGAAGATGTAATCAAAGCCTGCGATGCTGTTGGTGTTGACGTTGTTGTCGTTGAAGAATTTCACAGAATCAGCACCCGTCAGTTGTACGTTCGCATTGGAAGCGGGGAATGTATTACCCACCCAATGATTGCACTCTACTTTTGTCAATCCATTGACCCAGTTCACATAGGAAGAGTCACCGCTGGCGCTTTGAAGGTTCATACCACCACGGAAACCGGTGAAAATTGAGTTATAAATCTCCCCTTCAGCGTCGGCTTTGAAGCTGATTCCGAATGGATTTCCGGTAGTTGTACCTGTACCACCTGCACCTGTATTGGAACCGTTACCTATGATAGTCGCATTGTATACCACGGGATGTGATTTGATGGTAGAAACCGCAGAGGTATATCCACCGAACCATGTGCTTGAACCTTCGTCACCATCCCACTCAAATCCGCTCTCTCCACCCGGAGCCACTGAGGCAGGAGCTTTAACACCGAAGAGGAATTGCAACTTACCATCGTAATCCATATCCAGATCATACCCGTCGTCGTTCAGGAACATGAAGTTGAGGTATTTGCAATTTACCGTTCCACCCCACCACTCGATACCGTCGTCGTCGTTGGCAATGATTTCGATGTTTTCAATTGTCGTTCCGCTACCCACAGCACCCAATGAAAGACCGTTCAACTCGACGTTGGCAGCAGTAGCACCACCGGCATGACGGATGGATACATAACGGAGGATACCGGAGTTATCAGAATTGTTGGGAGTAGAACCACCACCGAATACTGAACGGGGGTCTGCGTTCAAACCTTCCATTACCCACTCTCCATTGGCAGTAGTACCACCTCCGGTAAGTGCGACACCGCCCAGTCGGGCCAGCTGGCCTTTACCGAGAACCTGTATACCACCCCACTCAGCACGGTTGCCAATCGGATAAGTACCGTTCATCGGGTCGTTGGTAGATGTGAAAACAATAGGACAAGTGACCGTTCCCTGCGCGATGATCTTGGCATCGCGTTGGATGATCAGTGAATTTTGTGGTACGTTGAGACCGGTGGGAGCGCCTTTGATAACTGTTCCTGGAGCGATGGTGATGGTTTTGCCTGCACCCACCCACACTTTAGAGTTCAGAATATAGGTGGTATCGCAAAACAGGTAAGCGTTGCCCAGCAGGTTACCGTTGGCATCCGTATAATCGCTAAGGTTCTTGGTCGGGCGACTGGAAACGGATGGGCATCCGCAATCTGCGCCGATGTTGTTTTGGGCCATGCCCGATGTAACTGCTGAAACCACCATCCCGGTAGCGACAGCCATAAATGTGATAAGTTTTTTCATGTGTGAAACAGAATATGATTTTTTGATTTGAAATATCAGCTTGTGCGGACAAATGTAGAGCTGCAATACTACCTGTCAATATCCCTTAACTTATGAAAACGTTATATGTAGTTAAAGCAAGTATTAACGAGCTTGGCCGTATAGGAGAAAGTGGGTGAACTGTAAGCTTCAATGACTGGAAAAATGCAGGGAAGCTATTCCGCCACAGGTCAATCCTTCACACAGCGAACACTCATCCCGTACCGCCTTATTTCGTGCTGACGAAAAACTCCTGAAAACTTATAATCAAGGTGACGGTAGTATAATTCGGAAGCCCCCCCTGATGCATAAGCAGTAGCGGTCCACCAAAACGCCGTTCTCCTTACTCCGGGTTGACCATACTCACCTGTGTAAATACGATTACCTGAAGCGAGTGCGCTGAAACCTCTTTCATCAGTAGCCCATACCGGATCAAAACGATCCCAGTTATCCAATCCCACTGCTTTGAGCTTGTCGCCTTGATCGGAGCCGCGCCAACCGTTTTTCGCCGAAACATTGGCATCCATTCCGAGTTCCTGCTCCAGTTCTTTCCATTCCTGATCGGTTGCGATGTGCCAGCCGGCAGGTGCGAG
>CAZPCA010000024.1:0-1430 GCA_964584995.1 uncultured Bifidobacterium sp.
GCTGTCACCAAAGAGGTGATTCAGGTGGAAGAGATAGACCTCTTGCCCTGAGCCGCTCTGGAAAAGAATACAATCCGGCCTCTTTTCGGCTTGATTTTTTTTGGGCGCTAGCAGTCCTACTCTCACCCTCATCTTTATACGCAGCATGTTGTTGCGATCCATTTCCCATTGCACCGTATTTTTTAAGTAGCTTTGGGTAAAGTTCTACCATGAGGCCTACTGCGTATTACCTGGTAAACGGCATCAGTCTTTTTCGTCTGCTTTACCTCATCGCTACCGGCAACGCTGAAACATTCAAATGGTTGCTGCCGCTTGCCTTCTTCACCGACCTGATCGATGGTCCTATCGCCCGCAAATTCAAGGTGAGCAGTGTCGGCGGTGCTGTGCTGGATTCGATTGCGGATGACGTCACCGTACTTGCCGGTGTAGTCGGTATTTTCTTTTTCAAGAAAGAATTCCTCCACGAGCAATCCTTCATCCTTATTTTGCTTTTCAGTATGTTCATCATTCAGATCATCATGGCGATCATCCGCTACGGTAAGATTTCAAGTTATCATACCTACCTCGCCAAGGCGGCGGCCATTTTTCAGGGCAGCTTCATGATCCTGCTCTTCTTGCTGCCCGAACCTGTAATGCCATTGTTTTATGTGGCAGCGTTGATCACCTTCCTGGACCTCGCCGAGGAAATCATTCTGGTGTTCGTGCTAAAAGAATGGAAGACGGATGTGAAGGGGCTTTATTATGTCTTGAAAGACAAATCCGGAGTTTAACATCACACTGTTGATTACTTCTCTTAGATCGTTCGTGGGTCCGCTAAAGCGACTATAGTTTTGTCCTCATCAGTGCTTTTGTTTTTACCACAGGCACTCGTCAGATTTCATACGTGAGGCATTCGCGTAGCATGTGCAGGAACAGCAAAACCCTTACTGAACTGCTGTAACATGTCTGATACCATGCCATACATCCATCCCCAGTACCATCCGCGGTAGGTGCGCCGGCACCGACACCTTCACCTTCGTTTCCGTCGACAGCAGCTGTTGGCCGAAGCAGGACCATGAACTGCCCAAAGTTCACACCACACTCTCTCTTTCACCATCAAAAAAAAGCACCATGAAAACATCCTTCCACACACTTTTCCAAAAAACCATTTTCACAGCAGGGATTCTTTTGTTCATGCACGGCACACTGCCTGCTCAAAGCCATGCAAAAATCAAAATCCGCATTATCTTCGGAACCAGGAGCCACCCCGCACCGGAGGGGAACGGCTGCGAAGGCGACAAAGGTATTTGCATCATCGTACGCGCAGGAGAACGCATTAACAGCCAGTACACCGGAGAGGCGGAAATCAGCATGCAGAGTGACGGAAAACTCTATTTCAATATCCTGCGCGACAGCGGACCTGCGGAAGCGTTTGAAGACGTCTTTTATGT
>CAZPCA010000024.1:1530-4382 GCA_964584995.1 uncultured Bifidobacterium sp.
TGGACAGCAGCTACCTGCACTTACTCCGAATTGAGGACACTTCAAGCCGTCGGGCGGAGAAGAAAAATCACTATCAACCGATCCAGGCCCTCTATTTCGACACCGGTGCGTATCCGATCTGCTGGTACATCAATTGCTATGCTCCCGGTTTTCCCAACCTCGACTGGGAAGGGAAGGGCAACTTCCGTGTTTTTCCTCCTTTGAAGCAAGCTCCCACGGATTCACTTGTCAGCCTCCAGCAATTGTTGGGATGTGCGGCACCGTTAGATACTACGGCGAATGCGGGAGGCCATACGGCCTACACCGTGGTGTTCATCTGGAACCGCTTCCTCTTCCGGCAATGCAAGCGCTTACACAGGCTGGTGCGCGACAACCTCGGATTGACGGACTCTTCCTGGCGCATCATTTACCTCAACAACGATGCGCTCTATGCCGGGACCGATGATTGAGGAAAACCCCGGCCCCGTAAGGCCGGGGTTGTTTTTTCTACGACTGTTGTGCGCAGCCCTGGGGCGGAGGAGTATTTATTCTGTAGTAATGTCCATGTGTAGATTTTTACAACAGGTTGCCAAAAACTCATCAATGGAAAATCACAGTATAGCGGGAGGGTGCTTCAACCACTGAGACAAAAGGATACAGCGATGCTCTGAGAGGCGAATACGACCGAAAACCGCCGGGGTTGAGATCAGGACCTGAAATTCATCAGCGCAAAGTCCAGGTCTTTTACCTTACCGGGAGTCGGAGGCGTTCACCGAAAGGCCTTTTTTTTGATAATTTTGCAGCGCTCAACGGTGTGCCACTTATATTGCGGTACACAAATCAAGACAGTTATGCCACAAGATCGTTTCCAGGGCCATGATTATTTCCTCATGGACGAATTGCTGACCGAAGAACACCGCCTGGTGCGGGATTCCGTGCGTGAATGGGTGAAGAGGGATGTCTCCCCGATCATTGAAGAATACGCACAGAAAGCCACTTTCCCCAACCAGATTTTGAAGGGATTGGCCGGAATCGGTGCATTCGGTCCTTACATCCCCGCCGAATACGGGGGAGGAGGCATGGACCAGATCTCTTACGGACTTATCATGCAGGAGATTGAGCGCGGCGATTCCGGTGTACGTTCAACGGCCTCCGTGCAAAGCTCACTGGTGATGTACCCTATTTTCACCTATGGTACTGAAGAGCAGCGCCGTAAGTATCTTCCGAAGCTCGCTACCGGCGAGTGGATGGGCTGCTTCGGACTCACAGAGCCGAACCACGGTTCCAACCCGGCCGGCATGCTGACCCACTATAAGGATGCCGGCGACCATGTCATCCTGAACGGGGCTAAAATGTGGATTTCCAATGCCCCCTTTGCCGATATCGCCGTGGTTTGGGCCAAGGACGAAGAGGGTGCCATCCGCGGCTTGGTCGTGGAGCGTGGCATGGAAGGCTTCAGCACTCCCGAAACACACAATAAGTGGTCGTTGCGCGCCAGTGCCACCGGCGAACTGGTCTTCGACAATGTGAAGGTGCCCAAAGCCAATATTTTCCCGAACGTGAAAGGGCTCAAAGGCCCGCTGGGCTGCCTCAACTCGGCTCGGTATGGTATTGCCTGGGGTGCCATTGGTGCCGCCATGGATTGCTACGATACAGCCTTGCGTTACTCTCAGGAACGTGTTCAGTTCGGAAAACCCATCGGGGCCTTCCAGCTGCAACAGAAGAAGCTGGCCGAAATGATTACCGAAATCACCAAAGCACAGCTCCTCACCTGGCGTCTGGGAGTACTGAAAAACGAAAACAGGGCTACACCGGCACAAATTTCCATGGCGAAGCGTAACAATGTGAACATGGCGCTGCAAATCGCCCGCGAGGCCCGTCAGATTCTGGGTGGCATGGGAATCACCGGCGAATACCCCATCATGCGCCACATGATGAACCTGGAAAGCGTCATCACCTACGAAGGAACCCACGATATCCACCTGCTCATAACAGGAATGGACGTGACGGGCTTCAATGCCTTCAACTAAGCGGTCATTACCTAACGATAAAAGCCCCGGAACTTTGTTGTTTCGGGGCTTTCTGTTGAGGCGCTTTTCGGAAGAGAATCAGAAGGTGTAATTCGCCTCCCAGGAATTGTACAATTCGTTGAGGTAAGCATCCTCCTGCGGGGAGACTTTCTTATCTGCGGCCACCAGCTTCACCGCCATGTCGAGGAAATGGGTGCGGTCTTCGGGGGTGGAGTCGGAGTAAAAATCCCACATTGCCCTGTCGAAATGCAGAGGGTAATCGTCCTTGTTCAGGGTGCTCAGGATTTCCATTTCCGCATCGAGGTTAACCCTGGCAGGAAAACTCTCCGCGAGGTAATCACGAATGATACGGTCTTCACGACCGTTGAAGTTATCGTCCACTGCTGAAAGGATCATCAGGAGGTGGTATCCGGCAATTGCTTTGTTCATGGCTGAATCGTTATTGGTAAAACAATAATTACAGGACTAAGTTAAGGGGAGCTAGTGCTGATAAATGTCAAAAAGGGCAATTCCGGCTGAATATCAGGTGAAAATGGGAAAAAGTCAGGTGAATTGAAACCTTGGGCCGGAATACTCGTTTAGCATCCTGAAGCGAATATTAACAGCAGGAGACGCAGAATTCATTATGTTTGCACCTGCAAATTGGTCGCGTGGCCGAGCGGTTAGGCAGAGGTCTGCAAAACCTTGTACAGCAGTTCGAATCTGCTCGCGACCTCACAAAAACCCCTTCTTCAACATCTTGAAGAGGGGGTTTTGCTTTTTAGGTCATCCTGCTCTTACACTTGTGCCGGTTTGGTGTGGTCCCTGAGCGGATTAAAAAGGGGCTCCGGGTACCTCCGTGCC
>CAZPCA010000024.1:4482-24715 GCA_964584995.1 uncultured Bifidobacterium sp.
CGGTTTGGTGTGGTCCCTGAGCGGATTAAAAAGGGGCTCCGGGTACCTCCGTGCCTCGTGTCTTCGTGGTAAAAAAGCTGTGTCGCAAATCGAGAGGCGGGGTTTCGATTCGCCTTCGGCGGAACTGGCATCCGCTCAACCACCGGTATTTTGTCTCTTCCGCCGAAGGCGAATCGAAGGGCGCTCAGCTGTAAAAAACACTTTAAGAGGAAAAAACACTTTTCAGCCAGATGAACTTGGCATCCGATGGCAATACACTATTGGTCACCGGCGCGGTGCTCGAAATACGGCACCTCGTCGTTGGACTGCGCTTCCTTCTGCTGCCAGTAGGCAAGCGTGACGACTCGCCCGTCGCGGGTCCTTAAAAAACGCCCGAAAACGGCATTGGTACTGTTGAAGGTCATGTCCGTAACCCCTACCGTGAATTGCGTCGGAGCGGGTGTTGGGGCGGGTGACTCTCCCTCGGCTACAGGAGCAGCCTTGGGCACGATGCCACTAACGACTACCGTATACCCGTTCCACTCGAGAAGCTCTTTCAAAAACGTCGCCCGTTCTGACGTGACCGCTTTCTCCACGATGCAGCACTTGACACCGTCCAGGTCTTCAAATTCATGGTTTTTGTTGATTGCCATTCCGATTGTGTTTTAAATCCCTTGACTCAGGCTGTGAATGTACTGGTAAAAATCCGCAGCAAAGCCGGTGAGCAACATGCCGGCCAGACAAGCTCCCAACGCAATGCCGGAGATCCAGCCGGTAGTGATTTTCTCCATCGGACGATCGGGCTCTTCCATGAACATCGCCTTGACCACACGCAGATAGTAATACATGGAAATGACCATGTTGACGGCAGCGAATCCCGCAAGTACGTAGTTGCCCGTGGAAGCTCCCGCGGTCAGCAGGAACAACTTCCCGAAGAAGCCTGCTGTCGGTGGAACCCCGGCCAGCGAGAACAGTGAGATGGTGAGCATCCAGGTGAGCAGCGGATTGGTCTTGTAGAAACCTCTGTAATCCTGGATATGCTCGCGACCAGTGGCAGCACTGACGATATTGACCACACTGAAAGCTCCCAGATTGCTGAAGAGGTAAATCAGCAGGAAATAAACGACAGAGGTCTCCCCTGCCGCTGTACCAGCCGTAACAGCTGTGAGTATGAAGCCCACCTGCGCAATCGACGAGAAAGCCAGGAACCGCTTGATATTGTCCTGACGCAGCGCAAAGAGATTGCCGATGCCGATGGTAAGTGCCGCCAGAAGGAAGAGCATGTAATACCATAGCACAGACA
This sequence comes from uncultured Bifidobacterium sp., assembly GCA_964584995.1. Lineage (GTDB taxonomy): Bacteria > Bacteroidota > Bacteroidia > AKYH767-A > OLB10 > JAJTFW01. The sequence continues at coordinate 5,765 of CAZPCA010000024.1, forward strand.
TCGGAGCGAAGACTCCGTACAATACCGTCAGGAAGATAAAGGTCACCGCGGCCTTGGAAATGACCGAGAGGTAAGCGGCTACAGGCACAGGAGCTCCTTCGTACACATCGGCCGTCCAGAAATGGAAAGGCACTGCCGACAATTTGAAAGCAAACCCGGCGAACACCATCACAAAAGCCAGCGATTGCAAGGGATCTCCGACGAGCCCTGCGCGGATACCGTCAAAGGACAGACTACCGGTGGTGCCGTAGAGAAAAGAGATGCCGAGCAGCAACAAGGCGGAACTGAAGGCCGAAGACAGGATCATTTTCATTCCGGCCTCGGAGGAATTGCTTTTATGGAGATTGAAGTTGGCCAGTGCCGCCAGGGGAATAGTGGCAAGTTCAAGTCCAACATAGAAGAGCAGGAGGTGGCCGGAGGAAATCATGAAAAACATCCCCATGAGGGAGGCGATCATGAGCATGTAGAATTCGGGGAGGTGGCGGTGGCTGCGCACAAAGGGATGCGCCATCAGGGAGATGATGAGCATGCCGCCGTTGAGGATGTTTTTCTGTAAGACCAGCTGGGCATCGTTCACAAACATCCCGTTGAAGAGCTGGCCGTAGGTGTTGCCGAAGAAACCCAGCAGGAAGTTCAGCGTGAGCAGGAGGTGCATGGTGCCCGCCCAGCGGTGAGGGTCACGGCCACTATCGTTGATTTTAAATATCAGCGTGATGAAAAGCACGAGACAAAGCACCAGCTCGTGTTTCATCAACAGCAATAATTCGGTCATGCTCATGGTGTGCTCAATAGGTTAAATGGCGTCCAATGTTATGCATCAGTCCGTCGATGCCGGGCTCCAGCAATGTGTTCAGCCAGAAAGGGGCTATGCCGATGATGACTATACCTGTGAGTAGCACCACGGCCGCCAGCTTTTCGTTCCACGCAGCATCGCTCAGCGTAAGGTGATGTTCGTCGGCCATAGGCCCCATGATGGATTTTCCCGCCGCCCGTAGTATATACACCGCCGTTACAACGATGCTCGCACAGGAGGCGATGGTGGCCACGCGGTAAAAGAGCTCATCGTGCTGCCAGGAGCCCATGAAGACGGTCATCTCGGCCACGAAACCGCTGAAGCCGGGCAGGCCCAGGGAGCACAGACCGGCGATGACGAAGACGGAAGAAATGAAGGGCATCACTTTCAACAAGCCGCCCAGCCGTGCCAGGTCGCGGGTATGTGTACGCTCGTAAATCATACCGATGGCGGCGAAGAAGAGGGCCGTCATCAACCCGTGGGAAATCATCTGCATTACCGCTCCGGTAATGGCTGTTTCATTGAGCATACCGATACCCAGCAACACGAAGCCGCAATGGCTCACCGAAGAATACGCATTGATGTATTTCAGGTCCGTCTGCATCATGGTGGCGAAGGCCCCGTACAAGATCGCTACCGCGGAAAGGCCGACGATCCAGGGGGCGTAGTGGTGCGCTGCCTCCGGCATGAGGAAGGTCGCGACTCTCAGACAACCGTATCCACCGAGCTTCATGGAGATGCCCGCCAGAAACATGGAAGCCGCCGTAGGAGCGGAACTGTGTCCGTCCGGAACCCAGGTATGGAAAGGGAACAAAGCCCCGAAGATGCCGAAGCCGATGAAGGCGATGGGGAAGAACAGCAACTGTGTTTCCATCGGAATACCCTGCGAAGCCAGCACCGTGAGGTCAAAGGTGTGTCCACCGCTGCCGTTGTCGCTGTTGAAGTAAATACCGAGGAGTCCGAGAAAAACAAACGCAGACCCCGCCATGAGCATGAGGGCAAGCTTCATGGCGCTGTATTCCTTCTTGCCACTGCCCCATACACCAATCAGCAGGAATTTGGGAATCACCGCGAGCTCGAGGAAGAAGAACAAGGTGAAGAGATCGAGCGAAATGAAGAAACCATATGCACCGGCACTAAGCAACATCAGGAGAAAGAAAAACTCACGGCTCATCTTTTCCATCTTCCAGGAGACCAGCACCCCTGCCAGTACCACCACGGCAGACAAGAGAATCATCGAGAGCGCGATGCCATCAACACCGGTGGTGAAGCCGATGCCCAGCGATGGGAACCACTGCAGCGACTGGTACCATACCACCGTTGCGATATTGCCCGCTGCACGCTCGGCATAAAAGGCCGACAACACGAATATGCTCAGCAACAACTGGGCTGCCGAGCCGATGAAGGCCACCCAACGCACCTGACGCAGGTCGCTGAAGAAAAGGACAGCGAGCGCGGTGAGTACAGGTAACAGGACTAAAGCGTGTAAGAGCATAGTGTATCAGTTGAGAAGATAAATGGCCAGCAGGGTCAGTCCGAATATACCGGCAAAGAACCATACGGCATAGTCCTGCACTTTACCGGATTGAACCCCTTTGATCATGTCCGATTTCCAGGCCACAGCGGAAGCGATTCCATTGACGGACGCATCCACCATATTACGGTCTATCCAGGCAGCGGGACGGCCGAGATAGGGGAAGATGATTTTCCTGGTGATGAAGAGATAGAGTTCATCGATATAGAACTTGCGCAGGGCCGCCTTGTATAGCACCCCCAGGCTACTGCTGATGGCATCGGCCTTGTCGTTCTCCGATTTATATAGGTAAGCGGCGAGCAGGATGCCGGCGAGCGCGATGCAAACCGGCAGGATGGCTGCGTCCAGGTGGAAAGGGACTTCGAGCGGACTGCCGTCGGCGGAGACGTATTTGCCGAAGGGAATAAGACCTGCACCGATGGCACCGATGCTGAGCAGCAGCAGCGGGATCTTCATGGACCAGGTACCTTCTCCGTGGTGGTGTTCGTCAGCATGCGCATCTGTATGTACCTGTGCCGGACGACTCCAGAAAATCCGGAAATAGAGCCGGAACATATAGAAGGCGGTAAGGCCTGCCGTTAGAAGCGCCGTATAGTAGACGAATGGATGGCTGTGATGGGCCGCTGTGAGGATCTCCTCCTTGCTGAAAAAGCCGGCGAACGGTGGAATGCCCGCAATGGCCAGGCAGGCGATCAAAAAGGTGAGGTGCGTCACCGGCATGGCTTTACGTAAACCGCCCATGTCCTGCATCTCGTTGCTGTGGATATAGTGTATCACAGCGCCGGCACCCAGGAACAGCAGGGCCTTGAAGAAGGCATGTGTGAACAGGTGGAACATGGATGCGCTGAAGCCGAGTCCGGCCTCGCCGCCGTAGCCCGATACCCCCAGCGAAAACATCATGTACCCGATCTGCGACATGGTCGAGTAAGCCAAAACACGCTTGATGTCAGTCTGGGTACAGGCGATCACTGCTGCGAATACCGCTGACAGGACTCCCGTCCACATCACTACTTCAAGTGCTACCGGACACGACATGAAAAAGACAGGGAACAGGCGCGCCACCAAAAACACACCGGCCACCACCATCGTTGCGGCATGGATGAGCGCCGAGACGGGCGTCGGGCCTTCCATCGCATCGGGCAACCAGATGTGCAGCGGGAACATGGCACTCTTTCCCGCGCCGCCCATGAACACAAGGAGCAAGCCCCAGGTGAGCGCACTTGCACCCATGAATCCTGCCGTTGCTGCAGAACGCAGCCAGGGTGAATCCGTAGCCGTGAGTCGCTCGATCAGGGTGTTGAAGTCAAGGGTGTTGGCATGGTACGCCAGCGTAAGTATGCCGATCAGGAAGCCGAGATCGGCGAAACGCGTCACGATGAAGGCTTTCTTCGAGGCGGCAACCGCACTTGGCTTGGTGAAATAGAAGCTGATGAGCAGGAAAGAACTCACGCCTACCAGCTCCCAGAACATATAGATCTGGAAGATGTTCACCGATACCACCAGCCCCAGCATGGAGAAGGTGAAGAGTGAAAGAAAGGCGTAATAAGTGGCAAAGCGCTCTTCGCCCTTCATATAACCCAGGCTGTAGACATGCACCATCAGGGAGACTACCGTCACCACCACCAGCATCATCACCGAAATGGGATCGAGCATAATGCCAATGTCGATGGAGACCTCGGGCGTAAAGGGCAACCAGGTCGTTTTCCAGGCAACGGTACGCGCAAAGGTATCCGCGAGCGGATGGAAGAAATAATTGAAAGCCGTCTGTATAGAAAGCAGCGCCGCCACCAGCATGGACGTAGTGCCCAGCATGCCGGCCAGGGAACTCAGGTATTTGCGGCCGAAAATACCCAGCAGCAGGAAGCTGAACAGGGGAAGCAGCAGAATCAGGAACAAGCCAGTAGGGAATTGCATGCGCAGTGGTGTTTACTTGGGAACGGTGGCCGGAAGAATCAGTTTTTCAGTTGGGATGCATCTTCGGCATCGATGGACCTGGTGTTGCGGAAGAGGTTGATGATGATGGCGATGGCTACTGCGGCTTCTGCGGCAGCGATGGCGATGATGAAGATGGTATAGCCCAGGCCCTCGATGTTGCCGGGCCACAGGTATTTGTTGAACGCGATGAAGTTGATGTTCACACTGTTCAACATCAGTTCGAGACTCATGAGCATGGCGATCATGTTGCGGCGTGTAAGGAAGCCGTACATGCCGATGAAGAAGAGCAGCGTGCTGAGAATTAAAAGTATGAGCAGGGGTGATGGGTTCATTGTTCGTCGGGACGGGATTTCATAGCGATGACGATGCAGCCGATCATCGCGGCCAGCAGCAGTATGCTCACCAGCTCGAAGGGCAGCACATAACTGTCGGGCGTATTGCCGACCAGCAGGTGACCTATTTTATTGACAGAAGGATTGTAAGCGCTCCCGTCACCGTTGTTCCAGGTACGGGCGATGATTTGCATGCACGTAAGGCCTGCACCGGCGAGGGCAGCGAGCAGTCCGAACAATTTACGGCGGTCCAGCGCCTCCGGCATGTGTATGCCTTCCTGGTTGGTCAGGAAGATGGAGAAGATGATGAGCACCACGATACCGCCGACGTAAACGATGATCTGCACTGCCGCTGCAAACTCCACTTCCATCCAGAAATACAAACCGGCGATGCCGATGAGGGTGAACAGGAGCCAGATGGCGGCGCGGAACAGTCGGCGCGTAGTAACGGTAAGGATACCCGAAATCAGGATAAAGGCAGAGAGGGCAAGCAGGGCGATCGTGTTGGCATCCATCATTCCACGCCCTCCATGATTTTTGAACCGGGTTTATTGAGCACCTTGGTCAGCTGACGGCGGTCGTACACACTGTGTTCGAAAGCATTCGACATGATGATGGCATCGGAGGGACAAGCCTGTACACAGAGGTTACACATGGTACAGAGCTCCAGCCGGTACACAAAGGTGTCGATGGCCTTCTTCTTTTTTCCTTCGGCATTGACTTCGTTCTTGGTGACGATTTTGATGGTTCCATTGGGACAGGCGATCTCACAGGCCTGACAACCCGTACAGCGGTGTTCGTTGCTCTCGTTGTGCGGCATCACCACCTCCCCTTTGAAACGCTCCGCCAGTTGCGGTTGCACATCGGGATACTGTTGGGTGATGATCTCCTTCTGGTGTGTAAAATAGTAACCCGTCAGCTTCATACCCTTCAGAAGGGATTTCAGCGTGCCGAATACTGTTTGTATGTAGTCCTTAAGGAACATAGTGCGGAGGAATTAGAAGTGCCAGCCCATGATGGCCATGAAGGTGATGACGAGCAGATTGATCATGCTGATGGGCAGCAGGTATTTCCATTCGAGGTTGAGCAACTGATCCACGCGCAGCCGCGGGAAGGTCCAGCGGAACCACATGATCAGGAAAATGAGGAACATGGTTTTGCCAAGGAACCAAAGCGAGGACGGTATGTAGTCCATGATGTGGTTGAAGGCTTCCCAGCCGCCGATGTGCAGGGGCATCCATCCTCCGAAGAAGAGCGTGGCACCTACTGCGCAACCGATGAAAATATTGATGTATTCCGCGAGGAAGAACAAGGCGAACTTCATCCCGGAGTATTCGGTATGGAAGCCGGCAGTGAGCTCCGACTCGGCTTCGGCGAGGTCGAAAGGTGCACGGTTCGTCTCCGCCGTGACTGCGATGAGGAACACGATGAAGGCGATGAGAACAGGAAGGTGTCCTTTGAAAATCCACCAGCCGTTTTCCTGCGATGCAATGATTTCGCTGATCTGCAGACTCCCTGCCAGAACCACCACCGAGAGAATGGAGAGGCCGGCGGACAATTCGTAGCTGACGATCTGTGCAGCACTGCGCATGGCACCCAGCAGCGAGTATTTGTTATTGCTGGACCATCCTGCCATGAGGATACCGATGACAGCGACGGAGGAAATGGCGGCTACGTACAAGACACCGATGTTGATGTCCCAGATCTGAAAGTTGCGGGCAAAGGCTATCGGCGCCAGAATGAGCATGGCGGCGATCATCACCATGAAGGGCGCGAAGTTGAACATGAACTTGTCCGCACCGTCGGGCGTAAGCCCTTCCTTCATCACCAGCTTGAGGGTATCGGCCGTGGTCTGGAAGATACCTTTGGGTCCGACACGGTTAGGACCGAGACGTATCTGCATCAGGGCTGCCACCTTGCGCTCCATATACACCAGTGCCAGACCGAGTACGGCAAACAAGGTAATGGCCGACAATCCAACCAACACACACTGTACGATGAACGCCCAGGGGCTGCCCAGCGTAGCGTCGAGCCAGGATTGCAGCAGCAGAACTATTTTTTCAAAACTCGGCATCATGCATTAACGGTCTATGTCAGGTATAACAAGGTCGAGGGTGCCCATCGTCGCCATCAGGTCGCCGATTTTTCCGCCTCTGGCCATGTGGTCGAGTGCACTCAGGTTGGAAAAACCGGGCGAACGGAATTTTATACGGTAAGGAGTCGAACCTCCCTCGCTGATGATATATACGCCGAGCTCACCGCGGGCGGTCTCCACCCTGGAGTAGAAATCCCCCTTGGGCAATTTGATCACAGCCTTGGTCTTCGCGGCAAAATCGCCCTCGGGAATATTGTCGATCAATTGCTCGATGATGTTCATGCTTTGCACCATCTCCCCGATACGCACCTTGTAGCGCGACCAGGAATCGCCGCCGTATTCGAGCACCTCATCGAACTTCAGTTGATCGTAGATTTCGTAAGGATAATGCTTGCGCACGTCGCAGGAGACACCGCTACCACGTCCGGTAGGACCTGTACAGCCAAAGGAGATAGCGTCTTCTTTCGATATGACTCCTACCCCACGCGTGCGGTTCTGAAAAATGACATTGCCGGTCACCAGCTCATCGTATTCGTGGATCTTGGAGCGGAACAGACGTAAAAACTCTTTCACCTTGCGCTGGAAATCCGGATGTACATCCATCATCAGTCCGCCGGGCACTATATAATTCATGGTGAGGCGCGCACCGCAGGTGTCCTCCATGATTTCATTGATCATCTCCCGCTCCCGAAAAGCATAGAAGAAGGGCGTGAAGGCACCGAGGTCCATCGCCAGGGCTCCCCACCATAGCTGGTGAGATGCGAGGCGGGTGAGCTCATCCAAAATGACCCTGATCACCTGTGCACGGGCCGGTATCTCCAGCTGTAGGCCCTTCTCGACACAGAGCGCGCATGCGTGGTTGTTGATATGCGAGCTGAGGTAATCCATCCGGCTCGTCACGTAAATGAACTGTCGGTAAGACAAGCTCTCGCACATCTTCTCGATGGAACGATGGATGTAGCCGAGATGTGGTTCCACCTTCTTCACCGTTTCACCCTGAAGGGTGATCACGAGATGCAACACGCCGTGGGTCGAGGGATGCTGCGGCCCGACGTTGATGATCATATCCCCCTGATCGTTGGTTCCTATTTGTTCAAGCATATCAGAGTTTAATCATGTTGACCGGATCTTCGTAATCCTTGCGCAGCGGATAGCCTTCGTGATCGGGGGTCATGAAGAGGCGACGCAGGTCGGGATGACCGATGAAGGCAACCCCCATCAGGTCGTAGGCTTCGCGCTCGTGGAACTCCGCGGTACGCCAGATGTCACTAACGGTATCTATGGCCGCATCTGCGCGGTCGAGCTTCACTTTGAGCACCAGGGTATGCCTGTAGACGGTAGAAGTCAGGTGGTAAACGACCGTGATATGTGTCTTCCAGTCCACCGCAGTGAGGCAAAAGAGGTAATCCATCTGCAGTGCTGCGTCGTTGCGCAAGTACTGTGCGAAATCCCTGAACCCTTCCGGACCCGTCTGCAGCGTGAGCCACTCGGTTCCTTCCTCGAAGGTAGCAGCGGGCATATGCTGCAAGAGATGGTTTTTCAATGCTTCGTTCTCCATGTTCGTCGGTCAGATGGGTTTAGACTCTCGGATCTGTTCCCGCGTCATGCCGCTACGGATTTTCTCCTGCAGGGCGATCAGGGCGTGCAGCAACGCCTCAGGCCGGGGCGGACAGCCGGCCACATAGACATCCACCGGGATGACGTGGTCGGCACCCTTCACGACAGAATAGGTGTTGTAAAAGAAAGGACCACCGCTAATGGCACAGGCCCCCATGGCGATCACATATTTCGGGTCGGCCATCTGGTCGTAGAGACGCTTCAGCACCGGGGCCATCTTGTTCACGATGGTACCGGCGATGATGATCACATCCGCCTGACGGGGCGTTGCCCGCGCCACTTCGAAGCCGAAGCGGGAAAAATCATATTTGGCACCGGCCACTGACATCATTTCGATGCCGCAGCAGCTGGTGGCGAAGGTGAGTGGCCAGAGGGAATTGGAGCGTGCCCAGTTGATCACATCGTCGAGCTTGCTCAGCACAATTCCTCCACCGGGCAGCTCATGCACCTGGCCCGGAAAGCCCGACTTACTTTGTGTTACATCCATTTTAATGCACCTTTTTTATGGGCATAGAGAAAACCCAGGAATAAAATGAAAAAGAAAACCACTATATCGGCGAATGCCACCCAACCTATCTCCTTCACGACCGTGGCCCAGGGATATAGGAATACGAGCTCCACATCAAAAATGAGGAAGACCAATGCGAAGAGGTAGTACCCTACCTGGAACTGCATCCATGTGCCGCCGCGGGTGGGAACACCGCACTCGTAAGGCTCGCCCTTGCGGGGATTCTGGGAACCCTTCACCATGAACCGTGAAACCATGATGCCCCCGGCAGAAAATACGATGGCAGCAAGGGTGAGGATAAGTAAGGAAACAGCGCCCATAACGATGGCCAAAATTAACGCTATTTTGGTATTCCGAGTCGAAGCAGCGACAATTTTACGAAGGCTCAACACGCCCCTCGCAATGGCCCTTTCACAGAGGAGGAATCGGACACATGCGTGGGGAAACCACACCTTATTAACACCGTGTTGATAAAACAGTTGCTGATTTTATTTCCGGCACGGTAACAAAGGTCACATCCGGCGCAATTGCTTAGATTTACTTTTGCAATTCCAAACCTATAGCCTCAGCACAATGCAATGCATCTTCGAACCCTGGCCCTGGTACGTGGCCGGGCCCCTCATCGGACTAACGGTCCCCGTACTGCTGATCATCGGGAATAAATCTTTCGGAATCAGCTCATCGCTGCGTCACATCTGCGCCGCCTGTCTGCCCGCCGACATTCCTTTTTTCAAGTACGACTGGAAAAAGGAATCCTGGAACCTCTTCTTCGTGGGCGGTGTACTCCTCGGCGGAATCCTCGCAACCTTCCTGCTGGCGAATCCTGCAGGACCGGTGCTGCATCCTGCGCTGGTGAGCGAGTTATCCGGCTACGGCATCAGCAATTACAGCGGACTGGTCCCCTCCGACCTCTTCAACTGGCCGGCCCTGCTGACCCTCCGCGGGTTCATCATGATGGTCATCGGTGGTTTCCTGGTGGGCTTCGGCACCCGCTACGCCGGCGGCTGCACCAGCGGCCACGCCATCATGGGGATCTCCTCCCTCCAATGGCCCTCACTGGTCGCCACCTGTTGCTTCATGGCCGGAGGATTCATCATGGCCAACCTTATCTTACCCTACATCCTTCAACTCTGATCACCATGGTAACGCAGGAAAAAGAAACATTGTCCGAAAAGGAAGTACGTGCACTCGACACCATGTGCGTGAACGAGAGTGAAATCGAACCGTACAGCTGGAGTTCTAATCTTAAATACCTGGTGGTGGGCACGGCCTTCGGCATCATCTTCGTCAAGGCGGAAATCATCAGCTGGTTCCGCATACAAGAGATGTTCCGACTGCAATCGTTCCACATGTTCGGCGTCATCGGCAGTGCGATTGCCGTGGGCATGCTGTCGGTATTTCTGATCCGTAAATACAATATCCGCACACTACAGGGCGAGCCGGTGGTGATACATCCCAAGCAATTCAACAAAGGAAATATCTACGGTGCACTGCTGTTCGGTTTCGGATGGGCCATCACCGGAGCCTGCCCGGGTCCGCTTTTCGCTCAGATCGGCTCCGGCGCCACGGTGATTGTGGTGACCCTGCTCAGCGCAATTGCCGGCACCTGGGTGTACGGCAAATTCCGCGATAAGCTTCCGCACTGATTTCCCCTGACACAGCGATGAAAGAAAAAAAGAAATTGCCTGAGCAAGGATCCTCCCGCCGCGACTTCCTGCGTAAATCGGCCGCTCTGGGCCTGGGCGCAGCATTGCTGCCCACACTGAAGCACGAAGCCGAAACACCACCCGCCGGTATTCCCGCCGCAGCGAACACAGCATCCGCCGCCACGGGCGACACACGGATCACCTTGCTGTACACCTGCGACATCCACGCACAATTGCACACCCACGATGAGTTCTTCTGGGAAAACGGTAAAGCCGTTTACAGAAAGCGGGGTGGCCTGGCCGTGATGAAGACCATGATTGATTCGCTGCGCAAGCAGGACCCAGCACGCACCCTGCTCATCGATGGCGGCGATTACTACCATGGTCATGCCGTGGCATCGCTGACAGAAGGCGAAGCGCTCATCCCGATCTTCAACGAGATGGGCTACGACCTGATGCTGCCCGGCAACTGGGAGGTGGTGTACAAAAAAAAGAGGATGCTTTTCGACATGGGGCACTCGTATGCCGCCAAGATATGCGCCAACATGTGGCATCAGCCGGGCGACGAAAACAACGGCGAACTGATCTATCCTCCCTACTGGACCAAGGTCATCGACGGTATCAAAATCGGCTTCATCGGTTATACCGACCACCTCATACCCAAACGGCAGTCGCCCGCTTACAGCGAAGGCATCCGCTTTGAACATGCTGAAAAAAATGTGGCACGTTACGTCCGGCTTCTGCGGGAAACGGAAGGCTGCGCCGCAGTGTTGCTGGTGACCCACATGGGACTTGCCCAGCAGGTAGGCCTCGCCAACAATCCTGTCTCCGCCGGCGTGGACTTCATCCTCGGTGCGGATACGCATGAACGGGTACGCGTACCGATAGAAGGCAAGTATGCCAAGGTAGTGGAATGCGGGGCCTTCGGCTCCTTCCTCGGCCGCCTGGAGCTGCAATTCAGCAACGGTGCGCTCTCCGGACACCGCTACGAATTGCTGGACGTGGATCCTGAGCGGTACAGTCCGGATGCAGAGATGCAACAACTGGTGATGCGCGCCGCCATTCCGTACAACAGAGAACTGACGAAGGTGCTCGGCTACAGCGAAACACCGCTGGTACGTTACTTCGTACTGGAGACGCCTATGGACAACCTGCTGACGGATGCGATCCGCTGGAAATTCAAACCCGATGTAGCCCTGAGCAACGGCTTCCGCTTTTGCCAGCCCCTCAATACCGACCCGGCTACCGGCAAAGCTGCCATCACCAAGGAATTTCTCTGGAACATGCTGCCGGTGAACAGCGAGGTGAAAACCGGACTGGTGACAGGGCAGCAACTGCTCGAGTGGCTGGAGAAAGAACTGCAGAATGCATTTGCGAAAGATCCTTCCAAGCGTTTCGGAGGCTGGTTCGTGCGCTACGCAGGCATGAATGTGATCTTCACCGTCAACGAAGAGTTCGGCCGTCGCGTGAAAAGCGTGAAGATCGGCGGCAAAGCACTGGATCCCGCCAGGGAATATTCGGTGGTGGCCTGTGAGCGCGAAGGCGACCCGGACGATGTTCTTTGCCGTATCGAAAAAGTGAAATCACCCCGACGCACGGGCATCATGATGCACGCCGTGATTGAAGACTACCTGGCAGAGAAGAAGGTGGTGGCTCCGAAAATCGAAGGGCGCGCCGTTGCCACAGACTTCCCTGCGACACTCCTCACCCAATTACAAGGTACCACCTACGAATTCCGCTGAGCCATGTCCGACAACTCCCAGCATCCGCAAAAAGACCTCGCCAAGGCGCTGGTGCTGGTGTCGCGCGCACTGGTGTATACCGTTACCCTCTTCGTACTGGCTGCAGGTGCCGCCTCGCTAGTACGCCTGCTCGGCTACGACAACCTCAAGGCCTCTTACGCAAGAATGTTCAAAGATCAAGCACATCAGCGTCCGCCGGCGAATACGAAGGCCGTAGCAGATACTCTGTGGAAAGCGCCGGACCCGGGCACTTCGGATGAACTCGTACAATACGGACGTGCGCTGGTGGCACTAACGTCAAAGTACCTGGGACCCAAAGGCAGCGTTTCCGCCACCACCAACGGGATGAATTGCCAGAACTGTCACCTCGATGCCGGCACACGTATCTTCGGCAACAACTACAGTGCCGTCGCCTCGACCTATCCCAAGTTCCGTGCACGCTCAGGGACGGAAGAGTCCATCGAAAAGCGCATCAGCGACTGTTTTGAACGCAGCCTCAACGGCACTGCACCTGCGCCGGAAAGCAAGGAGATGAAAGCCATGGTCGCCTACATCCGCTGGGTGGGCAAGGAAGTGAAAAAGGGAAAGACCCCCTACGGTGCGGGTCTCGTGGAAGTGCCGTACATGGACAGGGCCGCCGATCCGGAAAAAGGCAAGCTCGCCTATACACAGAAATGCGTTTCGTGCCACGGTGCTGACGGCGCCGGACAAGCCGATGCTGAAGGTAACGGTTATGTATATCCTCCTTTATGGGGGAAGCACAGCTACAACCACGGCGCAGGTCTTTACCGGCTCTCGCGGTTCGCCGGCTACGTGAAAGCCAATATGCCGCTCGGCGCCAGCCATACGGCCTCCCAACTCAGCGATGAAGAAGCATGGGACATCGCCGCCTACGTGAATTCGCAGCCGAGGCCGGGCAAGGATCTATCCAAAGACTGGCCGGACATCAGCAAGAAACCGGTAGACCACCCTTTTGGTCCGTATGCTGATAACTTCAGTGAACTACAACACAAGTACGGTCCTTTCGGTCCGATTAAAAAAGCAGCTAAGGTCAAGGCGCAGGCATCATCTCCCAAACCCTGAGCACCTCCCAACCGGGTGAGGCGGCCGGACGAAGTTTTTCTCGAATCATTAATCGGCCGTTGCCCAGGTTGTACTCGTGGCGCAGTGTCGCACCATCGGATTTCCTCTCTTGTTCAAAGATCAGCTCCACCACTCCATTATCGTAGGTACGTCGCTGTGAAAAAACAAAATCACCGAAGAGGGTACCGTCCTTTTCTATCCATAAAGTATCCGATGAAACTGGCCTGGACTTGGTGGCAGGACTCCAGGAAAAAACCAATGCAGAAAGTCCGGTTAAGAGTTCCACATGTAGATACGCTGAGGCTGAAGCGAAATTCTTCGTATTATCCTGCCTGTATAGCTGCGACCCAGTCCAGTTGCCCCTCGCCGGATTGAAATCGTACACCGACAGTTGCGGAAGGTCCTGCGCCGAAGTGGAAAGAGCGGTGAACAGCAGCAGGAAGAAGAGGGTTGTTCGCAGCGACATGCAGGGCAAAGCTACGGAAGACTGGAGAAAGTGTTGAGGAATGTTCAGCATGGACAGCCAGTAACTGCACTTGGGACAGACCATAGCAGTTGGCGTCAACAAGCTAATCTGGCTGCAGCACGATCTTTTCCGACCACAGACCCGACTTCGTTTGGAGTAAAATAAAATAGATGCCCGGATTGAACGCATGCAAGGATATACTCTCCTGATAGACCATGGAGGTGAAAACCTGGCTTCCTCTTGCATCCAGGACCTGCAAGCCTTCCACATCAGCTGCCCGAACGTCTCCCTTCAGTCGAATCGTGAAAAAACCGCTGGAAGGATTCGGGTAAATACTGAAGCCATGCTGTACCTCGCTGACTTCATGGATGGAGGATGGAAGCACACAAGGGATAAAACCATTATAAGTGCTTGAAGTGGTACCGGAAGGATTGATGAAATTGAAGGTGTACAGACCAGAAGATGTCCAATTGTAGTTTACCTGATACGATTGCCCGGCGAGGGAATATGTCAGTGTGTACCCATTAGAACCATTCGGTACACAATTCGTGATGACCGCTCCGTTCAGCGGGGTGAGTGCAGGGCGTACGGGATTGGCGTGCGGCTGGGGTACGATCTGTAGTGTAGCATCTTCCGTCACTTGCCCAACCATCCGGCCGATCATATACGGGGCGGCTGGGACTCCATGGTAATGATATGTTCCATTCTGTCCCCAATGGCCGTTATTGCTATCCAGCGCAAGCATCGGCGTTCCGTCTGGCTCCACAGCACCGTAAACGGCAAAACCATCCAATGCATAAGCAATCGGCAAGGTCGCTTGCGTGCTGGCGTATAACTGCAAGGGAGCGATATGGTAGTGATAGTCATCTGCTCTTCCGCAGTGGCCTCCCCATTGGTCGAGCTGCCCGGTAAGAAAAGCATCTACTCCGGTATTCGTATACGGATTGAAAATAGGAACTCCATTTACCGCCACCGCAATAGCCCCGCGAATGAAATGATTGGCATTCACCGGTACGGGTGTGGTGGCAAGGACGGGCTGGAGTGGAATCATCCATGCATTGGGTTTGATATAGCACTGTGGAATCGGCACCTGTTGCTGCCAATTGGTAATCCCTGTCATCATACCGTGCGTGGCTGGAATACCGAAAGACTCGATGTAGAAATACGTCGAATCCCAGGAGGTGACCACATTGGGCTTGAAAGGAATGAAAGCACTGTCCATAGTTTGTGGATTGGTCACCCAAGAAGTAAGAAAGGCAGGTCTGAAGCTATAGGCGACAACTGTACACAAAAACAAGATGACGACAGGCCATCTCTTCCTGCTCTTGAGATGCATGACGATGAAAAAGAAAATGATTGCTGCAATCAATAGGAAAGCCCCGGGGTATGCAAAGCTTTGCGTGGGCATTTTAGGCTGTCGATCAAGTGTCTTCTCGGCCAGGTTGAGTGCATGAATATGCGTAATCTTGTCTTTCAGATAGTGCCTGTCACGGAATGAAAATGCCTGCAGGGGATAATGGAAGACTTCTTCATGTGGACCCTGCAGGTAGATTTCATCTCCCTTGTTGTACAAAAAATCGGCCTTTACTTTTTCCCGTCCATTAACGAACCACTCCCGCGGAGCGTGATGATGATGTTCCGTTGAATGTGCAAACAATCGTTGAGGTGAATATGACCATACGATGATTATCAAGAAACCCAGGATGGTGGTTCTTGACGGTATGTTCCAGTTGCCTTTCGCCTGGCGCCCGTGCACTGAACATTCATTTTTCTTGAGCATATGTATTCCGCTTGTTGAACGACGATGGATAGTACCGGCAAAGCGTCTGCGTGAGATAGGATACTCTTCAGAAAAAAAAGTTTAACGACCGATTGACATCTATTCCGTAATCACGGCTATTTGAGCCTGGGCTTAATGACCACAGAGACGAAATGGAAATGAAGGGCGAAAAATCAATACGCCCAGCGAAGCCAGATGGCGCCCCAGGTGAATCCACCCCCGAAGGCGGCGATGATGATGTTGTCGCCCTTTTTAAAACGGCTTTCGTATTCCCACAGGCAAAGCGGTATGGTGCCGTTGGTGGTATTGCCGTAGCGTTCGATGTTGAGCGTGACTTTCTCGTCGGGGAGTCCCATGCGCCTGGCGGTCGCGTCGATGATACGCTTGTTGGCCTGGTGTGGTATCAGCCAGGCAACGTCTTCCGACTGGAGGTTGTTGCGCTCCATGATCTCTGCACTCACATCGGCCATCTTGGTCACCGCGAATTTGAAAACCGTCTGGCCCTCCTGGTATACGAAATGCTCGCGGGCAGCCACGGTTTCAGCTGAAGCAGGCTTAACGCTGCCCCCGGCTTTCTGGTGAAGGAAGGCACGGCCAGAACCGTCGGTGCGTAGGATGGAATCCATGATGCCGTTTCCCTGGTCGTCCGGTTCTAACAGCACTGCACCTCCGCCATCTCCGAAAATCACACAGGTGGCGCGGTCTTCGTAATTGATGATGCTGGACATTTTGTCCACGCCGACGATCAGCACCTTCTTGTGCGTACCCGTCTCAATGAATTTGGAGCCCGTGCTGAGTGCGAAGATGAAACCCGAGCAGGCGGCATTCACGTCGTAGCCCCAGGCATTGACAGCCCCGATCTTGTCGGCAATGATATTCGCCGTAGCGGGGAACTGCATATCAGGGGTGGTGGTCGCACAGATGATCAGCTCGATCTCCTCCGGGCCGATTCCCTTTTTCTTCAGCAAAGGCAGGATGGCCTGCACGGCGATATCGCTCGAGCCCAGACCTTCTCCCTTCAGTATATGACGTTCTTTGATTCCCGTACGCGTCTCGATCCATTCCTCCGTCGTGTCCACCATCCGGGTGAGCTCTGCATTCGTGAGCAGATCGGGGGGAACCCATGCATTGACGGCGGTGATGGCGGCTCTGATTTTGCTCATACTCAGGAGGCGATACTTTCGTGAACAGCCTGAGCGATCTTTTCGGTCAGTCCGGCTGCGGTCACCTTACGGGTTATATGGATCATGTTTTTGATGGCGCGGGCATTGGAGATACCGTGCGCGATGATCACGGGGGCGTTGACACCTAACACCGGCGTACCTCCGTAATTTTCAAAATTGAAACGATCGAAATATTCGTCTTTGATCTTGCGTCGGCGGATCAGGCTGTAAAACGACTCGGCCAGCTTGAGGATGACGTTGCCGGTGAATCCGTCGCATACGATGACATCGGCCTTATCGTTGAACAGGTCGCGACCTTCGATGTTGCCGACAAAATTTATCTCGCGGGTGTTTTTAAGTAAAGGATGGGTAGCCTGGCAAAGCATATTGCCTTTCTCGGGCTCCTCCCCGATATTCATCAGGCCCACTTTGGGAGAGGGCACGCCGTACACGTGTTCGAGAAAGAGGCTTCCCAGAATAGCGAACTGTTGCAGGTGCTCGGGCTTGCAATCCGCATTGGCCCCTGCATCGAGGAAAACGCCCCAGCTGCCGTCTTCTTTCGGGATCACCGAACAGATGGCGGGACGCTGGATTCCGGGGATGGTCTTCACGCTGAACATGGCACCCACCATCATCGCTCCGCTGTTACCGGCGGAAGCGAAAGCGTCGATGTGCCCATTTTTCAGGTATTCGAAGCCTTTGGAAATACTGGAATCCGGTTTGCCGGGGATGGCCCTTGCGGGATGTTCATCCATGCCGATGACTTCGGTGGTATGGACGATGTCCACGCGGGAGAGATCTGCACCTTCGCGGTTGAAAATGGTACGGATAGCCGCTTCGTCTCCGAAAAGTACGAGTCGGGTATCGGCAGGAAGTTCTGTCAGGGCCTGTACAACACCCAGTACGATCTCGTCCGGGGCATAGTCGCCACCCATGATATCAACCCCAATCTTCATCAAGGAACTACAGGTCTTAGGTGAGTGAATGTGAAAGGACAGGTGTAAAGATAGCGCTCAGGGCTTAGGCTTCGCGCTCCATTACGATTTTACCCTTGTACATCAGTTTCCCTTCGTGCCAGTACGCGCGGTGCCAGAGATGCGCTTCGCCCGTAGAGGGATCGATGGCCAGTGTAGGCGCAGTGGCCTTGTAGTGCGTGCGGCGCTTGTCTCTTCTTGACTTCGAGTGTTTGTGTTTAGGATTTGGCATAACAACAATGTATTAGACTAATATGCTGAATCAATTCAGTTTAATTTTTTTAAGTGCCGACCAACGGTCGTCTGCCGGGGGATTTCCGGTATCCGGACCTTCGTTCGGGTCTGTGTCCGGCAATCCGGTTTCGCAGGCGGGCGAACCATCGGGATTATCGGGGTGCACGGGGCTGTAGGGGACTTCCAGGACTACGAAGTCGTACAGCGTTTGGGCGAGGTCCACCTCATGGGCGGTTTTGGCGATGTAGACGGTGTCCACATCGTCGTCTTGGGCAGCGGGATCATCGACCATGCGGACCAGCAGGTGCTGTGAGCAGTCGATGTGCCAGCGGAAGGGCTCGAGGCAGCGCACACATTCCACGCCGACGGTGCCGGTGAAGTCGAGGTTGATTTCCATCGCACCTGCTCCGCCTTTGGTCAGAACAGCCTGAACCTCAATGTTTGCCCGGGTAATCAGTTCACCCTCGCGGTTGTGAAAGAACGTATCGTCCAGCCGGAACCCGAAGGTATGTTCACCCGGCGGAAGCTGGATGAAGCGGATACTGTAGGGAGACTCTGGCATCTCAGAACGGGTAATGTGCCTGGCCATGGGTATGGCAACAAGGGGTGCAAAGGTAAAGAAATTAACAATTATACGGAAACAGAAAAGCCCATATATTTCGCATAGCCGGCGCGGGGCATTACGCCACCGGAAACAACACTATCCTGTTGTTTTACAATAGTTTAATCCAAATGCCTATACATCCAAAGTGAATTGGGGAGGGGCTGGCGCGGGAAGGAGCCGGGTCGGAGGAGAAGCCGGTGCTTGTGGATTTGTGTGAAGAAGGTTCGGTTCTCTATTTGGTCCGGTAAAAAGTTCGCGCTGATGCGAAGCTTGGTGATTGGGATGCTGCGCATACATTTCGCTGTAATTCGAATGACTCCGTAAAAAAGCAACAGTCAGGACACCCATCTTCAGCTACACG
This sequence comes from uncultured Bifidobacterium sp., assembly GCA_964584995.1. Lineage (GTDB taxonomy): Bacteria > Bacteroidota > Bacteroidia > AKYH767-A > OLB10 > JAJTFW01. The sequence goes on from CAZPCA010000024.1 coordinate 24,632, forward strand.
CAACGCAATCTAAAGGCCTAATGAAAAAATATAACCGATACGGACTACGATACCCAACATAAATATTTAAAAATGCTTTTGAAA
>CAZPCA010000024.1:24725-25063 GCA_964584995.1 uncultured Bifidobacterium sp.
AGAAGCCGGTGCTTGTGGAATTGTGTGAAGAAGGTTGGACCCAACGGGCGCCCGGGGCGGATAGGCGAGGATAGCGGCCACTACATTCCTGGATGAAAGATTGCCGTTTTTATTTTGAATAGATCGGGGAGGATGCTGATCTGCTAAACTGCGACCCTGGTAGGAACAACCAACGAAGGGTAGAATTGCTGACGATGAAACCTGATGCCATAGATTCCAAACGGGGCGTGGTGGTCATACGGTTATCTAAAGAAAAAAAAGACAGAATTTTTGCCCTTGATTCAGCGAATCTTAGACCGCCATAAAAAAAGCAAGGCCGACAACCGGTCTTGGCAACG
>CAZPCA010000025.1:0-23919 GCA_964584995.1 uncultured Bifidobacterium sp.
GTTTCCGAGTCGATACTGGAAGTGGCCTCGTCCAACACGAGTATCCCTGGATTGTAGCAATATGCCCTGATAAAGGCCAAAAGCTGACGCTGACCGGAGGACAAAACAGCCCCCCTTTCCTGTACCACAAATGAAAGCTCTCCGGGTAGCTGCCCGATGAACTTCAGTGCGCCAAGTTCATGGATGGCTTCGTTCACTTTTTCTTTGTCGAGGGCCGGGTTGTATAAGGTGATGTTGTTAAGGATGGTGTCTGAAAAAAGAAACACATCCTGCATCACGACGCCTATGTTTTTTCGAAGTGATTCAAGTGTATAGGACCGAATGTTCCTGTCGTCGATGTAAATTTCTCCTTTACTGATTTCGTAAAAGCGGTTCAGCAGCTGGATGATGGTGGTTTTACCTGCTCCTGTAGAGCCGATGATCGCGAGCATTTCTCCCGGCTCTATGGTGAAACTGACTCCTCTCAGGATCCAGGTGGGATTTTCCGGCTGTACGGCATGGTCATAGGCGAACCATACATCTCTGAATTCGACTTTTCCTGTGAAGCGACCGCTCTCAATGGTGCCAATGTCTTGTTCTGTTTCTTCCAGATCCATCACCTTGAAGATGCGTTCTGCACTGACCATCCCCATTTGCAGCGTGTTGAATTTATCGGCCAGTTCGCGGATTGGACGGAACAAAAGATTGATGTACATGATGAAAGCTACCAGGTTACCGAAGGTCACTTCTTCGCGTATCACGCCGCCTGCGCCCCACCAAACGATGAGGCCGATGGATATCGCGGACAAGATCTCCACAACCGGAAAAAAAACGGAGTAATGCCATACGGAGCGGATATTCGCATCGCGGTGGGCGGCATTGATTTGATTGAATTTCTCCAGCTCCTGCGGTTCTCTGCTGAAGGACTGAATGATACGCATTCCGGAAAGGTGTTCCTGTACAAATGTGTTCAATGCTGCCACCTGGGTTCGTACATCGCTGAAGCTCTCTTTGATTTTGTTTTTGAAAACATTGGTGGCGAGCAGCAACACAGGCACTGTAGAGAGGCTGATCAGGGAGAGTCGCCAGTCGATGACGAACATCACCGTGATGATGACCAGCAATTGCAGCATATCGCCGATAATGATGATGAGCCCTTCGGAAAATACATCCGCAATGGTTTCCATGTCGGATACGCTACGGGTAACGGTAGTGCCTATGGGCGTTTTGTCGAAATAAGAAGTTTTGAACCTGGTCATTTTGGCGAACAGGGCTCTGCGCAAATCGTGGATGACTTTTTGCCCCAGCAGATTGGTCTGCCAGGTGTGCCAGTATTGAAGCAACGACTGAAGGATGAGCACCAGAAGAATCAGCAGGCTCAGTTGCGTCAATAATGCAGTGTCAGGAGGGGTAAGGCAGTGGTCCAGGATATATTGCGCCAGCAAGGGACGTACCGGACCAAGTAAAGCAAGCGAAAGTGTGAGTGTGACGGCTACCCAGAAAATATTTCGGTAGGGTTTGGTATAGCTGAAAATACGCTTCAGCAGGTACCAGTCAAATGCTTTGCCTTCACTGTTCATGACCGAATACTCTGCTGGCGGGAAGCTTTAGGTAAGGATACATTACCGACTCAAGAAATAACCCTTGTGGTGGAACGGATTCGCCCGCTTCTTTTCTATCGCCTTGATGAAGGAGTTCTGCGAAGGCTTCCAGCGACAATTTGCCGTGCCCAACTTCAGCCATCGTGCCGACCATGGCTCGCACCATGCCGCGCAGAAATCGGTTGGCACTGACCGAAAAGCGTAGCGACTTCCCTTCTTCCATCCATGCGCAGGCGCTGACTGTACAAATTGTGCTGTTCGATTGACCACCCGTTTTCGCGAAGCAGGCGAAGTCGGTGTGTTGCAGGCAGAGTGAAGCTGCTTCGTTCATGCGCTGCAGATTGAAGTCCCGTTGGTTGAACCAGGTGAGTTCCTGTAAAAATGGATCAGGTGCACGAAGGATATAATAGGAGTAGGAGCGGCTGAAGGCATCGAAGCGCGCATGCGCATCTGCATGTACTTCCTGAATGCCATAGATCCTGATGTCACGTGAGAGCAATGCATTCAGCTGGAAGACCATTTGCGCGGTATTCCCGATGGGTTGCTCCGTGTCGAAATGCGCAAAAAATTGACTTGCATGCACACCGGTGTCCGTTCTTCCGCAGCCGGTTGTTTCCACTGTCTGCCGGCAAAGTACGCTCAGGCATTTCTGCAGTTCTTCCTGTACGGTTGAGGCATTCGGTTGAATCTGCCATCCATGAAACGCAGTGCCTTTGTAGGCCAGGTGAACAAAGTAGCGGGGCATGGAGGATGGTGTCGCTCGTTTTATTATTTACGATTCAGTGCAAAGCTTTCACGATATTGATGAAGCTCCTGGATTTAAGCGAAGCTCCGCCGATCAGTCCGCCATCGACATCCGCTTGCGCAAAGAGCTCCTCTGCATTCTGTTCATTGCAGCTGCCGCCGTACAAAATACTGGTGTTCTCCGCAATCGCCTTGCCGTATCGCTTCGCCACTTCAAGGCGGATGAATGCATGGATTTCCTGTGCTTGTGCAGGACTGGCCGTTTTTCCTGTGCCGATGGCCCAGACAGGCTCGTAAGCAAGCACGCAGCGGCTGAATGCCTGTGCGTCGAGGTGGAAGATGCCGGTTTCGAGTTGTAATCGTAGTCTTTCGAAATGCTGTTCCGTTTCTCTTTCGCTCAGTGTTTCTCCAATGCAGTAAACAGGCTTTAACTGTGCGTTCAGCGCCGCATTTGTTTTTTCGGCAAGCAGAGCGTCTGTCTCGTGATGGTATTGCCTGCGTTCTGAATGGCCAATCAATACATGGCTGCATCCGTAGTCGTACAGCATGCCGGATGATATTTCGCCGGTATATGCACCCGAAGCATGCATGGAACAATCCTGCGCGCCGGTGAAAAGATGTTGTTCTCCTTTGCAGAGCTGGCTGACAGATGTCAGATGTACGTAGGAGGGAAAAAGAACGACGTCGACATTTTCTTTCACTTCATCTTGAAGCATACCGATGATTTCGGCTGTCAGTGATAGTGCTTCTTGTCTGAGCAGGTTCATTTTCCAGTTCCCTGCGATAATTTTTCTTGCCATGGCGAAAGAGGAGCGGTAGATAGGATTCAACGATGGGTAGCGGAAAGTGGTTCAAGCGAAGTCGGAGATGATACTGGTATCTTCACTGAACCGCCCGGCGAATTTTGATGAGTGTCTCGAGTAGTGCTTCCACTTTGTCAAGGGGTAACATATTGGCACCATCGCTGAGGGCTTCCGATGGATTGGGATGAGTTTCAAGAAAAATGCCGTCGGCTCCGGTGGCGATAGCGGCTTTGGCGATGGTGCCGATGAGTTCAGGCCTGCCTCCGGTGACACCGGAAGTTTGATTTGGTTGTTGTACACTGTGCGTGATGTCCATGATGACCGGATAGCCCATCGCTTTCATTACGGGAATACCCCGGTAATCGACGATGAGGTCAGCGTAGCCGAAAGAGGATCCCCTTTCAGTAAGCATGACCTTCGTGTTTCCTGCATCTTTTACTTTTTGAGCGGCGAATTGCATGGCCTCAGGAGAGAGGAATTGTCCTTTTTTAATATTCACGACTTTCTGGGTTTGTGCTGCAGCGACGAGCAGGTCGGTCTGTCGGCATAGAAAAGCCGGAATCTGCAGTACATCCACATACTCGGCTGCCAGCGCAGCTTCATGGCTTTCGTGGATATCGGTCAGCAAGGGCAGGGTCAGTTCCTTGCCTACCTTATGGAGGATGCCCAATGCAAGTTCATCGCCAGGGCCAGTATAGGAATCGATGCGTGTCCTGTTGGCTTTTCTGTACGAGGCCTTAAAGATGAAGGGAATGCCTAGTCTGTTAGTGATCTGCTGAAGCTTGTGAGCCGTCTGGAAGGTGATTTCTTCACTCTCCACGACACAGGTTCCTGCAATGAGGAAAAAATTACCTGTTTCGGTATGTTTTAGGTGGGGTACTGCTGGATACATGATGGACGCAAAGATAGGCAAAGGAGCCCTATACCTCCTTTGTCAGGATTCGTACGGCCCGGAGTCAATCCACGTACAGTACCAAGCCTTTCAGGTATTCTCCTTCCGGATGATAAATGCTCACGGGATGATCCGGAGGTTGCGAAAGCTGGTGGAGTACACGGATGTTCCTGCCCGCCTGCAGAGCGGCCTGAAACACGATTTTACGGAACAACTGCTTATCGATGGCTTGTGAACAGCTGAAGGTAAACAGGATGCCCCCTTTTTTAAGGCGCCGCAATCCTTCCGTGTTGAGGTTGCGGTAACCGATCATGGCCTTGGCCGATTGATTCAGGTGTTTTGCGTAGGCAGGAGGATCCAGTACAATCACGTCGTACTCCTGTTGCGTGCTGCGAAGGAAGTCCATGACATCTTCTGTTTGTGGATTGTGCTTTTCGCTTGCGTTCTCCACAAGCGCTATGTTCCGTTGAAGTTCAGCGATGGCTCTCGCAGAACTATCCACACTGCATACATGTGTAGCACCGCCTCTGATGGCTGCTACGCTGAATCCGCCGGTATAGCAAAAGGTGTTGAGCACTGTTTTGCCCTGGCTATAGTGCTCCACAAGTTGACGGTTATCCCGCTGATCGAGAAAAAAGCCGGTCTTCTGGCCCTTCATAAAATCAATATGGAAGTGCATGTCGTTTTCCACAACCGTTTCGGAGGGGGTGTAACCGTTCCTTTTGACCAGGAACTCATCCGCTACGGCGGTCACGCCGTGCTTGGCCATGGTTTCTGCGCTTTTGCTGTAAACACCTCCGATCTCCGGCATCTCTTCTAGGATGATTTCAGCCAATGTCGGTTGTAATTGCAACATGCCCTCCGTGAAACACTGTAACACCACCGTATTGCCGTAAACATCGGCTATCATGCCGGGCATTCCGTCCCCCTCACCGTGCATGAGCCGGTAGCAATTGGTGGCAGCGGAAGGTAATCCCAGTGCTTGGCGTAGAAGAATACAATCGCTTAATTTCTTGCGAAGAAAAGTGCGATCGATGGTGTGGCCTTCAAAATCGATGCAACGGACACTGATCGTACTTCTGTTGAAGTGTCCGGTGGCCAGGTAGCGACCATCGGCCGATTGTACCTGAACAAGATCGCCGTTCTGCAGCTGAGCCGGCTCATGGGCGATGGCTCCGCTGAAGACCCAGGGGTGCATCTGCAGCAGGGATTTCTCTTTTCCCTTTTTGAGTCGGATGATCGGATAGGGGAGCTGTTGTGTGGGCATCGCTTAACGAATTACCTGGAAAGTCTTCTGGTCGATATCTGTTCGCTGATAAGATACCCTGGCGATGTATTGGCCCGGTGGCAATGCGTCAGTATTCATCAGGAAAGGTTCATTGTCCCGTATTTGACTACTGAAGACGTTTCTGCCGGCACTGTCGAAAATGGACAGCAGGTAGTTGGCCCTGCCAGGACTTTTTACCAGGAAGTTGATGCCAGCATTCGCAGGATTCGGATACACCTCGAACGCACTTTGGGTCGCAATGATTCCTTCAGGGGTGCTCGTGGTAAAATCCCGGTATCCCAACGCGTACTCACCTTTCTTGAGCGTATCTACTACGATATTGCCCACCTTGTCGGTTTTGTTGCCTGCGTTGAGTGTATAACCATTTACGATTTGCCAATCTTCGGCAGCTCCTGTCCGGTAAAGCAAGACCAGACTATCTTCTGTTCCTGTGATGAAGGTATTGTCCATATAGCCCGCATTAGGGTTGTTGGAGCCGTTGTAGATGAACGTAGTTTTGGTGTGGAATCCGTTGGTCCAGATACCATCTGCGCTCCAGTAACGTTCGGGGTGGATACGTATCCCACTTGTGAGCGATGTATTTTTGATCGGATCTGGACCTACCCAATGATGTTCCATCCTTACCGTGTTGGAATCTGTGCCGATGGAAAGGACATTCAAGGTTGTGTACGTTTCGGGAAATGAGTGCGTGCCTGCACTGAAAATCCTCTTTTCATTGTCGCTGACGGCATCTCCCATTTCATCGAAACGGTCGATGCAGATGAAGGAGGGGTTAAAGTTCAGGCTCAGGGCAACCGTATTGGTCATCGCATCCGACATCAGTTTGACAACGGTGTCCTGGATGCCATCGCTGAAGTGCACCGGTACAGGCATTTCATAGGTGTGATTGTTGCCTTTCGATTTTTGTTTCAGATGGATGTTCCATTGGTTTTGGCCTATGGATACGACAGAATCGATTGAAAAATGGGGAAAGCCGGGCGTGAAAACCCAGTCGTCAAAAAAACGCTGCAGGTTCATGCCACTGCTATTGCTCAGCTCGTCGCGCAGGTGGTAACTGTTCACAGCACCATTGCCTTTGTTGTTCATGAAGTCTCTCGCCCCCTGAAAAAACAATGAGTCGCCCATGTAGTGCCGCAAGGTACGTGCAACATCTGCTCCTTTGTTGTAGACAGTAGGACCATAGGTGTGCTGGTGGGGTATATTGATCAGCGGTAGGTATCCGTTGTCGGTGATATGGGCGAACTGCAGCACTTTCCGGTGATTGCTCCGGAACCAGTTCCTGTAAGAGGTACTGCCGTAGAGTTTTTCGGTGATGTAGGCTTCATTGAAGCTGGCCAGCCCTTCGTTCAGCCACATGTCGCCTTCGGTTTCGCAGGTAGTCCAGTCTCCCCACCACATATGTGCCAGCTCGTGTGCCCATAGTGTCTCGTAGGTCAACAAGCCATTGATATAACTGCTGCCGATATGAATACTCGTCGCATGTTCCATGGCTCCGGAATTAAAAGGAACCAGGCAATACCCTACTTTGTCAAAACGATAAGGTCCGTAGGCATCGGTGAAAATCGACATTACTGAATCCAGGTGTATAAAGGTGCCGCTTACATTATTGGTATCCGCCGGCATGCAGGCGATTTCCACCGGTATGCCCTGGTAGTTGCGGGAGTAGGTGTGGTAGGGCGCAACTGCGATACTGGCCAGATAGGTAGGGATGGGGTCATTCATTTCCCAGTGCCAGGTGTTGCCGTTGGGGGATGGCGTCACCGACTGTAGAATGCCATTGCAAAAGGCTTTGTATCCATTCGGGGTAGTGATGTGGAACGAATAAGAAGCGCGGTCGGTGAAAATATCATGTGCTGGAAACCATGCTCTGCCGACAGGGTGAGGGTCGCTTTCAAATCCTACGCCCATGTTGAAAGCATAATTGCCGGTGAAGTAAAAGCCGCCCCAGCCCGAAGGATCTGTCTGCGGCTGACCGCGGTAGTAAATGTTGCAATTCAGCGTGTCGCCAGGATAAACTGTGTCTGCCAGGGCAATCACCAGGGTGGTATCGTCGTGCAGAAAGCTCAGTACATGGAGTGAGTCATCCACGATGGAATCCACATCCAGCATCCAAAGCCCCAGCGTCAGGGAGCTGATGCCATTGCTGTCAGTGGTGGTCACCCTTACGCCGCAACTGCCTTCGATGCGCTTATTCGCATAGTCGATGTTGTCGAGCCGGATGGCGTAATGGACGATGTCTGTTGTACTGTATTGAGCGAAACCACAGGTGCTCAAGGTAACGAATAACAGAAAAAGAAATCGGGTCATCGGTCAGGATTTGATGACCCGAAATTACTAATGTTTTAGATGCGGTTGTCTCGCTTAGCGGGTCACTACAAGGCGGTTTCTGAACACCTGATCCTTGTCACTCACCTGCAGGATGTAGTAGCCATCTGCCCAGTGGTGGATGTCAAAGCCCGTTTGCATCAGATGGCTGATAGTGGTGTTTTCATCTCTCACGAGGCGCCCCTGGGGATCAAAGATCTGCATCCTGCACTCCTCCATGCCAATCACTTCACTGGCAACGTAGAAGTGGCCTTGACCGGGATTCGGGGCGACGTGCAGTACGCCTTCGGATTTTATCGGACTTATCTCCCGTTTCACTTCGACGGTGTCGCGCAGCAGGCACCCTTTGAAGTCAGCTATGAAAACAGGATACAAACCTGCGGGTAATTGCTGTAGTGCTGCTCCCGTCTGACCCGATTGAATCCATTGAATGAAATAGGGCGCGGTGCCGCCTTCTACATTCAGTTGAACACTTCCATTGGATTTCTTGTCGGTTTCAGGAACAATGGCTGCATTCAAGACCAATGGGGCAGGAGCCTGCAATGCGTAAGAAACAGTTTCCGTGCAAACGCTGTCTTGTACAAAGGTGATGGAATGCGTTCCCCCGCCAAGTCCTGCGTTGAGGGCTTGCTGTACGCCGTTGTTCCAGGCGTAGGAGAGAGTAGGATTGACCGGTGTGTAGCGAAGTGTACCACTCCAACCGGATGTAGCTATCTCCGATGTGGCGAATGCGTTGAAAGAACCTGTACGGATAGAACTTTTCGCCGGCAGTAGATACCCGTCTTCAGTAAGGGTATCGCTGGTGGTGTGCATCAGCTGCGCCTGCGGAGCGTAGAGCAGTAGGCTCCAGGTTCCTGGGGAGAGCACCGAAGGATTGCTGAAGGTGATACTGGCCGGTTGCGCAGCGGCTTGTTTTTGCAGATTGTATGTGCCGAGCGGAATCCATGCAGCCGGGTTATTGAGTTGGGTACTGAAGTCATTGTTGATCAGATAGGCTTCCGCAGCTCCCGATTGCTGAACATATACATCGATACCATTCAACCGAATACTTTTTTTAACGGTGAACTGTATGACTTCTGCACTTGCATTGCCGGATATAGGTATATTACTGGGTAGATAGTGTTCGTTTTGCGCCGGACTGACCTGCACTTCCAGGACGCCGTCGTTTGAGTCGGCACACCGGGGTGGAAGAAGTTGCACCAATTGAGGGTTCAATCCCTGAGCGGCTTGTATTGTAAGTGGTTTCTTCACTTCGCAACCGAGGGCATCCGTTACCGTTACCACCTGATGGCCTGCAGGCAGTTGAAGGTGGGGCCCGCTGCTGCCCGCTGCATTGTAGAGATAGGGAGTGTTCAGGTCGTTTTCGACGGTGTAGGCGATGCGACCGGCCATGTTCATTCCTCCGGAAACACCGGCTTGAAATGGATGTGTATTCGACTGGCGTCCCACTCCATCAAAAACAGTAAGTATATGATCGAAGTTGAAGGTGCTGCCGATCACGTTACTCGTAATCCCACTGATATCCGCATGCCGGTTATAGATGTACAAGGCATGCCGGCCTTTGTTCAGCACGGGAAGTTGCTCGAGACTGAAGGGCGTCTCTTCCTCATTGCCCATGCCGTTGACGGTGAAATGACCTGCCAGCATCCATTGAGTGGAATCGAACTGGAAATTATTCATGCCCCCAGCACGGTAATAGATGCTGATAGTCTGTGAAGTGGTAGACGGTAGATTGAGGAAAATCCGTTTGAGGCTGGTTTTTGCCGTCAGCGCAAAATCAAACATGATGCCTGCGCTCTTCGTATTCGACCAAAGTGTCGTATGTAAGGATTTTTCGTACGGGTAGGGGTGGCCTCCTTTGGCATTCACCAGGGTATGTGCACTGGCGTTACCTGCGCAGCTCTGTGGGTAGCTTACAACGTCCACATCGATGGGGGCCGGTTGTTGTATTTCGGCGGATTCCGTCACCGAGCAGCCTGCTGCATCTGTGATGGTCACAGTATAGATTCCTGCTGTCAATTGTGTGATCTCGTCCTGTCGGTGACCCGTGGACCAGATAAATGTGTAGGGCCTTGTTCCCCCGCTGGCTCTTGCTTTCAGCAATCCGCTGGCGGTACCATGACACTTGGCTGGCACCACTCTTCGAATGCCGGCATTGAACAATTGAGCATGATAAAATGATGGTTGAATGTCTGCATTGCCGTTGACTTCCTGTGTCACCAGGCAGATGCGTCCGTCAGACCCATTGCCTCCTGTATTGCATGGTGCGTTGAAGGCCGATACTCCACCAATTCCACCGATGGCCCTTAAGCTGCCGTCGATGTGCATGGTTCTGCTCATCAGAAGTATGGATCCGCCGGAACCGCCGCCGCCCGGAAAACCGTATTGATCACTGTTGCCACCATCGCCTCCGGATGCGGTAATACGGCCCGTCAGGCCGATGCTTATTTGCTGGCAGGATTGTATGCTCACCGCACCACCACCACCTCCTCCTGCGCCGGATGCACCGTTCACAGGAGCAGCGCCGCTGGCGCCACCGCTTCCCCCGTAGAGCGCATACAATAACGAATCGCCGTAAACCATTCCGCCGGATCCCAGACAGGAAGTTCCTAAAATGGCGTATCCTGCACCTGTTCCAGCCATCTGCATGGCGCCTCTGCCGTATCCTGGTCCTTTACCATTTAGTCCGCTAACCGGTGATGCAATGCTGAACACACCATCCGCCCCCTGAAAGCCTCCTGGACCCGCCTGTCCGCCTATTCCAGGTGTAAGAAATGAGGCAGGACTTGTACCTGCGGAGCCGTTTAAGTTCAGTAATCCGTCAATTCTTACTTCTCCCTTGCATTTTATTTGAAGGGGGACTGAGCCGATTACCCGAAATTCTACGCCTTGTTCGATGATGAAAAGCTCAAAGAAATAATTGCCCGCTGTTAGCTGTGTATCTGTAGTGGCGTGGAATATTCCGGCGGCTCCATTTCCACAATCAAGGCAATGTTGCGCTGTAGAAGTGGTACTACAGAAGAGTAGAAGAGTAAGAAAGTAATAAATCGGCTTCATACGAATGGAATGGTATGAAGCGGTGTACGGAAGCTACCTGGCTACGTTAAGGGATATTTTTGGAAAATGCAGTTTTGTAAGGATTTCATTAAAATCGCGTAAATTATCCTTTAGAAAAGCCAAAGTGCGGCAAGCGTAATCAGCACAATGCCTGCCAGGTCTGTCAGCAAGCCTGCTACGGCCATCTCCCGCACTTTTATTCTGCCCGCAGAATAAACAATCGTATTGGGCGCTGTAGCCACCGGCAACATAAAGCCCAAAGAGGCAGCCAATGCTGCTGGAATGAGCAAAACACGCGGATCGGCCTGGGTCACTTGCTGCAGGGAAATCAATACCGGCAAAACGAGTTGTATGCTAGCTACATTGGAGGCGAATTCGCTGATGATGGTCACCACTACGCAGACTGTAAGTACAATGTAGACCATCGGAACATCCTTCAGTCCTTGCAGCAAAAAGGCCAGCCACTTGCTGAGTCCGGAGGTGTCGAAACCCTTCGCCAGGGCGAATCCGCTGCCGAAAAGCAGGATGATTTCATAAGGTAGACGGGAGGCCTCTTTCCATTCCAGCAAATGCCTTCCGGGCTCGGTGCGGGAAGGAAGTATAAACAACAAGAGTGCAGCTACAACCGCCACGGAGCTGTCTTGTATTTGATCGGGATAAGGAAAAAAAGAGGCCCAACCTTTGATCCTGGTATAGGCGAGTTCGATATCCGCACGTGTGAACCAGAGCAGTGCCGTGAGAACGAAAATGATGGCGACCGCTTTTTCATCGCGGCTCCAGGCGCCAAGTTCTTTCAGTTGTTTTTTGAAGATAGATGTATCGAAGGGGACCCTGCCATTCGACTTCAATACTGTCAGGCGGATAATCAGCCAGGTGAGCAGCAGCAATGCCAAGGCTACAGGAAATGCTGATTGCATCCAACTACTGAATTGCACCGGATGATTTTCTCCGAACTCCTCGTTGTAAACACGGTAAAAAATCATGTTCGTCGGTGTCCCCACCAGCGTCGACATGCCGCCGATACTAGCGGCATAGGCCAATCCGATCAACAATGCGGAGGCGATCTTTCGATGCGATTCATCGTCCTGCGTATGGTTTTTCAATTGAAGTGTAAGGGCCATGATGGCTGATAGGAGCATCATTACCGTAGCGGTATTGGATATCCACATGGAAATGAAAAAGGCCGTACACATGGTTCCGAGCAGGATGCTGGAGGCGGTATGCCCGGCGACTGATAGAATACCCAGTGATAGTCGCTGATGCAATCCCCATTTTTCAATGGCAAAGGCCAGTAAAAATCCTCCCATGAACAGGAAGAGCACGGGGTCCATGTATTGAGCTGCCGTTAGCTTTATGTCTGCTATGCCCGTAGCCGGAAGAACCAAAAATGGAATGAAGGAGGTAACTGCAAGATGTACGGCTTCCGTGAGCCACCAAATCGCCATCCATGCCGTTATCCCCAGCATGATGCTGATCAGGGGGTAGGCGGGATCCGGAGAGGGTAGGGTGCCTATGAGCAGGCAGGCGATTGGACCTGCCCATTGTGCGATGCGTTTAAACGCAGTGCTTTCATGTTTATCGGTAATGGTCGATCCTTCCATTTTCAGACGCACTCATAGTGTCGTAGCGAATATACCATAAATCAAAAAAGGGGCACAGGGCCCCTTTTGGTTTATTCAAGTTAAACGATTACTTGTTCTTGGCGAAAGCTGCATTGATGGTAATGTCCACTTCGTCGCTGACCACAACGCCTCCCGTTTCGGTGACGGGACCCCACATGAGTTTGAAATCTTTACGGTTGATGGTGCCTTTCGCCTTGAAACCGGCTTTGATATTACCGTACGGATCTTTCTGTGTGCCATTGTAGGCTACGTCAAACGTCACTTTTTTGGTCACGTCGCGAATGGTCAGATCTCCGGTCAGTTCGTATTTCTTATCGCTTACTTTCTTGAAGGAAGTGCTCTTAAAGGTCATTTTGGGATATTTCTCCGCGTTGAAAAAATCATCTGCTTTCAGGTGCTTGTCGCGCATGTCGTTGTCAGAATCGATACTGTTCACGTCCACGCTGAAATCGATCGATGCATTGTTGAAGTCATCGGAAGAGGCTTCTACTTTACCATCATACACTTTAAAACTACCATCCATTTCGGAGACCATCATGTGCACCACGGTGAATTTCACGTTTGAGTGTACAGGATCCAAAGACCAGCTTGATTTTTGAGCAGTTGCAGAAAGGCCGCAGACGGCGAGGAAGAGAGAAAGAATACGTTTTTTCATATGTTTTGATTTATTCTGCCAAATTAATGTAATTACAATATATGTGCATACAACTATTTAAAAAAAACAACATATATATTTGTTATTCAATAGCATAAATTTATGGAATCCAGCGTTTCAAATAGCGGTAGGCCAGGCCTGTGGCGGCCATTTCCACCCCTTTGAGCACTTGCTCGTACTTGTGCCGTTTCTCTTCCGGTACTGATTTGGGTAGCGCCTTGAACACAAAAGCGTTGAATTGCTCAAAGATTTTTGAAATGCGGTCCATCTGTCCAACGTTGAAAGGAAGCACGCTGTTCATGGCGAGCGTGCCGATGTTTTCGTTCAGGTAGCCGACCTTTTCTTTGAGCAGCTGTTCATGCCCTGCGATTTCCTTTCGGAGCCGGTCCTGTTCCTCGCGAATTTTAGGAAGCGCTTTCATTGGTTGAGTTGTTATTCGTGGAACTAAGCAGCTGTTGTGCTACTTTTTCAGCAACCGAGAGCTGGATTGTATTGCGCATGATGAAGACGATACCTGCAAGCAGCAAGTGAAAAAGTGCAATCAGGCCAAAGCCTGCGTATGCGTTTTGTAGCAGTGCATTCAGGTAGAGGGCAAGGCTCAGCATTCCGAATATCCAACCAAGTAGCAAGGTGCAGGCGAGCAGTACTACTACAGTGCCGCTGCCGGAGGCCAAAGCGGATTTTTCAAATGCACTATACTTGGCCAGTTCAATCCGCTTTTCCACATACTGCTTCAGCTCTTTGGAAATATCGCGGGTAAGGTCTCTCAAGGTCGGTTCGCTCATGGTGTTGATTCGCTTGCAGTGTTTGCTGTATCGCTCGATCCGGATGCATCGGCAAATCCCTTGTTGAAATCTTCTTTCGTTTTATCCAATTCTTCTTTCAGTCCGCTCAGCCATTCCTCCCCTTTACCAGAGGTCAGCAGGTAAGCCACGGCCGCCCCAATGGCCGCTCCTGCAATGAAAGATAAAATCACTCCTGTTTTCTTGTCCATATCTGTTGCCAAAATTAATGTGTGTAACTGCTGTTCGGATGATCTAAGAAAGCGGTGTTGCTGATATGTATCAGTTTCGCGTGTAGGAACTGATGAGTGCTGTATGCTGAGGAAATTCACTGCTCAGCTTATCGCGTGTAGCCAGTTCAAAATCGCTGAAGTCGAAGCCAGGGGCAACTCCGCAACTGACCAATGTGAAATTGTAAGGACCCTCTACTTCCGCAGCGAACCAGCAGTTGGCAGGAATGATGATCTGGAAATTATCCCCGTTCTCCGGGTTCGGACCTGTTTTCATTTTTTCGAGTCTTCCGTCGGGATGAATTACGTAAACCGTACAGGATGCACCTGCATGGTAGCACCAGCTTTCGTCGCTTCGGATGCGGTGGAAAGCGGAGAAGGAGGTGCTCTCGAGTAAAAAATAAATCAGGGTGTGAAGGTTCCTTTCTCCTGCAGCAAATACACCTTTTTCGTTGGAGCGGTAAGTTTCCCTGTAATAACCTCCTTCGGGGTGGGCCTGCAGGTTTAAGGAGTCTATGAGTTGTTCAGCAGTCATTTTAGCTTGTTTCAAGGCATGCCGGTTGGCATGTCTAGGTGGAGAGCGCATTGGAAATGGCCCTTTGGACATTTTTTATAACCGTGTAAACCGCAAGGTCTGCATGCGAGACCATTCACCTGCACCGTTTTGCTTTTATCCGACAATGGCCCGAATCCGAAGTCGGGTGTGGTGCTGCAGAAATAGGCTGTCACAGGCGCATTCATCGCCGATGCGATGTGCAGGGGCGCACTGTCGTTCACGAAATTCCAGTCGGCATTTTGCATCAGTGCAGCCGTCTGCAGAAAGCTCAGCTTTCCGCAAAGGTTTTCGACGAGAGAATCCCCGCTTTTTGAGCGGATGGCTTCTGATGCCATGCCGTCGTCAGGTCCACCCAATAAATAAATCTTCGCATCTGAATGCCGGGTTCTGATATGCCGGATGAGTTCCAACCATTTTTCTGCCGGTACCTGCTTGGTGAACCAAACTGAGGTAGGTGCTATGCAGTAATAGGGATGTGATTGTAATGGCTTTACTTTTTCAACATCGGACGCTGAGGGGAAGAGCTGCGGCCGGGTAGGTGTCGTTTCCGGTGTATTGGAAAGCAGTTGCAGGTTGCGTTGTGTTTCGTGCAAAGAAGCACTGGCAATAGCATGTTGAACCTTCCGGGTGAAAAAAAGTGAGAAGGGATTTTTATCGAATCCTATGCGTTGGGGGGCTCCGCTCAGGGCAGTCAGTAAGCCGGTCGCGCCGAAGCGTTGCAGATTAATGACAGTGTCGTAACGTCGACCCCTGATTTCCTTGATCAGCCCCAGTAAATTTCTGGTCTTGTCCCGTTTCTTGTCCCAGGTGATGACTTGGTTCAGGCCGGGAAAGTTCGTGAGCAGTGATTCGTTGCCCTTGCGCACCAGCACATCGATTTCCGCTTGTGGATGCTGACGTTTCAACGCAAGCAATACCGGTGTGGCGAGTATCACATCGCCGATGAATGCGGTTTGTATGACCAGGATCTTCACCGGGATGTCTGATAAAGTGTTTTGAAGATTTTGGGCATGGGCTTGACCGGATAAAAGTACTTCAATTGGATTGTATCAGCACCGGTGGCTGGCAATTTCAGGGGAGAATAGGGATGTCGGCTAAAAAATCATAGCGTTTTCAATAGTTCCGCAGCTTTTGCTGCATACTCACCGTTCATCCTTACGACCTGCTCCAGGTGCCTGCGCGCATCCTGGTTTTTTCTCAGTCTCACCTCCGTCAGCGACAGGTACCACAGAGCCGCTTCCCTGTAGCGCTGATCGTCGGATTTCAGGTAGGCATTGAATGCATCGAGCGCAGCCGGGCTTTTTTTCAATTCCAGTAGACACATTCCGCTGTAGAAAAAGTTTTCCGGTGAGCCGGGTGCATTGCTGAAGAAACGAAGGGCTTCTTCGTAGCGTTGCTGCCGATAGAGCAGCATACCGTTTTCAAAAGGGGCTTCCTCTTTCACGGCAGTGCGGGCTTTGGCGATTTTCTTCTCTGACATGGCCCTTGCCGGAACTTGTTCTGCTACACTTTTGTCACTGGCATTTTCTTTACTGGCCGCATCCTCCTCTTTAGCAAGATCGATTTCAGTATCGCAGGCGACAGAAGATTCGGCGATACCCATTCCTCCGGACGACAATGCCTCTGCCGGGTCTTCCCCGGTGATGGCCGCTGCTGATTCCACTACAGGTGGAAGCGCTTCGGCAGGAGCATCGTTCATGATCGGAGGTATCGGCCTTTCGGACGCTGCTTGTTGATCAGCGGTAGGGACGGAGGGTTTGTTTTCTGCAGCAGTCGTAGCCGGTGATGTGCTGCTTGCATCAGCCGTAGGAGTAGGTTCCGGTGCAGGATAGGATTCGAATTGTTCGGAGTAGATGTTCTCGGCTTTCTGCCGTGGCAGGATGATCCACAACGTGGTGGTGCTGGCCAGCAATAATACAATAGCTGCCGCCATTCTCCAGGGAAAAAGCACCCTTGGTCGGGCTTCCCCCTCATCGCTTACAAGGGCATCGATGGTCAGGTCGGTCTCCTCCAGTACCTCGGACCTGTTCTTCTCAGCAATCAGTTCCAGGCCTTCCAGGGCATCTTCGCAAAAGGGACAGTCCAGCAGGTGTTTCTCCAGTTGATGGGCCTCCTTGCCGGGCAATCTTCCGGCCAGATAGTCCAGCATAACCTCTCGTTCAGGACAGCTTATGGAAGAATGAAATTCAGGATGCTCCTTCTCCATTTTTTATCAGGATATTTTTCAAGTTTCGTTTCCCGTTTTGGATATAACTTTTGACCTGCAGCAAGGTGTAGCCTGTGACGGAACTGATTTCCTGGTAACTTTTTTCTTCCAGGTAAAACAGGCGTACACAAGATTGCTGATGAGGTTCGAGAGTCAGCAAGGCCTGCTCCATTCGGTGCAATTGTGATTCCTTTTCAAGGGCATCGGGTTCACCCGATTTGGACAGATGCTGTTGCCCGGCCCATTCCATAACACGGGGCTCCAATCCACTGATTTCTTTTTTACCGGCCCTGAGCTGCATATAGCAGTGGTTCTTGGCTACGGTATACAACCATGGACGGAAAGTGTTTATGCTGTGTTTTTTCAAATCCACCATCAGTTTCTCAAAAATCTGACTGGTGGCATCCTTGGCTGCATCCTCATCCCGCAGGTATTTCAGGCATACACCGAGTACCAGGTGAGCATACCTTTTGAACAGGATACCCAGTGCTTCCGTGTCGTTCTCCTGTACGTAGCGGCTTACAAGTATTTCGTCACTTAGCGGTTGCACCTGGTTTCAGTTGGTTTCTGCTGGCAAAAGTACATCGAATACGCTATTTCTTTGTGTCCATTGTGCGGGGTGGAATTGAATTTATACAATAAAGCACTTGTGTTTGCCTTAGGTAAAAAATGCAGCGCTGTGCCGATGATGCGGTAATGTTGTGCAGCCAACAGGCTTCTCAGAGGCATTATGTCAGTATATTTGTACTGTATCATCCATCCAGCAGCTGCAGCACTTGAAAGAAATAATCATCCCGGTAGAAGCCGGCAAAGCGATTTCCTTTTTCGGAGTAAACGATGTGAACCTTGATGTCATCCGGCGCAAATTTCCTGCACTTAAAGTAGTCGGTCGTGGCCATGAGTTGAAACTGATCGGGGAGGAGTCGTTACTGGACGAGGCACTGATTAAAATCCGGAAGCTGATGGCCTATCTTGATGAGAACGGAATGCTGACTCCTACCGAGGTGGATTACCTGTTGAACGGCTCCGCGGGTCAGGCCGGGGAAAGCTCATCAACTGCTCGGACAAGTACTGACCAGCGCGATGTGCTGGTGTTCGGTCCGGGAGGATTGTTGGTGCGTGCCCGTACGCCTAATCAGCGCAAGTTGGTGGAGACCTGTGAGAAAAACGACATCGTTTTTGCCATTGGTCCGGCTGGAACTGGAAAGACCTATACCGCCGTAGCGCTTGCAGTGCGTGCGCTGAAGAACCGTGAAATCCGGCGCATCATTTTAACGCGTCCGGCGGTGGAAGCAGGCGAGAACCTCGGTTTTCTCCCCGGTGATTTAAAGGAAAAGATTGATCCATACTTACGGCCGCTCTACGATGCCTTGTTCGACATGATTCCGGGTGAAAAACTCCGAACTTTTCTTGAGAATGGTGTGATTGAAGTCGCTCCGCTGGCCTTTATGCGTGGGCGCACGCTTGACCATGCCTATGTCATCCTTGACGAGGCCCAAAATGCTACCGAAAGCCAACTGAAAATGTTTTTGACGCGTATGGGGCCGAATGCCAAGATGATCGTGACCGGCGATACTTCGCAGATAGATCTCCCCCGCAACCAGCCCAGCGGGCTCATACAGGCTGTGCGCTTGCTGAAGAACATCGACGGTATCGGCTTTGTACACCTGGATGCCACCGACGTAGTGCGCCATCGTTTGGTGCGCGACATCATCTTTGCTTACGATAAGAATGCACAACAGAAGGATGAGCAGAGAAAAGCTCCGTCTTCAGGAGCCGGGGAGGCAACGTCGCATCAATCGTAGAGCTGGCGCGCGATGCGGTAGGTGTTGCAATGTGCCTCTACGATATCGGTGATTTTTTCGGAGTATCCTCCGCCCATGGTGACTACCAAGGGAATGTTGTTCTGCCACGCGGCTTCCAGTACCATGCGGTCCCGCAAACAGCACCCTTCGCGGCTTACTCCCAGCCTTCCCAGTTTGTCGGTTTGCAGGATGTCGACACCGGCTACATAAAACATGAAGTCCGGTTGTTCCTCCTGGATGATCCGTTGAAGATGCATGTCGAGCAGCGACAGGTATTCGGCGTCCCGGATGCCGTCCGGCAAGGCGATGTCCAGCGATGACTTTTCCTTTTGAAGGGGGAAATTGTGACCGGCGTGCATGCTGAAGGTGAAGACGTGTGGATCGTTCTCGAAAATTTTTGCTGTGCCGTTCCCCTGATGTACGTCCAGGTCCACTATAAGGATCTTCCGTGCACGCTTTTCCGCAAGCAGATAAGCGGCAGCAATAGCACAGTCGTTCAGGAGGCAGAAGCCTTCGGGCCTATCGGCGAATGCATGGTGTGTTCCACCAGCGACGTTAAAGGAAATTCCGTCCGAAAATGCGTATCGACAACAGGCAAGTGTGCCGCCGGCAATGATGAATTCCCTTTCAATCAGTCCGCTGCTCAATGGAAAGCCGCTGGCCCTGATCTCTTTTTCGCTCAGTTTCAGAGCGCGGAGTTTCTCCAAGTATTCGTCAGTGTGTACCAAGCGGGCGATGGCTGTGTCCACCGGTTCAGGGTTGAATAACTGACCGGGGGCGATGCTGCCCTCGTGCAACAATTGTTCGGGGATGAGCTCGTACTTCAGCATCGGAAAGCGGTGCGTTGCGGGCAAGGGGAGAATATAAACCGGATCGAAAGCCAGGCGGAACATGCTTCAAATCTACGGCATACACCTGTGCATTCTGTATGCACGCAGAACAAGGAACTATCCATTACATTTGTACAAAGCCCAGGCAACATGGAAGCATCGGTAGCGGGACATCCCTGTATTCAGAAAACCCAACTCAATTTACCGGGAATCAGCTCGGTGTATTACGGAAAAGTACGCGATGTGTACGTCATCGAGAACAAACTGATGGTGATGGTCGTCAGCGACAGGGTGTCGGCCTTCGATGTGGTGATGCCGCGTCCGATTCCTTACAAGGGGCAGGTCTTGAATCAGCTGGCCTCCTATTTTCTGGAGGCGACCAAAGACATTTGTCCGAATTGGGTGATCGATGTCCCTGACCCCAATGTCACCATTGGTATACTTTGTAAACCATACAAAGTGGAGATGGTGATCAGAGGCTATCTTACAGGACATGCATGGCGGGAGTATAAGGCAGGAAACCGCATGCTCTGCGGAGTGGCCATGCCTGAAGGAATGAAGGAGAACGACGCCTTTCCGGAGCCCATCATCACCCCCACCACCAAGAGCGATGGAGGGCATGACCAGGACATCAGCCGCGAGGAGATCATCGCTCAGGGAATCGTTCCGGAAAACGATTACCTTCAGATGGAAAAATACACCCGTGCATTGTATACGAGGGGTGTACAAATGGCGAAGGAGAAGGGCCTCTTGCTGGTCGATACGAAATACGAATTCGGCCGTGCCAATGACCGGATTTTCGTAATGGATGAAATACATACACCGGACAGCTCCCGTTACTTTTATGCCGATGGTTACGAAGCACGGCAGAAAAACGGTGAGCAACAGAAGCAGCTGAGCAAGGAATTTCTCCGGCAGTGGCTCATCGCCAAGGGTTTTCAGGGGCGCGAGGGGGAAGTGATACCTGAATTCACCGATGAGTTCATTCAGGAAGTGTCGGCTCGATACATTGAGCTGTACGAAAAAATTTCCGGTAGGCAATTCGAACCTTCAGCAGAGCCCGATATCCATCAGCGCATCCAGGACAGACTGAGCCAGGCACTGCCGCCTCTGATTGCTGGCATTTAGGGTGCGCATTTCTTGGGTAGGGTATAAAACAGAACCAGGCTCCTCTTTCGGGGAACCCGGTTCATCCTAAAAACCTAACCTACCTGTGTTATTGAAGAACGCTTACTGCGTTTTTGCGGCTATGAAGTAATTATTACTATTTTTTGTAAAAGTAATACTATCACAACGAATTGCAATGTCTTTGGTATTAATTTTTCGCAAGCAAAGGATTAACTAATTGTTTTACAGTGAAAAAAACTTTAAATGACAGGGGATGCGGAATGGTACCGTCCCTCAACATCCTTGAAATAGGCAGCAATGGAAGGGGCGTCAGAAAGGAGGTCGCCGCTTGGGTAAAAGGGGGGGTGAAATCGCACCACTTTGCGACCATAGTCCAGGTTACAAAAAACGATAGGAATGCCTGCTTTTTGGGCGATGTGGTAAAATCCGGACTTCCACTTGGTGACTTTTTTTCGGGTGCCTTCAGGGGTGATCGCGACGACGAAATGTTCATGGCTGTTTGCGATTTGAACAGCCTGATCGACGAGATTCATGGAGCTCTTGCGATCGACGGGAAATCCGCCCAATCGTCTGAACAGCCAGCCGAACGGAAATACAAACAGTTCTTTTTTGGCCAGATAATTCGATTTGAAATCGAGTATACTTCTTACGGCTAAACCCAAAAAAAAATCCCAGTTACTGGAGTGTGGAGCAACTGCTATGATGTATTTTTTCAAATCTCTCGGCACATCGCCTTCGATTTTCCATCCTGCTTTTTCAAAGATGAATCGATACAGCCATTTCATAGGCGGAAAGGTATAAAAAAAATGTCCTGACTCTTCGGAGACAGGACATTATTGTAAGGGTGGAAACCGCTTTTTAGTCAGTAACCACTACAAGGTATTTTGAAGCCTGCCAGAATTTTTCCGGATCGGTGATTTCAATGGCGGTGATTTTTTCGTTCTCTTTCTTCAGCGTGTAGGTACCGGTGGGATGCGTACTCACAAGTTTAGCTGCTTTGGTATTGAGTTCGATGGTTTTTGTAGCAGTCAGGTCGATTTGTGTAAAAGCTTCACGATTGAAATCAGGAACTACAGTTTTTTGTTTACCAAGTCCGAGGAAACCACCTTGCTTGGAGATTACTTTTTTGTCGCGCAGGGTTTTGTAGTTGCCAACGGTGTAGTAGGCAGTATGCAGTCTGGATGTTTTCTCAGAGATTTCACGCGCTTTGTTAGCATTGTCGTTGCGCATTGTATCGATGGTGCCTTGCATATTGGTGATGGTGGTATTTAGGGCAAGCACATTTTCATTCAGTGCATTGATACTGGAATCGCGCATGGCCAATTGCGTATTGAGCGACTCGATCATCTTCTCAAGTTCTGCTACTTTGACATTCGAACGGCGTACGCGACCTTGCAGCTCGGCTAATTTTTTCTTGTTTTGATCGATCAGCTGGCGGATGGCTTCGATATCTCCCATGATACGTGTTTTCGCATCCTGTGAAACTTCAGGATTGTTCGCTCCTTCTCCTTTCAGCATTTCTTCCTGCTGGGTGAGCGTTTCGATGCTTGTCTGGATTTCGCTGATGTCCTGCATGTAGCCGTTGATGACGGAATCTTTCGCATCGTATTGCGCCATCAGACTGTCGCGTTCGCGCATCATGCGTTCAACTTCTGCTTTGTAATCCGGACCACAGCTGCTTATCAGCATGGCAATTCCTGTAATGAGCAATAGGTTTTTCATATGATAGATTTTAGTGAATTTCTTTCGTCAAAGATATGGATTATTTCGCCAATGCTTTGTAAAGGTTCACCCAATTTTTAACACTAAATCTGTTGATATATATTTTCAACTCTGATAGCGGGTCTGTTTTAAGATGATGCTTCCAATGAGGTGGGTTGTTGAACCTCACTCAATAGCCCAGGATTTTCATCATGGATTTGGCACTTTGTTCTTTGGCAAAGAGGCGGGTAGTATATTCTCCATCCTCATCGCGGTCGATGAGTACATGTTTCGGTGCCGGAATGAGGCAGTGCTGAATGCCCCCGTAGCCACCGATGCTTTCCTGATAGGCGCCTGTATGGAAAAAGCCCAGATATTGGGTTTCTCCGGGTTGAGGTTTGGGAAGGAAAACCCGGTTGCGCACAGATTCCATGATATAATAGTCGTCGCTGTCGCAGGTGACTCCGCCTAGATTTACCCGCTGGTACTCGTCATCCCAGTTATTGATGGCCAGCAGGATGAACTTCTGCTTCAGTCCCCAGGTATCGGGTAGGGTCGTGATGAAAGAGCTATCGATCATGTTCCACAGTTCGTTGTCGTTTTGCTGCTTGGCGCCCACAACGCTGAATAAGATAGCACCGCTTTCTCCCACGGTGAATGATCCGAACTCCGTGATAATGTTCGGTTCGGGTACTTCCTTCTGGTCGCATGCGTTCTTGATCTGCCGGATGATCTCATCTGCCATGTATTGGTAGTCGTAATTGAAGTCCAGTTTGGTACGGATGGGAAAGCCTCCGCCGATGTCCAGGTATTCAAGGTCATGGCTCATCTTTTTAAGGTCGCAGTACATGTTGATGTTCTTCTGCAGTTCGCTCCAATAGTACGCGGTGTCCTTGATGCCGGTATTGATGAAGAAATGCAGCATTTTCAGTTCTACATTCTTGTCTTTACTGACTACATTCTTGTAGAAATCCAGCATTTCATTGTACCGGATACCCAGACGCGAGGTGTAAAATTCAGCATTCGGTTCTTCTTCAGCGGCAATCCTGAATCCGATCTTGAGCTTACCCTTCCATCTTTCCTGCAAAGCCGTCAATTCCTCCTTATTATCAAGGATTGGCACTACATTGGTGAACCCGTCCTCCAGCAACTCTACAATGCCGTCCAGGTAATTCTCACGCTTAAATCCGTTGCAGAGAATAAAGCGGTCTTTGTCCAGTTTGCCAGCCTTTTCGAGTTCACGTATGATGGGAATGTCGAAAGCGGAGCTGGTCTCCAGATGGATGTCGTTTTTCAAAGCTTCGTTCAAAACGAACTCAAAATGGGAACTCTTCGTACAATAGCAGTACAAATAGTTACCTTCGTAGTCTGCTTTGGCCATCGCTACATTGAACAAACGAGTGGCTTTCTGAATCTGAGCGCTTATTTTTGGTAAATAAGTGATTTTCAGGGGCGTTCCGTACTGTTCGATGATGTCCATCAGCGGAATTCCGTTGAAATGTAGCTGATTGTCAATCACATCGAAATTCTCCTGGGGGAATTCGAATGTCTGTTGGATGAGGTCGATGTAGCGGTTCTTCATAATCCGGGTGAGTTACTTTGTAATTATTTTGCGAATGTAAGTAACCCGGATGTATAATAAAAGATGAAATTCAATGCGCCAGCATAGCTTAATTATGCGAAGCCGGTAGTTGTTGATAGCTTAATAAAAACGA
>CAZPCA010000026.1:0-6587 GCA_964584995.1 uncultured Bifidobacterium sp.
CGGCAGATGCAAGTGCCCGTCAACGGATACTCGAGGCGGCCCGCAGTGCTTTTATACGCCAGGGGTACCATGGCGCAAGGATGCAGGACATCGCCAACAATGCCGGCATCAACAAGGCCCTCCTGCATTACTACTTTCAAAACAAGGAAAACCTGTTCGACCTCGTATTTCAGGATGCCTTCTCCGAATTCCTGCCCCGCCTGCAAGCCATCCTCTCGAGCAAGGACCCCGTCATCGATAAGATTGAAGCTTACCTGGGTGCACACCTGCACCTTCTGCAATCACGCCCCGACCTGCCGCTGTTCATACTGAACGAAGTGTACAGGGATCCTGAGCGATTCTTCACAAAATTCATGCACCATCTGCAGGGCGCTTCGCCCTTCAGCATCCTGCTGGAACAGATAGCAGAAGAGATGGAAGCCGGCATTCTGCGACCGATGAACCCCCGTGAACTTTGGTTCAATGTGATGAGCATGGTGGTATTTCCGGTGATCGCCCGACCCATCCTGCAAAAAATATCGGCTACACCCGACCGTGAGTATGTGGCCATCCTGGAACAGCGCCAGCAAAGCCTGCTGTTGTTCATCCGCAACGCCATAGTATTGACCGAAAGACCTGCCGCGAATCCATGAAAAAGCATATCCTGTACCTGTTCCTATTGCCCTTTCTTTCAAGTGCACAAACCACTACATTCCTCGATAGCGTACAGGCGCAGGCGCGCGCGCATTTCCCCTTGGTGAAACAACAATGGTTGCTGCGTGAAAGTGCTTCCACTACCCATGCAGCCCTGAACCGCTCCTATCTGCCCCAGGTGAACATAGGAGTACAGGCCAGCTACCAATCGGAGGTGACCGCTTTGCCCTTTCAGCTTCCCTTCGCGGGGGTGACGATTGAAACACTTGCTAAAGACCAATACCGAGCTGTGGGGGAGGTACAGCAACTGCTTTACGACGGCGGACAGGTAGCGCTGCAGAAGGAAATTCAGCGCAGGATGACAGCGGTGGAGGAAGAAATGGTGAACGTGGAACTGCAGGCGCTTCACGAACAGATCACCGAGCTGTATCTGGGCATCCTGATGCTTGACGAGCAGCTCATACAAGCGGAACTTGTGGGCACTGACCTCGAAGCAGGTATCCGACGGATGGAATCCGCACTTCGTAACGGCACGGCTTACCGCTCCCAAATCGCCCAACTCCAGGCGGAAGTGCTGAAAAACCGGCAACGCAGTATCGAATTGGGAAGTATGCGAGAGGGATTACTGAAAACACTGGGACTGTATACCGGCATCACCTATCCTATAAATATTCGGCTGGAAAGGCCGACTGCCCTGCCGGTGAGCGGTGCGATCACATCACTGACACGACCTGAGCTGGAGGTATTCAACGCCCGGGAATCCCTGCTGCAAATACAGAGCAGAAGCAGTACGGTGAAAGCCATGCCACGCGTCAGTCTGTTCGGTCAGGGTGGATACGGTCGGCCCGGACTGAACATGCTGAAGAACGATTTCGACTGGTTCTACATCGGAGGTGCACGCCTCCAATGGAACTTTTCGGCCCTTTACACACTTTCGGCAGACCGCAAGGTGAACCGCTTACAACAATCCATGCTGCAAAACCAAAAGGAGAGTTATATAATGCGGGTAGAAGCCCGCCTGATACACTTGCGCCAGGAAAGTGATAAGACGGAAAAACTCCTCGAAACAGACAAGGATCTGATTGCACTGCGGGAAGAAATCATGATGGCCTCCAAAGCCCAGCTCGATAACGGCGTGATCACTCCGGCCGATTACATCCGTGAAGTCAACGCAGCCGACCAAGCCAGGCAGCAATTCACCTTGCACACATTGCAACTACTGCGTACGCGATTGCAATATGCGGACTATACCAAGCAATACAACACCCATCCATGAACATTCTCCGATCAGCTCCCTTCGCCCTGTTGCTGCTGACCTCCTGCAGCAGCAATGAAAACCACTACGACGCAAGCGGCACCTTTGAAGCCGAAGAGGTCATCGTATCCTCGGAAACATCCGGCCGTATCCTGCAGTTCCTGGCCGAAGAGGGAGAAATCCTCGACGCAGGAGATACGGTCGTGTACATAGACACGACAGCACTGTACTTGCAAGCCCGCCAACTTTCCTCCAGTCGCGATGCGCTGCAGGAGAAAACAATGGAAGAGGGCCCACTGCTGCGCATGTTGCAGCAGCAAAAAGAGCTGCATAAAACACAACTGCAAGCCGCCGAACGGGAACGGGAACGCGTGGCAAAGTTACTGCGTGAAGATGCCGCCACACAAAAACAACTGCAGGACCTTGAAACACAGGTCGCACTTGCTCAACAACAGCTTAGCCTCAGTGAGCGACAGCTGGAACAGCAGCGGTCAGCCCTGCAGACGCAAAACCGTAGTATTCTGAGTGAATCTACGCCCTTGCAACTGAAGGAAGAGCAGGTGAGCGACCAGCTACGTCGGGCGACCGTACGCAACCCGGTGCAAGGGACCGTGCTCACCGTCTATGCCCGTGCCGGAGAAATTACAGCTCCTGGAAAAGCCCTTTACAAGATAGCCGACCTGCGCGAAATGATTTTACGCGCCTATGTGAGCGGAGACCAGCTTCCGGCACTCCGCATAGGACAAGCACTCACGGTATTGGTTGACCGAAATAAAGACGAATACGTTTCGTTGCCTGGCACCTTGAGCTGGATCAGCGATAAAGCCGAATTCACCCCAAAAACCATACAGACAAAAGACGAGCGGGCACAATTGGTCTATGCCATCAAGATCCGCGTGAAGAACAACGGCATCATGAAAATAGGCATGTACGGGGAGGTCCGTTTCCCGGCACAACCATGAAAAGCATCACCGCAGAAGATATCAGTAAGACTTACCGGCGCGGAAAGGAAAGCATCACCGCCTTGCACCCGGTCAGCTTTAGCGTTGACCGTGGAGAGGTGTTCGGCTGTATCGGACCCGATGGCGCGGGCAAGACCAGTCTGATACGCATACTGGCGACCCTCCTGCTACCGGACAGCGGGAAAGCTACCGTGGATGGACTCGATATCCACCGGGACCTTGCTGCCATACGTAAACGCGTGGGGTATATGCCCGGTCGATTTTCCCTTTACCAGGACCTGTCAGTAGAAGAGAACCTGCGCTTCTTCGCCACCATATTCAATACGACGGTGGAGAAAAACCAGTACCTCATCCGCGACATCTATGCGCAACTGGCTCCCTTTGCCCAGCGCCCCGCTGGAAAACTCAGCGGTGGCATGAAACAAAAACTCGCCTTATGCTGTGCCCTCATCCATGAACCCTCGGTATTGTTCCTCGATGAACCCACCACCGGCGTGGATGCAGTTTCACGCAAGGAATTCTGGGAGATACTGCATGCACTCCGACAGCGCGGCATCACCATGCTGGTATCCACGCCCTATATGGATGAAGCCGCACGCTGTGACCGTGTGGCACTCGTGCAGGATGGGCGCTTCCTGCGCATCGATACTCCACAAGGGTTGACACGGCAATACCCGAAACAGGTGCTGGCCGTGAAAGGAGAAGACATGTACCAGCTGCTCCAGACGCTCAAACAGGAAGCATCTGTCGAAATAGCCTACCCTTTCGGCGAGTACCACCATGTCGTTACTGCAGTTGACGTACCGACGGAGGGCGCCTACTGGCAGAAATTCGGAGTACGGGAAGTGCAACGCATCGAACCCGACATTGAAGATTGTTTCATCCTTGAAATGCACCAGCGCCAGACCATCACATGAACCAGCAAGCCTCTGACGCCATCGTAGCCCGTTCACTCAGCAAACGATTCGGTGATTTCACAGCGGTGGACCGTATCACCTTCTCCGTCAAAAAAGGTGAGATCTTCGGATTCCTCGGCGCCAACGGCGCAGGCAAAACCACCGCTATGCGCATGCTCTGCGGATTGAGCAAACCCAGCAGCGGCGAGGCATCCGTAGCGGGATACGACGTATACACGCAAGCAGAAAAAATCAAGCAGCGCATCGGGTACATGAGCCAGAAATTCTCGCTGTATGAAGACCTGACTGTAGAGGAAAACATCCGTTTTTATGCAGGCATCTACGGACTAACGTTAACAGATATACGAAATAAGACCACTGCTTTGCTGCAGCGACTGCAGCTCACCGATGAGCGCCGCAACCTTGTACGTGCACTTCCGCCGGGATGGAAGCAGAAACTGGCCTTTTCCATTGCCCTCATTCACCGCCCAGACATTGTCTTCCTGGATGAACCCACAGGAGGGGTAGACCCCCTCACCCGCCGTGAGTTCTGGGAGATGATCTACGAGGCGGCACGCGGCGGGACCACCGTCTTCGCAACAACCCATTACATGGATGAAGCAGAATACTGCGACCGCGTGTCGATCATGGTAGACGGAAACATCGCCGCCATGGGCACTCCGGGCGAACTCAAACAACATTATGCTGCCAAAGGGATGAACGAGGTGTTCCTCCAGCTCGCACGGCAGGCAACCCGACAAGCCGACTGATGATGCAAGCTGCCTTCAAGGCCTTTGTACAAAAAGAATGGTATCACATCCTGCGTGACCGAAAGACCCTGTTCATCCTGTTCGGTATGCCGGTAGTGCAGATCATCATCTTCGGATTCGCACTGACCAATGAAATCAAAAACTCCGGCATTGCAGTGATCGACCAGTGTCACGACGAATACAGTCAGGCACTTGCCGCGCGCATAGAAGCCAGCCGGTATTTTCACATCGAGCACCGATCGGAGGTCGCGGAGGATGCGGACGCCATCTTTAGGCAAGGACGTGTCAAACTGGTCGTCATCATTCCACAGCATTTCAGCGAAGAGCTCGGACACAGTAATCTGACACGTCTTCAGGTGATCGCCGATGCCTCTGACCCGAACACCGCCACCACACTTACCCAATACCTGCAAAACATTGTGTATGATTTCCAAGAGGAAGTGACAGGTGGCAGCGACCTTCCCTTCAGCATACGTTCCGAAGTACGCATGCTGTACAACCCGCAACTCAAAGGGGCGTATAATTTCGTTCCCGGAGTGATGGCCATGGTACTAATGCTGGTGTGCACACTCATGACTTCAATAGCCATCGTCCGTGAAAAGGAAACGGGAACGATGGAAGTGTTGCTCGCCTCCCCGCTGCAGCCGTATCTCGTCATCTTCGCCAAAAGCACTCCTTATCTGCTGCTTTCGGCCGTCAATATCGCCTCCATCCTGCTTCTCAGCGTATTTGTACTGGGTCTGCCCATTGCCGGTAATCTATTCCTGCTCATCGCGCTGAGTCTGCTGTTTACGATCACTTGTCTTTCGCTCGGCATGCTGATCAGTTCCGTCACTGCGAGCCAGCAGACCGCCATGCTCATCTCCCTGATGGGTATGTTCCTGCCCACCCTGATGCTGAGCGGCTTCATGTTTCCCATCGAAAACATGCCTCTGCCGCTCAAAGCCTTGTCACACATCGTACCTGCACGATGGTATTTCCATATCGTCAAAGGGGTGATGATTAAAGGCGTTGGCCTGGAGATGATATGGAAGGAAACGCTCATCCTTGTCGCCATGACCATACTCTTCCTCGGGATGAGCATCAAAAAATTCAAGCTTCGGCTGAACGAGAACTGATATGCGCACCCTTCGCTTCCTGCTTGAAAAAGAGTTCCGCCAGATCTTCCGTAATCCGGCCATCCTGCGCATGATTTTCATGATGCCGGTGATTCAGCTCATTGTGTTGCCGCAGGTCGCCGACTACGAAATCCGTAACGTACACATCGGCATCACCGACTACGATCAATCGTCTTATTCACGACAACTCATCCGTAAAATCACTGCCTCGGAAAGTTTCGAGTTGTCCTCCACTCCACGTAACAACCACGAAGCCCGCGAAGACCTTGAGCACGACCGCTGCGACCTGATTGTGGAAATTCCCGCCGGCTTTGAACAGACCCTCGTACGCGAGAATGAAGCCACGCTGCGCATTGCCGTGAACGCCATCAACGGGGTGCGTGCGAATCTTGGTGCAGCTTACCTGAACAGCATCATCCGCGACTTCAACAAAGAAGTGCGGGAAGAATGGTTATTGCTTCCGCGTTTTTCAGCGCAACAACGGATAGAGGTATTGCCCAGAAATTGGTACAACGAACACATGAATTATACGCTCTTCATGGTGCCGGGGATCCTGGTAATCCTGCTAACCATGATCGGAGCATTTCTCACGGCCCTAAACATTGTCCGCGAAAAAGAGATAGGTACGATAGAACAGATCAACGTAACACCGGTACGCAAGCACCATTTCATCCTGGGCAAACTCATTCCGTTCTGGATCATGGGCTTGTTCGTCATCACACTTGGGCTGCTGGTGGCACGGATCGTATATGGCATCGTTCCTGCCGGCAATATCGGCCTGCTCTATCTTTTCGGAGCGGTTTACCTCCTTGCTGTACTTGGCCTCGGACTGTTGATCTCCTCCATAGCGCAAACCCAGCAGCAGGCCATGCTCATTGCTTTTTTCCTGATGATGATATTCATCCTGATGGGTGGGCTGTACACCGCGATTGAGAGCATGCCGGTCTGGGCCC
>CAZPCA010000026.1:6597-23023 GCA_964584995.1 uncultured Bifidobacterium sp.
ACCTGGTTCAACCCGGTCCGCTACTTCATTGAGGTTGTTAGGATGGTGGTACTCAAGGGAAGCACACTTCAGGACATTACGGGGCATCTGGCCATCGTTGGACTTTTTGCCGTCGTACTTATCAGCTGGGCCACACTGAACTACAGGAAACGGCATTGAGTCGTTCGCTGAAATGTAACACGACTCCGGTATGCGTTCAAATTATTACCTTAGTGAAAACTTCGTCATGCGTGGCTTATTCCTTTCAGTGATTTTCATTGTTCTGTCCGGTATAAAGACTGTACAAGCACAGAGCGCACCATTGGTCTACCGTAAAATCATCCCGGGGAACATGCGTGTCAACGAAGTGCTGCAGCTGCCTGACGGTGGATTCCTGCATGCCGGAGAAGGCAACGGAGGGTATGGCCTGCTCATGCGTACCGACACATTGGCGAACGTCGCTTTCTACAAAAATTTCAACGTGAATTCCCCAAACGTTTTCCCCAACGCGGCCTTCCGCGATATGGTGGCCGACAGCGACAGCACCGTATTCATTACCGGACTGGTCTACAACCCAGCCACCACTTACCTCGACGGCCTGGTGATGAAATCCACCATTCAAGGGAACAGCCTCTGGGAGCGCAGACTCGAGGTGCCCGGCCTGTCCGTTCAGTTGAAAAGCTGTGATCTTTCCGCTGACTCCGGCGTTTATGTGGCCGGCATTGGTACCGAACCCGTGACTTTTCAAAAAGAATTTGTGGTGGCCCGTTTTGATGCCAACGGGAACCTGCTCTGGTCGCGGACACTTTCCGGTGGCAACAACAACAGCTATTGTCAGGATCTGCGTACGACACCGGATGGAGGTTGTATACTGACGGGATTGTTCGAAGATTTCCCTCCTGTACAACCCTACATCGTTCTGATGAAAATAAACGCCGGAGGAGCTCTGCAGTGGTACCACCGATACGCACCGACCGGCGGCAACGTCAACTACCTTTCAGGCAGTGAAATCGACGTGCTGAACGATGGGTACCTTGTTTACGGTGCTGCCGGATCACAAAATGTACTGCTGAAAACCGATACCTCCGGCAACATCCTCTGGTCAAAAGAAATCGCTATCAACGGAAGCAGCGGCCCCTCCGGATTGATCAATTTTAACGGCAGCCGGCTGGTGACCGCCAGTTCGGGAGGCTACCTCATAACTACCGGCGATGATTTCTGGACCGGTGGCCTTGCCCGCATCGACAGCAGTGGTAATCCACAATGGGCATCCATTACACAGATGCGTCTTTACGATGCACTGGAAACGACGGGACACGAATGGCACCTCACCGGCGGAGGTCCGCTCTTCGGAGTGAACCCTGCTCCACAACCCGAACAGAACATGGGCGGTGTGCTGGATACAGAAATCGGGATCCTGCAAACAGACTCGAACGGATTCCTGTCGACCGCCTGCTATTATTCTACCAGCGCCAGTGTCAGTACCGTGAGCTATTCCCTTTTCACCTTTCAGCCGCTGATTACAATTCAAGGCACCGCCTCTCCTGTATCACTCAACACGCTTTTTTCCACCACCAATGCTATCGACACCTGCGTGAGTGTATTCGGAGGAAACGCAGAAGTCACACCCGCCTTGACTGTAGCAGTGTACCCCAACCCTGCACGCTCCTCCTGCACCCTGAGCACCAGCAGAAGCGGCCGTTACCGCATCGCCGTGTACAATGCCTGGGGACAATTGCTGCAGCACACGTTTTTTCAGGGGACAGAAACGCTGCTCGACTTCCAGCGGTATCCGGCAGGCATTTACCTGTGTGCACTCACTGATGGCGAAGGAAGACACTCCACCGCGCGTATCCAGTTGAATCCCTGAGGAGGAATCTCCCTGTTGATATCCTTGCGGCTACTTGCTGGGGTCATGTCATTATCTTCGCGGCATGGATGCTACGCGGCCCCATTACCGCCTTTCCGAACTTTCAGCGCTCATCAGCGAAGTGTTACGCATGCATTTTTCGGCCGAACGATTTTGGGTCACGGCCGAAATAACGGGGCTCAAGATCAGTCGCGGACATTGTTATCTGCAACTGGCCGAGAAAGATGAGCGGGGCAGCACTCCGAAAGCGGAATTTCGAGGAATCATCTGGTCCAGCCTCTTCGACCGACTGCAACAGCGCTTCCGGCGTGACACCGGTAGTCCGCTGAAAGAACAGATGCAGGTCCTGCTGCTGGTGGAGATACAGTACCACGAGCGGTACGGACTCAGCCTGCTGGTGCAGGACATCGATTCCACATACACACTTGGTCAACTCGAACTGGAGCGGCGGAAAACAGTCGAACAACTCCGCCAGGAAGGCATCTACGACCGTAACCGGGACATCCCCCTGCCGGTATCAATGCAAAGGATCGCTGTCGTATCCGCAGAAGACTCGAAAGGATACGAAGACTTCCTGCACCGCCTGTCCACTAACGTGGAGGGCTTTACGTTCTTTACCCGGCTCTATCCTGCCCTTCTCCAGGGCGACCTCGCTGCCGGCGATATGGTGAACCGGCTGAATGCCATCCGGCAGGACCAGATCTTCTGCAAGTACGATGCTGTGGTGATCGTAAGAGGAGGTGGTGCAGCATCGAGCCTGGAATGCTTCAATAATTACCACCTCGCCGCCGCCATCGCGCGCTTCCCCCTTCCGGTCATCACCGGCATAGGGCACCATACCAATCTCAGTGTCGCCGATGAGGTGGCACATACGCACCGGATGACCCCGACGGATGTGGCCAATTTCCTGATCGAACACCAGGCAGAACTGGAAGGTACGCTCGGTGCCTACGAAGAACATATCCGCGACTTCGCCTTGCAGGTGCTCGGAGAAGAATCCGGTTTTGTTCAGGACGCAGGTCATCGCCTGCTGGGCGCAGTACAGCTCTCCCTCGCCAAAGCCGGACGGCGGCTCGACCAAAGCGCTTTTTCATTGCGGCATCGGGTACAGGGCAGTCTACTGGAGGAAAAACACCGGCTGCAGCAACAACAGACGGAGCTTATTAGGGAAAGCCGGCTTTTCCCTCAGCTGGAGAGAGGAAGCATTGATGAACTCCATGCAGGACTGAAGCAGGCGTTGAACTCACGCATGGCCGGCGAAGAGGACTTTCTGCAACAGGAAGAGAAAAAAATACGACTGCTGGATCCGGCAGAAGTGCTCCGTAGAGGGTACAGCTATACGGTATCCCGCGGCAAAATCGTTCATGGCCCGGAAGAGGTGCAGGAGGGAGATACCCTGCATACCTTTCTTGAAAAGGGCATAATTGTATCCACTGTAATCACACCGAAAAATGGCTGAAAAGTTCAGTTACGAAAAAGCAAAAGCAGAGTTGGAAAACATACTGGAAGAACTGGAAAGAGGTGAAACCGGTATCGATACGCTGGCCAAACACGTCAAGCGGGCCGGAGAGCTTATCCGGCAGTGCCGGGAGAAATTGCGCAGTACCGAAAAGGAAGTGGAAGGTCTGCTCGACAACCTGGACGAAGAATAGCCCTCAGGGTTGTACCGGCGGCAATGGACCGGACTTGAATTGCATCAGCAGCTGATCGTCTTTATACAACCGCAAGATGGCAGCATCCGCTTTGTTCTTCTTCTTTTGCTCCAGGGTATATCGGTTGCAGTCTGCGAGCTGCTTCAAGAAAGCAGTTTCCAGCTCCATCGATTCGCAAGCTTTTTTCGTGACCGCCATCACATGAATTTTAATCATGTCTTCGCGGCACGTGTACATGCCGTTGCATTGGTTGCAACCGGCGTGCCCGCTGAACGTGAATGCAGCTCCTTCGAATACGAGATGCGGAGGATCTGTAGCGGGAATGGCCGAGGCGTTTCCAGCTATCTCCGTCAGCGTCCACGTTACCTTTTCCAGTGCGGTATCTTTACCGGAGGTGTTCACAGCATTGTTTTTGCAGGAAAGCAAAAGACTCATGGCGGTCAGCAGCAACAGTATTCTCATGATCAGGGAAGAATGTTTCAGCGAATTTCGGAAAAAGGGCCGAGGCTGGAAGACCGCAATGCCTGATTTCAGGATAAACCGACCTATCACTATCGAATTGACTTTCAGTATTTACAATCCGGAACAGAGAAAGGTCAGTCTTTGTCGGGTGAACAAATTACGACAGGGATTGTTATTGCTTGCATATTTGCACTGAAAGTCCGCACCCATGGTACTCAACATTGCCGCCATACTCGTCACCTTTCTGGTGATGGAATTCGTCGCTTGGTTCACGCACAAATACGTCATGCACGGCCTGCTATGGCTGCTTCACCGCGACCACCATCAGGTGGAGCCAGGATTTTTCGAGAAGAACGATGCCTTCTTCCTGATCTTTGCCGTTCCCAGCGCAATCCTGATGTACCTGGGAGCCACCCACGGCAACGATGTACGCCTTTTCATCGGTATCGGTATTGCCGCTTACGGACTCGCTTATTTCCTGGTACACGACATCTTCATTCACCAGCGTTTCAAGATTTTCCGGCGCAGCGACAACATCTACCTCAGAGCCATCCGCAAGGCGCACAAAGTACACCACAAGCATTTGGGGAAGGAGCACGGAGAGTGTTTCGGCATGCTGCTGGTGCCCATGAAATATTTCCGCGAAGCAAGCCGTAGCATGGAGGGATGATCATCCCCCATTTTTTTCCTGCTGTTGCCTCCACACACCCCGATTGACCAGGTACACGCCAAATAGCGTGACCAGCATGGCCATTCCGCTGTGCATACTGGGCTGTTCATCCAGGAAAAGCCATCCGAGAAAAACCGCCACCAGGGGGTTCACGTAGGCATACACCGATACCTGCTGGGCCGGAAGATAACGTAAGGCATATACGAAAAAGCTGTACCCCAGCACCGATCCTGCCACCATCAGGTAAAGCAAGGGATACCAGGCTGCGACGTCCGGGGGAAGCTGCTGCCACTCCCCCTTGTAACACCCTACCAGGGCAGTGAGTCCGCCGCAACAAAGCATCTGTATTCCTCCGGCGAGCACCGGATTCATCTCCACAGGATACTTTTTCATGTGCACGCTGCCGATTGAGCCATTGATGACGCCCAGGACCAGAAAAATGAGACCGGTACTGAGCACCCCGTTGCCGAACAGATGCTCATTGAATATCATCCATTGCCCCAGAAAACCGATCAGGATTCCCAGGAACATCATCCATCCTGTTTTCTCGGAAGGATTCCATAGCCGGGTGATCACCACCACCCAAAGTGGAAAGGCCGCATTGAAGAGGGCTGCTACACCACTACTCACCTCTTGTTCGGCCAGCACAAGAAAGAGATTGCCTCCCGGAAATACCCAAAGGCCACTCACCATAAGATGCCTGAAGTCACGTCGGCTCATACGGAACGAATGTCCCTTCAGACGGAACCATGCCATCACCAGTGCTCCTGACAGTACGAAACGGATACCGGAAAACAGGAAGGGGGGAAAAGCCTGCTCCATGCCCAATTTGATGGCGAGGTAAGTGGTGCCCCATAAAAAACAAAGGGCCACCAATGCAGCATAAGGTTTCCAGGTCGGCTGCATCAATGCGGGGATGAAGGACTTCGGTCTTTGAGCCTTGACTCCGTGATCCGTGCCACGATGGTGCGAGAGGTGTATGCGGCAGCGACATAGCCGATACCGGTGACAATGAACAGGATGAGTGCGAAGTCGGTCCATTGCATGGCTACCGGATAGGCCTCTACGACAAAGCTCTCCCCTCCGCCGATTTTTATGACGCCGAACATCTGCTGTATGCCGCAAACGATGGCACCGACTACGATTCCCGCCAGCGCACCTCCGACGGATATCATGAGTCCTTCAAGGAGGAAGACGCGCTGTATCACGGGAAGGTCGGCACCGATATGGTAGAGCGTCTGCATATCGGATTTTTTATCGAGGATGAGCATCGTGAGGGTGCCGAAGAGGTTGAAGGCGGCGATGAGCAGGATGAAACACAGAATGAAGTAAACAGCCACTTTTTCGGATCCGATGATCTTGTAGAGGAAATCGTGCTGTTGCAAACGGTTCTTCACTGTAAAAGTATTACCGAGCAAGGACTGTATGGACGTCTGCACATCGTCCTGATCGGCGTCTTCCCTGAGCTGGAGCTCAAGAGCACTCACGGAGAGTGTATCCGAAGTAAGTTCCTGCATCAGCGACAAGGGTACGATCACGTATTTCGCGTCGAAATCCTGTTGCACACCGAATATTCCCGATGCTGTCATGCTGCGCTGGATGAAGGCGGAAGAAGGATCGAGGGTGGCCATCCCCGGCTCTATGCCGCGCTGCGGCATGAAGATGCTTACCGGATGCAGGAAATCACCCGGCCGAATGCCCAATGAATAAGCGATCTGTGCACCGGGAATCATGAAGCGTGTACCTCCCTTCTCAAGCAAGGCTTCACCTTCCAGCATCTTGCCGCTAATGCCGGTTGTTTGTAGAAAATTAGCGCTTACTCCTTTCAGGGTGACCACATACTGCCGGTCCATGTAGCGCAAGAGGGCATTGTCTTCGCGCACGAAGGTGATCTGTGCCACATCGGGATGCTTGCGGATTTTCTCCAGCAGACCGGCATCAGGGATGAAGGTCTTTCCCTCGTAAGGCATCACCTTCATATCAGGGTCAAAGGAATTGTAGAGGGAGAGGATCAGGTTACCGAACCCGTTGAACACCGAGAGCACCACAACAAGGCCGAAGGTACCCACAGCGACACCGAGTACACTTACCCAGCTGATTACATTGATGAGGTGGTGGGATTTTTTGGCGAAAAGATACCTTCGGGCGATGGTCCAGGCGAGTTTCATGCC
The DNA here is from genome assembly GCA_964584995.1 of uncultured Bifidobacterium sp. Lineage (GTDB taxonomy): Bacteria > Bacteroidota > Bacteroidia > AKYH767-A > OLB10 > JAJTFW01. The sequence goes on from CAZPCA010000026.1 coordinate 13,402, forward strand.
ACGCTTACTTCCATGCTTTAACGATGAGGCCTGTACCGGTACGGTGTTGCGTACTTACGTCCATCCAGTTCAGTAGGTAAGAAAGCGGATAGGCGATCAGGTAGTAAAGCGGAAGGAGCACGAAGAAGATCTTACTCACGCCCAGCATGAGGATGGGATACTTCATGGACAAGCGCCAGGAAATCTTCCCGGGAGTACCATACTGGTAACGCGCTTCCACGCGGGAGAATCCCGCTCCTCTCAGTTTTTCCTCTATTTCCACGATATTGTATCCATCGCGTACGTGCTCCTCGATGAATGAACTTTCGTCGTCTCCGTGCACATCCGAACCCCCTTGGTCACTGGGGGTGGATATCAGCAGCATGCCGCCCGGCCGAAGAGAAGCGTGGATATTTTTGAACACCTGAACATCCTCCAGGATATGTTCCATCACATCCACGGAAATGGCGAGGTCGTATTTGTCCGGTTCAACGTATCGGGTAAGGTCTCCCACTACAAACTTCACACGCTGTCCGGCCCCTATGCGCTCAAAGAAGTCGTTGCAATCGGCCACCTGCTCTTCTTTCACATCCACGGCGAGAATGTTCGCCTGAGGCATGCGGTGACTGAGCCAGAAGCTGTGCTGTCCATAGCCGGCGCCTGCGTCCAGCACATTGGGTGCAGCAGGAGCACCCTTCATCCATCCGCGCAGTTCCTTGTGCACATGCCAGGCCCGCAGCAGGAGTAGATCCAGCAAGCCGTAAAAGGTTTTTCGCAGAAAGGGCGATTTATTGAAAACGTTTCCGAGACTTCTTTTAATCGGATCGTATTGCATACTGCGAAAGTAGTAAAGTTTAAGGTCTCCGGTACCCGCGCACCCAAGGGATCAGTCCTCCTTGTCCTGGTCGGTTTGCGCGGGCGGAATGTGCAGGTTTTTGAAGATGGCATCCATCTTCTCGGCATAGTCAAGGCTATCATCAATGAAAAATTCCAGATCGGGAATGATGCGTGCCTGTTTACCGATGCGTCGACCCAGGTGAAGGCGCACTTCTGAATAATGTGTCTTGAGGCTCTTGAGGATTTCCTGCGGCCGGGGAGCCTTGAAAACACTGATGTGCACACGGGCAAGTCCGAGATCGGGTGTCACCTTGACGTGAGTGACGGTCACAAAATGTGGTCCGTACCAATTCCTTCCCTCCCGTTGAAAGAGCTCTCCCAGCTCTTTCTGGATGAGCCGGGCATATTTCTGCTGACGAACCGAGTCCATATTACAAAGGTAATGATTTAATCGGGTGGTATGGAAAGCAAAGAGCGCCGCCCCATCGGGACAACGCTCTCTACTCTTTTTCCTTCGGATTAAAGTTTGATCAGCTTCACGCTTCTGGTGCCGGAGGGCGATGCCAGATGCAGGAGGTATACCCCCTGAGGAGCCGAACGAAGGTCAATCAATCCCTGGTAGGATGTGCCTGCATTGATGGCTTGCTGCGACAGTACACGACCGGCAACATCGGTCACCTGATAGCTCACACGTTGTGCGCGCACATCCCTCAGTTCAAGCTGGTAAAGACCTGCAGATGGGTTCGGATATACGCGAACGTTACCCAGTCCGTCGTTTTCCTTCGCACCGACTACCGCATCGATGTTCACATTGTCGAGATACAGGTTGTTGCCATAGCCGTTGATGTTGACAAACTTCACGATGACATTGCTGCCCACCCATGCACCCATATCCAGCGTATCCTTTCTCCAATCGGCAGCCTGAACGGGCACCCAATCGGTCGTTTGGTCACCGGCGGTGGCAAGTACAAGTCCGTCTTTCTGGTATCCGGAGGGCTGCCAGGTGAGGCCGCAATCGTCCGAAACATCGATGCGGAGCGTGTCGGTATACGTGGCGTTGTAGCGGGCATAAGCGACATCGAAGGTCATCACTGCGGATGCGGTTCCGACGAGGTTCACTTCGAAGGTGGCAAGTCCGTCTTCGGCGCCCACGTTATTGTAATCAAAATTGTCGACGAAGGGACACTCGGTCGGATTGCCGTCTGCACCTGTGATGGCCTGTGCCTCGGCCCAGGTAAGTGTGCCACCGGCATCCTCCACCGACCAGCCAAAGGGCGGGAATGTTCCACTCTGGAAATCCTCAATCACCGGTACTGCAGCAGCCGGTAAAATAGTGACAAAGGATGGTTGTGTGACGTTTCCGCCGCCGAAAGTATTGGTGGCCGTCAGAGTGACATCGTAAGTACCAACGCTATTAAACACCACCTGCGGATTCTGTGAAGTGGCAGATGTTCCATTCACAAAGGTCACGGTGTTGGGATTGAATGTCCAGACCCAACCATTGGGGGAGTTCAGGCTCTGGTCTGTGAACGTGAACACTTTTCCTGCACATCCGCTCACCGCATCCACGATGAAGGCGGGAAGAGGAGGCGCTGAAGATTCAACTACGTTGATGTCGTCAAGCGCAAGATCAGAAGTGAAAGCACCGCCTGTAATGGCACGGAAGCGTACATTGATGATTTCACCCGCCCAGGGCGTGAGGTTGAGTACGCCCTGCTGCCAGGCATTGGGTTGGTTTCCTGTGATGGGAGTCAGGGCATCATTGGTCCAGCTACCTTGCGTGTACACGTCCACGTGCAGCTCACCCATGCCTGCTCCGAACATATGATACCAGAAAGTCAGCTGCGGTGCGGAAGCGTTGGTCAAATCGAAACAAGGTGTGACGAGGTTGGCGGTTTTCGCAAAACATGCTGAAGCCTCGAGGTAAACGTATTTACCTGCCGCTGTACCCAGGGTATGGTCTACGTCCGGTCCTGTACCTGCAGAAGGGGTGGCACCCTGCGCTACACGGAAATCGATATCGTCCTGATCCTGATTGGTCTCATTCACCCAACCGCCGGTAAGGGGACAGACAGTGGCTTCGCAATCACTGCCGGTATTGCAGTTCGATTGCGCCTCGAAGTCTTCTGTGAAGGGGAGCGCAGCGAGCGACCCACCTATTACCGTCACCTGAGAAGTAACCGTATCGTTGAAGAGGTTCAGGTCTCCCGTATAGCTGCTCCACACCTGCAGGTCGTAGGTACCAGGAAGCGACAGATCGAGGGTAGATGTAAAGGTGTAGAGGAAGGTCGCGCCCGGAGCAAGCGTTCCGGTGTATGTCTCGGTAACAAGGGGCGAGCCATTTAGGATATAGTTGAGCGGTATGTTGCTGATGGGACTCTGTCCGCGGTTTTCAAGCAGCACCGCAACAGGCACCGCGGCGTTGTCCTGGCAATCCTGTAAGGTACCTGAGCCGGGGCTGGCCACAACCGTGAGCTGGGCATCTAACGCCAGCGGACAAGCGAACGTTCCGGGCGCCTTGAAGATGGCATTCGCACGACGACCGCTATTACCTTCGGCAGTAGTGGCACTCACGCTGAACCAATAAGGCAGGGTGGGATTGGTTCCTGAGATGACAATGCTGTTGGTGGAGGAGGTACCTACAGGATCCATGTATTTACTGCCCAACATATAGGCGGTGTAACCCGTTGCACCATTGACGGTATTCCAGGTGAGGCGGATACTGTCGGGACATGCCCAGGCCACATTGATGCCTGTCGGCAGACCGATGATGGCAAAGGAAGAATCGCTCTCGTCACTGAATCCGTTACGGCTTATCCGCATCCTGACCGCTCCGGAAACCGTGTTGGGCACAGTCCAAATGTATTGCTGGAGATTCTGCGTCAGCGTACTGCTGATCACTGTCCAGGAAGTACCGTTGTTTGTGGAATACTCCAAGGTATAATTGCCCAGGTTACGGTCGCCGTCCCAGCGGATGACTTCCGACTGTCCGGGAACGAAGCCTTCGCCACCGTTCGGATATGTCAGGGTGACTTCTTGTGTACGGTATTCCCAAACAAGGTAATACCGTTGTCCGGTCGAAGGCAGGGAATATCCATTCACACTGACGGTATAGACCCCTGCAGCAGGATTGTCAATGGTGACCTGCTCCATATTGTTCAGGCTGTCGACACCGCGTACAGCCGGAGCCGTTAGTGCCGCCACCGTCGGAGTGGGATCAAGGATCCATGGATTCCATGTTACAGAAGATGGATCGGCGACAGTCATATTGATATCGTTCACCAGTGCGGGAGCCGCTGCCGGTGTACCACCCGGATCAGCCCAGTACACCATCAGCCGCAGCTGGGTGGTCCCGGCCGGTACATTGACAGTGTGCGTATTCGTCGCCCCCTGACCGATGCTGTCCGTGACATAGCGAACATCTTCCAGGGTACGAACCGCCCGGAGCGCATTCACACGGCCCCAGCCATAGGTGAAGTCGGGACCAGGATTTCCAATGTCTTCCGCGGTATTCAACAAAGCCGCCTTGATGAGGGGAGCGGGTGCTGTAGTAGTAGAATTGATTTCTTTGTACGCCTGGTATAACTGGGCAAAAATACCGGCAATACCCGGCGATGCTGCGGAAGTACCGCCTCCTACCTGATAGGTGTTGTTCTCGTTAGTACTCATCTGGTCGCGGCCATTGGCACAGATATCCGGCTTAATGCGTCCGTCTGCGGAAGGACCGCGGCTGCTGGAGGGGTCCAACACCTCAAGCGCGTCGAGGTTGCCACAGGCGATCACGTTTTTACCTTGCTTGTAGCCGCCGGTAATGTTACCCCAGCCCGCTCCTGCTCCGTAATTGCAGTTGCCGCTGCCGTTGTTACCTCCTGAGAATACAAACTGAAGATAGGGATTGTCGTGCAACAACTGGTCGCCCAGCTGTGTCTGCGCGGTATATTCGTTACAACCTTGCGAATAAGAGGTCGATGAAATAACGGTACCGTACAAACCATAACGCGTGACCGCTCCGGTGATCCATCCGTAACCGGCGTCCCAGTCAACAGTATATAAGTAGGCACCGGAAGCCATTCCGCGGATGGTCGGATCAAGGTTGCCCGCTCCGACACAGATACCGCTGCACATATCACCGTGCGTAGAGCCGGTACCGGTAGCCTGGTTCGTGATCCTGCCGGTAAAGTCGATGTGCGGGCCGACAAATCCGTCGTCAGCAATGGTGACCGTCACTCCCGTACCGTCGTAATGACGACCGGTGGCGTAATCGCTGTTGATGACATTGGAACGATGAAGGCTACGGCCTTTGGTATCTTCCTTCTCGCCGGGAGCAGGTATGGAATTGATGAAGTACACCCAAGGAAGGGCTGACAGTGTGCGCAGCGCGAAATCACTCACCCGCAGTTCTATGGTCCGGTTGGCAGCTTCATGGGTGAGAATCCTTCCCTGACGGGCTGCTTCTGCCAAAGCCATCGCATGGGGTACATTGCCCTGGTATTGGATGCTCAGGTCGACCGTACCCTTTTCGTTGATCGACCATGCCTGAAATCCTCCAATGATGTTCTTGCTGATTTTCTGAACCTCTTCTTGCTTTAGTACCGCACTTACACCGTATGCCTGCAGTTGCCGGCGATTATAACGGGTGGGAATAGCCGTAACAAACGTGTTTTTCGGAACATAGTCCATCAGGATCAATCCCGAACGTTGCAGGGCTGCACGTTGGTCCTGATCCGGAAGTCGATCGAATTGCAAAAGGCGGTAGTAATGGCCATTGAAGACATCGGTCGGTTCCTCAGCATCGATAAACTCCTGCAAATTGGCAACAGCCTGTACAGTGCCGCTTTGGAAGTAAACGGGGTACGTGGATTGCGCAGAAGCCGTTGCTGTATATAGGCAAACGACAAGCAGCATCCTGGTAAAGAGTGAATTCATGTTTGTATGGGATTTTCAGTGTTTCTTGATTAGGAATTGTTTCTTCGCTAATACTCAAACGAAGAAAGGCTAACGAAAATAAGGATAAACATGCTTACAGCCGGCGAACATTTGTCCTTGGCCCATGGAGAATTGGATGCTGTATATCAGCCGTTTACAACGTATACACCGTCAAGGGTGTACAGATGAGATGAAATTGAACAGGTTATTATCGATGTAGACCTGATCCAGAATATCGACTATTCCGTCACCATTCAGGTCAGTGGGAATGTAGCCGCCGCTGAAATTGTAAATATCATTATCGATTGCCGCCTGGTCGAAAATATCGGTGACATCATCCTTGGGAGGCAGATCGCCGCTGTAGAATCCGAACACTCCCGGAGCGAGCTGGACCTGGTTACTGCCGTAGGCCTTTGATGCTGCCGTGGTGAAATCATAACTTATGTTGGATGTCAGGGTCAATGGTGCAGCAGTCCAGGTTTCGATGGCGTTGCGGTGCGTTACGGCGAGATAATAGGCATTGCCTGATACATTGGCAGGGAAGGTGAAGGTGCCGTTGCCGTTGAGGTTGAGCACACCTGTGCTGCTGGCCACCGTCGTGGCCGGACTGAGCGGATCGCGCAGCTGTACAGTGACTGAATCCGAAACCGAAGTGTTGCCGCTGACTCCACAGTTGTACATAACAGGGCGCATGGTCGTTCCACTGCCGTGGAAGCCCTCGATCAGCAGCGTGAGATTCAGACTCACGCTTGTATTGAAACCGGTGACCTGTACATTGTCTATGTAGAGATTATTCCCATAGCCATTGATGTTCACAAAGCGCACCATGACATTGGGGCCGATCCAGTTGTTGAGTACCACCGTATCGCGGCGCCACTGGTTGGAAGAGGTAGGGGTGAAACTGCTGGTGAGTGTTCCCGCGGTAGCAAGCGAAAGGTCGCTTTTGAGGTAGCCACTGGCTTGCCATGTTTGGCCGCAGTCGGTCGAAACATCGATACGCAGATAGTCGATGTAAGAAGCACTGTACCTGGCATAGGCCACATCGAACGTAAGGAAAGCTGTGTTCACTCCCGACAGAGAAAATACCTGTGAGTTGAGCACATCCTCGGTGGCAGGACTGTTGTAAGTGTAATTGTCCATGAACGCAGCCGCATTGCTGGCTCCGGATGATCCGACAACAGCTGTGCGTCTTGCCCAGGTAATGGTACCGGTTCCTCCACCGTTCAGCAATGACCAGGCCGAAGGAGGAAAGGTACTGCCCTCGAAATTCTCCGTGAAGGGAAGCGGGGCGGTCGGACTCACTGTAGTGACAACCTGCAAGGTGTCATTACTCGCCACAAGGTCTCCGGGTAGTGCGGTCCAGCTGCGCAGCGTGAAGACACCACCGGACGAAAGATTGATGGATCCTGGGAAAGTGAAATCCTGCACAGCCCCCGGAGCGAGAGGGCCCGCTAAAACAGCATTGACATCGGCTCCTCCATTCAGGGTGTAACGCAAGGGAATATTGCTTTGGCTGGTCTGACCGGTGTTCTCCACCCTGACCGTTACCGGTACGGCGGAAAGGTTGGTGCAGGCGAATTGATTTCCTGCTGTTGGACTGAGCACCGCACTCAGCCTGACATCTACCGGTAATGGACAGGAGAAAATTCCGGGTGATCGGCGGACAGCCTGCGCCCTTCTGCCCCTGTTACCCTGTGTCGTAATTGCGGCCACACTGAACCACTCATCGCCGGTGGAGGGAAGGCCCGTAATCACCATGCTCGTGGCGGTGGTGTTGCCGACTATATTCATGTACTTGGTTCCAAGCCGGTAAACGGTATATCCCGCCGCTCCGCTCACGGCACTCCATGTCAGCCGAACACTGTCAGGGCATGACCATGCCACAGTAAGACCCGTGGGAACTCCGATAATCGCCAGGGAGGAATCCGTGACATCACTGTTGGCGCCCCGGGTGATACGCAGCCGGACGGAGCCGGATGTCACACTGGGAACAGTCCAGCTGTAATGCTGTGTTGTCTGTGCGATACCTGTAGCGATATTCGTCCAGGTGCTGCCGTTGTTAGTGGAATAGGCGAGGTCGTAAGTACCCAGGTTGCGCTGTCCGTCCCAACGGATGACCTCGGTCTCACCGGGAACGAAGCCTTCGCCACCGTTCGGATAAGTGATAGCCACCGCATCGGTACGGAACTCCCACACCAGGTAATAGCGTTGGCCCAACGAGGGCACCAGGGTGCCATTGATGCGCACAGTATATGTGCCTGCCGCCGGATTGTCGAGGGTGATCTGCTCCACGTTGTTGAGGGAATCAATGCCGCGGGTGGCCGGAGAGGTCAATGCTGCGACGGTTGGAGCGGTATTGAGGATCCAGGGGTTCCATACAGCGGACGTGGGATCGGTGACCGTCATGTTCAGGTTATTAACGAGAGAAGGAGCAGCTGCGGGGGAACCGCCCACATCGGACCAATAAACCATGACACGCAGCTGACGTGTATTAGCGGGAACGGTGATGGTATGGTTCTTAAAACCGCCATTGAGGACACTGTCGCTCAGGTAACGGTTCAACTCCAGCGTCTGTAAGGCACGCAAGGCATTGACGCGCCCCCATCCGTAGGTAAAATCGGGTCCTGCATTGCCGATGTCCTCTGCGCTATTGAGCAGGCAGGCTTTGAGCAGCGGAGCCGGTGCAAGGCTGGTTCCATTGAGTTGTTTGTAGGCATGATAGAGCTGCGCGAAAATACCGGCTATACCCGGAGAAGCAGCGGATGTTCCTCCGCCCACCTGATACGTATTGTTCTCGTTGGTACTGTTCTGGCTATTGCCGTTGGCACAGATGTCCGGCTTGATGCGTCCGTCGGAAGCAGGACCACGGCTGCTGGTGTTGTCCAGGACTTCGAGTGCAGTCAGATTGCCACAGGCGATCACGTTTTTTCCCTGCTTGTAGCCGCCGGTGATATTTCCCCAGCCGCTACCGGCTCCATAGTTACAGTTGGCCGACTGGTTGTTACCCCCGGAAAATACCGCCTGCAGGTGAGCATTGTTATACAGTAAGTTATCGCCGAACTGGGTATCGCTGGTGTATTCGTTACAACCTTGGGAATAGGAGGTGGACGAAATCACGATGCCGTAATTGTTGAAATTCGCTACCGCATTGACTATTTGCGGATATCCATTAATGTTATAGGTGTACAGATATGCGCCGGTAGCCATCCCGCGCATGGTCGGATTCAGGTTGCCTGCTCCGACGCAAATACCGCTACACATGTCACCGTGCGACTGCCCCGTGCCGGTGGCGAAGTTGGTCATGCGGCCCTGAAAATCGATGTGGGGACCTACAAAGCCATCATCGGCGATGGCGACGTTGATGCCCGTGCCGTCATACCTGCGGCCGCTGATGTAATCGTTGTTGATGGTGTTGGATCGGTGAAGGCTGCGGCCTCGCGTATCGTCAGGCACATCGGGTGGAGCTATCGCGTTGATAAAATACACCCAGGGTTCAGCCGCCAGTTGTCGCCAGGTGAAGTCTCCAACGCGTAAGCTGACTGTCGCAGAGGCGGCGTGATGGGACAGGATGCGGCCGTAGGGGGCAGCGGCCACCAGGATATCGTTGAGCGGAATATTGCGGTGGTACTGCACCGTGAGGTCGACTGTACCGGGTACACGGATCGCCCAGTCCTGGAAGCCACCCGAAATGGTCCGGCTTATCTTCTCTGCTGCTCCGTATGTGTAGACACCCGTCACCCCGAAGGCAGAAAGTTGCTGGCGGGGGAAGGAAACCGGAATCCCCGCTATGAAGGCCCTTTCAGGAAGGTAATCCATAAGTACGACACCCTGCGCTTCCATTTTGGCGCGCAGAGCACCGTCGGGTAAGGTGCCGAACTGC
>CAZPCA010000027.1:0-22731 GCA_964584995.1 uncultured Bifidobacterium sp.
GAAAGCGGTGAGGGAATGCTTCCGTTTTTTTATTTTGAATGGAATCTGCATAGCCATTGAACAATACCGTATCTGCTGCATACATACCAGTCAGCAAGCGTTCACCCTGAAAACCCAGGCGCCGGGCATACTTAGCATTTGGCTCACCGGGTACCCAGCAATGGGTGAAGATCTGAGGCAAGAATAATGGACCTATGAGGCAGGCGATGTACTGTTTCAAGGTGCCCCTCCAGGGATTGTCCAGGCTCAGAACAACAGGTATTCTTTTACGGAGATGGCGCGCCGCTTTCAAATAACCTTTATCCGCCCAGCCGGATACGAAGAGGAAGTCAGGATTTATTTTCCTCACCAGTTCAATAAGCTGTTGGTCATCAAAGCTCTCACGTTCGTATAACGTGATCGAAGAGCCGAAAGAGAATTTGAAGGGTGCTTCCTGAACAACAGGATACCGGACAAGGTGGATTTCCACCGGATATAGTCGCGCCAGTGTGTCCAGGCAGGCTTTGACGTAGCCGGCAAGTTCAAAGTAGAGGAACAGGATTTTCTTATGCTTTTTCGGCTCGTTCATCCTGCAATAAGGTTATGATCAAAAGGGCGATAACTGTAAAGGGGTTCAGGGATGCCTGGAACCATGCTTCAAAGGTAATGGAGAAAAGAATGGCGAACAGCGCCGGAAATGCAAGGGTGTTGACCCGGGCGGCTTTTACAAACGCACTCAGTAGTCCGAACAGGTAAAAGCATAGCCCGATGATTCCGGTATTCAGCCATACAGCAAGGTACGTGTTATGAACACCGCCCTGATGTCCAAGTACACTCAGCCAATCTTTGTTCTTCTCGAAAAGCCATTCCTCGAAAGCAAACCCTCGTCCCAGCAGGAAATAGTTCTTTTGAATTTGTTGCCAGGCAAAGGTCCAGGCGACAATACGTCCGGATCCGTCGTTGAGGTGTTCCACGCGGAAATAAGAGCCCAGGCCAAGGCTGGTGATGATGACAGGAAGGTTTTCGTTGATGATCTGGAACAGCATCGCAGTTACGATGACAACGACGAATCCTATCCAGGGAGATATCTTATAGAATCTGGCAAAAAACAGAAAGATGAAAATGGAAAAAATGGCGTTCCTGGATCCGGCAAGCAACAGAGAGATAATCAGCGCCCCATAAATAACCAGTTTTTCGAACTTGTTGAAGGCTGAAGGGTAGCGGTCATTGGTCAGGTAAATGACTATGAAAATAAGAGTGCTAAAAGTGCCTACCCCGTTCGGATTTCCCAGAAGTCCGTTGTAACGTCCTACAAGAAAAGTCCAGTGCGGAGGAAGTACTACAGTCATGGCAAGTGCAGTGAGATACAGCAGGGTGGCCATCCATATCAGTTTGCGTAAAAATGTAGCTCCCTCTACATGCAATTGCCGAAGGAAATAGTTGGGGATGACCGCAAGCATCAGAAAATAGGATAGCGTTTTCTGAAAGGACAGCATGGGGTCCGGATGCTTAAAGCTCAGGTAGAACGCAAGGACAAAAAAGGGGATGAAAGCATAAAATATCTTGCTCCTCTCCGGAAAATTTCTGGGATTGATGAAAAAGAGCAGACAAGCTGTCAGCAAGACAATGTCTTTGGATTTGGTCGCAAACAGGAACTCCCAGTGACGGTTGTCCGACAGGTAACAGATCAGGATAAGCGAAAGGAGGATTTCCGTATAGAAATTCTTCTGTCGGTAAAGCAACATCAATGCCGGGAAAAGCACCAGTGCTGTTTCTTTTACTGCAATGCCCAGGATAACCAGTACGAAACTGATGGCCAGAAACTGATAATTCTTCTTGAAATAATCAATCATTTCCCGGGCTTGAAATTATCAAATAAATCCAGATGCATCCCGGCGATTTTAGTCCAGGTAAACTCCCTGCAAACCTTTGCATAGGATGCCTCGGATAATTCCAATCTTTCGGCCGGCGAGAGCTGATAAAATCGTTGTATCGCCCACTTCAGCGCACGCACGTTGTTCTTTTCAATAAGGTATCCGTTTTCACTGCTGACGAGTTCTGCAGTAGCGCCGGTATCACTTACCACTATAGGCATACCGCTGGCCATGGCTTCCAATACTACGGTAGGCATTCCTTCAAAGCGCGTCGGAAAAACAAAGAGGTCATTGCTTCTGTAGCTCTCGGCTAAAAGCGCATCATCGGCGAAGCCCATGAAGTGAACGTTGTCGAATGCATACTCCTTACGGTATCGCTCGAACAACGGACCTTTGCCGATAAGGTTGAATTGTAGTCTGTTCGAATAACCCTCCCTGTTGAGTTGCTGAACTGCTTCCATCAGAATGTTGATGCCTTTGTTGAAGGCGAAACGTCCTACAAAAAGTAGTTGCAGTTTCTCTTTGTCAAAATCCCTCTTCAGCGGATTGCCTGGATGGACGGCATTCGGCAAGACGACTATTTTACCATTGTCCGATACCTGGCCTTTGAGGATCTTGGTAAGATGGCCTCCAAGTGATACGATGAAAGCTGCATGCTTGAACTGATACTGTTCAAGCAGTCGTATCGGTAAGCTTCTCACTTTCTCAGTGAATTCGATCGTTTGGAAGGGTTCCAGGCCGTGGGGATTGACGATTACCCTGTTGCCGAATTCGCGCATTCCTTTGATGACAGAAAGTCCCTGGCTGTACACTATGGCTTCTGGATGCTGCCTGATTACTTCAGCAGTGAGTCCAGAGTATTCAAGGCATTTTTTTGCATACAAGCCCGTAAAGTCGAAGGGTATTTTTATTTCTTGAATACCCAGTTCGGACGGGAATGCATTTTCCGTGTGTGGGTGTACAACGGCAATCTCCAGTTTTGAAGTCTCGGCCAGTGCCTTTATCAGTAAGGCGGAATGGCGCTGCATACCACCTATGGAGTGAGGAAAGATGCCGTCGGTGATGAACAATACCTTTTTTTTCGCCGGCATCATCTTTCAATCAGTGTTCGGATACCTTCGTTGATACCTATTTTCGGTTCCCAGCCTGTAGATTTCAGTTTACTGATATCGGCGAGTAAATGCATGCGTTCAACTTTCCTTACGCGTGCCGGGTCGACCTCTATCGTAATGGATTCTCCCAACTCATGGGCAAATGCATCTACTATTTCCGTCACCGAATATTCTATACCCCGCCCCAGATTGTAAATGTCTATTCCTGCATCCACTTTTTCAAGGAGCGTATGCACCGCATTGGCCATGTCAGAGGTATGGATAAAGTCACGTTTGGGAGTCAGATTCCCAAGCTGTATTTTCCTTGCCCCTTTGTTGATCTGTTGCTGGATTTCCGGTATGAGATGCGGATTTGTTTCATTCGGACCGAATGCATTGAAGAAACGGCAAATGATTGTAGGCACACTTGTGCGCAGATGGAATTCATGACATAGGTGTTCTCCTGTCAGTTTGCTCAGTCCGTAAATATCAAGCGGGCCTGTCGGATGCAGTTCGGTAACTGCTTCATCATAGATCGGATATACGGCGGCGGTAGAGGCGAAAAACACTTTTTTCACCTTGTGTCTCTCCGCAGCTTCCAGCAGGTGGACGGTGCCTCGGATATTTATATCGCTCGATTCAAAAGGATGCTCGTTGCAATAGGGTATGAAATGAACGGCGGCGAGGTGAATCAGGATATCCGGCTGTACCGCGGCTACAGTACGCTCAACAGCGGATTTATCCCGTATGTCGATAGTGAAAAATTGACTGTCAGGTATATCGATGAAATCCCTTTTTCCGAATGAAAGATTGTCCAGTACAAAAATGCTGTGGCCCTCGGCTTTTAATTTTTGGATGACAGCGCTTCCTATGAATCCGGCTCCGCCGGTGACAAGTGTTCTCATGATGTATGTTGTTGGGCATCTGTAATGCCGGCCATTTCGAATGTCAGTTTTTGATAAGCGGGAAGGAATGATTCCTTGGTGAAGTATTTTTTGACCAGCTCGATCATGTTCTTTCTGTTCGCGGGCGTATTGACTGGTATGGTTTCCGGAAGACGCTCACCGATGATCAGGCCACAGCCGTGTTGACGTGTGAATTCGCTGTAATCACCCAGGTTATCGGAAATAAGGACCGGCAAGCCTGCAGACAGGTATTCCGCGAATTTCGTTGGAGATGCCACCCGATTGGTTACAGATTGTTCTCTGACGAGGATTCCCATGTCGCACGCAGCCAGCGTTTCTGGTACCTTTTCATGGGCTACCCAGGCTTGGGTGATTTGATTTGGGAATTTACGCTGCAGATGAGCAATGGTATCCTCAGGGGGTGACAGGAAAAATACTCTGTGCCGTTCATAGCTGTTCAGGAAGGGTTGCAGCATGTCCTGCAAGGTATTGAACGATTGCCATCCGGCAGTAGAGCCTGCATAGGCGAGTACCACATCCTCAGTACTGAAGCCATAGCGTTCCCTGATGGCTGCTATCTGGGCCGATTCCGCAGGCATTGGATTGAACGTGCTGTTCAGTGTGCAGGGAATAATCAGGTGTGCGGATGATGTATAATGATAGTTGTTCTTCCAGTAATCGATGAGCTTTTCGGTGACCGCTATTCTGAAATCACTGGCATGAACTGCATGGCTTTCCAGTTGATCGATTTCCCTCAGCCATTGTTTGGCGACCTGCACATCGTATTCTTTCCATTCGGCGGCGATTGCGCCTCTCCCATCAAAACAAACTTTTTTGATGAGCTTGACACGTTTCAGCAATAGCGCCATGTTACAGGCGATGACATTACGGGCAACAATGCTTTGCGGCCTTAGCATGAGTGCGAGCAGGGCAAGCAGGAGGGTATTGAACCGCCAGAACACGGCTTTCGGCAACATAGGCAATACCACAGCGCGCGGATCGATGCGCTGGATTTTACTTTTGTTTTTCCCGAAGTCATGCAAGGAAATGAATGCCACGAGCCGGACATCTGCCCGCGTCTTTTTGCGTAAGTATCCGACCACGTCCAGGACTTGACTGGTATAGACTCCCGAGGGTGGATCGCCGTAAGTGAGGTAAAAAAACATGGTCAATCAGTCGGTTTTTCCATTCGGGGGATTCAGCAGTCTGCTGGCCAGCTCCGCTGCGCGGAAGCCCAGTAATCGGTATACGTTCAGGTATCTTGCCGAGGTGAAGCCGGTAGGTTTTAGTCGTTTATCTTTTTTGATGTATTGTCGATGTAACCTGATGGCTTCCTGCCTGTCGTATTTGTACAACACCCTGATTCCGTCAAACATGATATTGATGAAGTGGTCTTCACGTTCTTCGTTCTTCATGCCTTTTTCCGTGAGGAACCGGAAAATCCGTTCGCGCAGGTCGATGAACCTTCTCCATCTTCCGCTGGGATCGGATTTGGTGATAGATCCGGAAACACGTTCCCTGTTCATGCTGAGTATCTCATCGTTGAAGCATACCGTTCCTCCTGCTGCCATCATTCGGAACATGAGATCGTATTCCTGACTGCTGAGGAGGTTTTCGGACCATCCTCCTACAGCTATCACTGTTTCCCGACGGAATAAGTTCGAAGTGGTGATACCTAGCATTCCTTCCATCAACGCGCACCAGGGGTCTTTTTTTGTGAACCTGAACGTTACCTCGCTACCGTCGAGCAACTTCTTCTTGAAGTCGTTGGCGATGATGTCCGGCTTCTCGGCGGCCGCTTCAAGGAATGCTACCTGTTTTTCAAATTTGTTGGGCAATAAAATATCATCGGCATCAAAAAACTGGATATAGTCACCGCGGGAGATGGCGAGACCTCGGTTGCGGGTATAGGTGGCGCCTCTGTTTTTCTCATTCAGGTACAGGAATATCTTATTCGGAAACTCATCCTGCAATTTTCGGATGATTGTGATGGTTTTATCTTGAGATCCGTCATCTACACAAATGATTTCCCGCGCTGAATAGGTCTGCTGCAATACGCTTCTGAGTCCTTCCTCGATGTAGGACTCAACATTGTAACAAGGTACTATGACGGATATCGAGGTCATGGATGAGTTTTCATAGCCAGAAACCAATCTACGGTTTTCAGGTAGTCCGTTTCAGGTGTATCATTTTTGAAGACATTGTGCAGGAACCTGTCAAGAATGAAGAAGTTGTGCTTGCTCAGCATCTTGGGGTGAGATACAAGGTGAAGATAACCTTCTTGAGCGAGTTTGTCCTGGTAAATCTGCATTTTGACGCTGCTCAGATTTTCAATCGATGCGACTTCATGGGTCCTGTCGAATAAATTGATGCCCTTGTCTGACAAAGGGCTGCAACCCCGCTGCTCCCTGGATTGCTGTCCAATGCCTTTGCCATAATCACAGTCATAGCCTAATTGGTAAAGCAGTTTACGGTGTCCTCTGTTCAGCCAGCGGACCAATTTGGGTAAATGGATGATACTGCCTCTGACTTCAATGAATGGACCATTTTCGGTCGTTTGGCATACATCGTCCTCGAAGGAATAAACAGGAAGTTCAGGGGCGTTGGAATAATCGAAGTATTGAGCATTGGAGAACTGGTACAATCGCGGAACTACGCTCATGTCAAAGCGGATACCGTACTGCAAAAAGTAAGGTTTAAAATCTGAAAATGGCTGCACAGACCATCCTCCCGCACGGAAGGATTGTATCCTGTAATCGGGTTTAGTCGGCTTGATGATGTCTGTAAGTATGCGCATAGATGCTCCGAAAACATCTTCTTGTTGATGCCTGCTGAGCATGTTGAAGCGGTATTTACCGATATTGCTCAGGTCGAACTCGCTGCTGATTGGGTCATAGGTGGCATCTTCCCAGTGGGGGTGTATGTGCGGGTATACATAGGGACCGTCGTCAATCAGCTGATGTACCTGCGCGGCTATCCTGTTGAAGTCGTGATCACATGCAGGGTGCAACCTACCGAATTTTTTCAAGGCACACAGATAGGTGGTATCGACAAAGAAAATGCCTTTCGCACCGTAACGCTTCAGCAGGTCACGGATACGCTCTGTCGGAAGCAGAATGCAATCTTCGGGCCTGCCACTTTTCTTACCCAAAAAGAGCTCGTAGTCGAAAGTGAAAACCAAATGCTGTTTCATCATTACGTATTCAAAAGGCTTTCAGGGGTGCTGTCCGTTTACGTTCATTCACAATCGAAATCTTTACGCTGTTGGTGGGCTAAGGTTTCAGTGTCTTCATGAAAAATTGAATTCAGGAATATACATCAGATCTGCCAGGGCAGAAGTCATGGCAATGGGTTTTCCTGGTCAATGATATCCGCATGCTTGGCTACCCCCCTGATCTTTTGGATGATATCATACAGCTTCGCCGGTTTTTCATGAATGTCTTTTTTCCATAGGTAGCCCTGTTTAAGCTCCCCGCCGAATCCTTTCTTGAACCTGAATACACCGGCCAGGCGCTCGTTGCTGCTGGAAATCCGGACACCTACGAGGTCATACCGTATCACTCCTGCAGCACGCATTGTTTTCATCGCTTCAAAGTGCAGGTGTTTCATGGCACCATATATCCTTGAATTCCTCCCACACGAGCCTGCATGGGTGCAAAATGCCGCATACTTCGTGTACACAATGAACAACCCACCGACAGGACCTTCTTCATCGTACACAACGCCGGTGAGGCAGCGGTCAGTTGTCAGAATATGCCGTGCACGGTCAAAAAAGTCTTTTGTGTCCCGGTATATACCTGCTCTTTCAGTGGTCTGGGTATAGAGGTTGTAAAAGTCCGCATAACAACACTCGCTGAAATCAATCCTTGCGCGATGCTGTACGCTATGCATGATCGCCTTCTTGTATTTTGGGTCAAAGCTGTCCAGCAGTGCTGCCTCATCCGTATGGTTTTGTAGATAATTGATATAAGTGCCGAATGGAACTGATTTTGACGCATGAGGTGCGCTCAGCGTCATGCCAATAGGGTGAGGTTGTAGGAATCGGTCAATTGTTCCGGATTTCAACAGTGCTTTTTCCAATCTGTGCAAAAAAACGCTTTGTTCGTCATGAGAAAGCTCTTCGCCTCTGCATACGGGTGCAAACACAATCCTGCCTTGCCGCAGGAGGATGTTCTTAACCACCTGAATGGGAAGAATGGCGCCAGATTCCTCGTCCTGCGCGAAGAGTATATGTTGGCCGGTTACGGCATGCTGGAACCTGGAGTATGTCTCATGGAAAGGCAGCGGCCAGTTCTCGCAGTTGATTTCTTCGGGCGGACGATTCAGTTTTGATAAAGTATAACTGGAAAAAATCATCGTATCACTTCAAAAGGATTTCCTGGCAGGCCTTCAGTATGCGTTCTGTTGAGTGACCATCCCAATACGGAGGTATGCCGCCTTTTTTATACGTTCCATGAATTATCTCATGGATTTTTTGTTGGACGGCACCGGTTTCAAAAGGCACTAATTCATTGGTGCCGATATGCACAGTAGATGGACGCTCAGTGTTGGGGCGCAGTGTCAGGCAGGGAACCTGGCTGAAAGTGGTCTCCTCCTGAATGCCTCCGCTGTCCGTAATCACAAACTTGCAGTCTGAAGTGAGCCGCTGAAAGGCGAAATAATCCAAGGGATCGGTCAGGATGATGCGCGCATTGTTTTTTACACGGGGAGTCAGACCGAAATGTTCAATTTTCGATAAAGTACGCGGATGTATCGGAAATACGAGTTTATAGGTCGCGGTGATGTATTCGATGATGCTCAGGAGTTTTGTAAGGCCCGCTTCATGGTCTACGGTAGCGGGTCTGTGCATCGTCATCAGTACGTATTCACCTGGAGACAGATTGTATTCTTTCAGAATATCCGAAGCCTGTATTTTCTCTCCAAAGGCGACAAGCGTGTCTATCATGGTGTTCCCGACAAAGAAGATATTGTTCGCTTCTTTGCCCTCTGAACGAAGATTGTCCAATCCACTTTGTTCCGTCACAAAAAAGTAGTCGGTTATTTCATCTGTCAGGATACGGTTGATTTCTTCGGGCATGCTGCGGTCGAAACTACGTAGCCCGCTTTCGATATGAGCTACTTTGAAATCGTTTTTGTAAGAGGCGAAGGCGGCCGCAAAGGTGGAATTGACATCGCCAACGACCATCACAAGATCGGGTCGGTAATCCTGCAGCACCTTTTCCAATCGAATCATGGTTTCCGCCATCTGTACGTTGGCGGATGCAGCGGGGATGTTGAGGAAGAAGTCAGGCTCAAGCCCGAATTGCTGAAAAAAAACCGCAGCCATTTTATCGTCGTAGTGCTGTCCTGTATGCACGATTTTAATATCGAAAGGACTGCCGGTATCTTCGTTGACCTTTTTGAAACGGGTTACTTTAATGAAATTGGGTCGGGTGCCCACCACTATCAATATTCGCTTTTTCATAGTGCTTATTCGTGTCGTTGCCGGCGTTCCGGAAGAAAATTGTTCTTGATCAGGTCGCGGATGAGGATTTCATTGAATTTCGGTACGCCGAGGTGATTCAAATGACTTGCATCTGCATACCAGATGATGCCATTCATCTCCTTCAGTTCCGTATAATCCAGATAGGATATGTTGTGTTTGCTCAGGATTGGTTCAATGGTTTTGACACATTCCCTATGATCTTTCAATGCGTATAATTCGCTCAGAGGATGGGATACAACAACAGTATTGATTTTCCTTTTCTTACAAAGCGCAAGCAGTTTATCAAAATATTTTACCTGTTTTTCATTCCGCGTGTACTTCCATCCGGTTTTGTCTTTGTCTTTTTTGAGCGGATTCAGGAACTTTTTGGACACCTGAAACCCATTGGTGAACCCTGTTGTGTCCGTATTGAGTGGTTCTTTGAATTTATTGAAGAAACGTAGTGTAACCATGTTGACGGCTCTGATATCGCTCGTGGCTGTTGCGATTTTCAAGGCTGTCTTGTCGTATTTTGTGTTTTGGATCAAATCGGATTTGGGTTCAATGTCGTCACATCCGAATACCCTGTCATAGAAATCGATGATCAGCATTTTGCAATTGGTCGAATCAAGGAGGTCTTCGGTGAGGAAGTAGGAACAAACGGGGTCTTGACTGCTTGTGCCAAGGTTGTACATGGAGTACCCATGCTTCCTGAATATTTCCGGATCATACCCCCTGTAGGCATGTGATGAGCCGATGACGACGATGTCCCACTGTTTATGCTCATCAAACTGCTGCATTTTTTGCCAGGTGTTTCCGCCTTCCCATACAGCTCCCTGCATCACGCGGTACACCATTGGAATATGGTTCGGTTGTATGAAAAAAAGAATGGCAAAAATGCCGGTATACACCACGGCTAAGGAGCAAGCGAAGAAGAGAAGGGTCAGGATTGTTCGCTTCATGTCAGAATTGGGAGTAGATGAATGAAACTTCACCGAAATAGCCCATCAGCAGGATGGATGCTGTCAATGCGGCATAAATCGCGTGCTTCATCCATGAACGCGGAATGATGATTTCTCCCTTGGATATACGGTCCATGTAGGGGTCGATGGTATAAAAGACGATAAGAAGAATGAGCACGAAGATTATTTTGCTGAGGTTCTTTGGGCTACCAGCCAAAACACCGAGCGTGTGTTTCAATGTTGTCAAATCGAGTTGCGTATCTGCGATTTTATCGATGATGAGAAAGGCATCACCAACTGTTTCTGCCCTGAAGAAAATCCAGGCAAATGCTGCAAGGTGAAATGTGATGAATACCCTGAGCGGCTTGATCAGGTTGTGTTCACGGAGGCCGGATAGATTCGATTTTCCGAGAATATCGTCTTTGATGATGCCGGCCATGAGGTAGAGTCCGTGAAGCGCACCCCATAGGATATAAGTCCAGTTCGCGCCATGCCAGATGCCGCTAATCAGAAATACAATGAACAGGTTGAACATCCAGCGGTTTTTCGATACCCTGTTACCGCCAAGAGGGATATACAGGTAGTCTCTGAACCAGGTACTGAGGGATATGTGCCAGCGACTCCAGAATTCGCGTATGCTGCCGGCTATGTACGGTACACGGAAGTTTTCCATCAAATTATACCCCATTGTTCTGGCAGCACCGATGGCCATATCGGAGTAACCAGAAAAGTCACAGTAAATTTGAAAGGCGAAGAAGTAGGAGGTGAACAGCAATGTCAAACCTGTATGTTCCTCGGGTGCACCATACGTCATGTTCACGAGTCCGGCAACATTGTCTGCAATCACCACTTTCTTGAAAAGGCCCCATAGCATCAGCCGTAATCCGGCTGTCAGATTGTAGTAGTCGAATGTTTTGACCTCGTGGAACTGGTGCAGTACGTTTTGCGGACGTTCGATGGGTCCTGCGACCAGTTGTGGGTAGAACATAACATAGAGCGCGTATATGCCAAAATTCCTTTCTGCTGTCTGACGGCCATAGTACACTTCGAAGGTGTAACTCATGGCCTGGAAAGTATGGAATGAAAGTCCGATGGGCAAGGCGATGCCCAGGTAGCGCATGGCTGTAGGCTCGTCCCACATCCATGTAGAAGCGAAATTTATGTTATCCAGGAAAAAGTTGTAGTACTTAAATACGGCGAGCACACCCACGTTGGCCGCTATCGACCATGCCAGGAATATTTTCCGCTTGCGTGGGTCGGAAGCTTGTTCTATCAATAAGCCGGCGAAATAGTCTATGATAATCGTACCGAACAGGATCAGTATGTACACCGGAATGAAGTACATGTAAAAAATACAACTCGCCGTTAATAGCAACGACCACCTGAACCTATGCGGAATCAGGAAGAAGAGCACCGTTACAACGGGAAAGAAGATCAGGAATTCGAACGAGTTGAATAACATAGGGGCTAGACCCTGGTAGATGCCTGTTTTAGGGGTTAGTTTTTATGAAGTCAATCAGATTACTTTATCCAATAGCTGGCGGTAGGTGTATATGCCTTTGATTTTTCCGTTTTCCAATTCATAAATGCGGTCACAGTTCTTCAATGTGGTAATTCTGTGTGCGATGATGAATATCGTTTTGTGTGCATCCGATAAGGAATCGATGGATTCGCTTACTTCTTGCTCTGTCTGCGTATCGAGTGCCGATGTGGCTTCATCGAATAATAGGATTTCAGCATTACGGTAGAGGGATCTTGCGATGCTGATGCGTTGACGTTGTCCGCCGGAAATTCGTGAGCCCCTTTCTCCGATTTTTGTATGTAAACCTTCGGGCAATTCTTTGATCAGTTGCTCGAGCGAAGACTGTTGTACGGCGCTATTTACCCGCTTCAGGTCCGGATTGGAGTCTCCGAAGGCGATGTTTTCAATGATTGTTCCGTCGAGCAGAAAAATATCCTGTTTGACGTATCCGAGCATATTCCTCCATTGCAGGATGTTCTCTCGCTGAAGCCGTTCTCCGTCCACATGGATGCCGCCTTCCTGCTCTTCATAAAAACGCAGGAAAACATTCATTAGGGTTGTCTTGCCGGATCCGGATGGACCTACTATCCCAATTTTTTCGCCCTTTTTCACCTTCATGCTGATGTTCTGAAGTACTGCATTGTGTGTGGAGGGAAAGCGGAAGGATAGGTTTTTTATTTCTATGGAATCCTCAAACGGTAACTTCGCAGCATTGTCCGTGGTGTTTATTTCATGAGCTAACTCCGGATAAATCGACAGGTTTTGAAGAGCGGTCATATTTTTACGGATGTACATCATAGAATTCACCAGGCGATTCAAGGACGGCATCATTCGGTAGGCCGCAGCGGCAAACATGCTGATCATCAGAATGGCATCTCCGCTTTGATCCGTCAGGAAAATGGCATAAATGAATATCAGCACAACTCCGGATAAGGCTACAAGTTCGTTGGCGCGCAGCGGAATGAGGCTGGGGAGGTGTGAAGCCATATTGAGCTGATGGTACCGCTTCTGATTGTTCAGAAAGACATCCCTGTAAAACTCCACCTTGTTGGCCAGTTTGATATCTATGTAACCGTGTATCGCCTGTTGAAGAGAAGCGATCGATTGAGGGAAGAGGCGGTTCATCTCTTCGCCAATGACGGTGACTCTCTTGCGCAGCAGTGCATAAATGAGCCAGGTGGCAGGTCCTATCAGTAGTCCTACAAAAAGAAACAACTTGATGTCATACAGTGCGATGGCTGTGATGATGAAAAGCAGGATGAATCCCTCCGAAAGAATCATCAGGGAAGGCATGACAATCCATGTGACGTAGGAGAGCGGATTGTTCAATATATGATGGGTGGCCACACTGCTCTTTACCGAGCTGAAGTCATGGTAATCAAGATTGAAATATTTGTTGAATTGTTTACGTGTGATGTTGTAGGCCAGCTTCGCCGTGAATCTGGTCTCGAGGTAATTCACATAGATGCCGAATACACTTTTTACGATGAAAAAAAACAGAACCACCAAAATGATAAACAACAGAAAAGACTTGTGTTCTTCAAATCCCAGGTACTTATACACGCTGTCCAGCATCTCCGATTGCTGCACGGCTGCAGGATCCGTGGCCAGCTTGATCAATGGTAAAATGCTCGCTATACCAAAAACATCCAGAACTGCTGATATGAGAATCAGTCCCAGCAAGAGTACCGACTTTTTTTTCTGGCTGGAGTCAAGATGCAATTTAAGGCTGTTCCACACCGTAGCGAACACTCCGTTTGCTCCCTTGATTTGCTCGGGGCTTGGATTGGGCGGGTGTGGTTCTTTCTTATTCATGGAGACGGAACGTCTAAAAAATCAGTGAAGCGTTTCAGGCGTAATAGCCACCTCCGTATCCCGCAGGAATATTCTTCGCATTGACACTGTTGAGTATGAAGCTAAGGTGCTTAATTTCGTTTTTCTCCACGATTTGGTGCGCGATCTCCACGAAATCACGTTTGGAATATCCCGCTTTCAAAACATACATGTTCAGGTCGGCATGGCGCATGAATACGAGGGCGTCAGACAACAGTCCAACCGGTGGGGTGTCTATGATGACGTATTCGTAGTGGTTCTTCAATTCTTCTATGAGCTGTTCCATCATGGGGTCCACCACGAGTTCTGAGGCATTTGGTGTACGCGGACCTGTTAGGATGATCTGTAGATTTTCTATTGGTGTGTCTTTGATGATTTGTTTGGTAGTGGCCTTTCCGACAACATAGGAAGTTACACCGACATCGTTCTGCAGATTGAAAGCATTCGCCTGTTTGGGCTTGTGAAGATCAAGGTCAACAAGGATCACTTTGCGCTTCGCCTTGGCAAGTGTAGTGGCTATATTTACGGCGCAGAATGTTTTCCCTTCTCCAGCTACAGAGGAAGTCACGAGTATGGTTTTGCATTTCGCTTTCGGGGCGAAATATCCCAGGTTGGTACGTATGACCCTGAAGGCCTCCGCTACCTGCGATTGTGGGTACTTGTCAACCACCATGTACTCTTCCTCCGCATCCTTGGTCTTGCCGATGACGCCGATGATGGGCAGGCTGGTGATTTCTTTCAGCTCTTCCTTTGTATTGATGTAATTGTAAAAAACTCCTTTGATGAAAATAACCAACATCGACAGCGCAAGGCCTATTCCGATGCCGACAGCCATCGTCTGAGCAAGCACAGGTCTGACCGATCCGTTCGCATAGGCCGGTTCAAGGACTACTTTGTCCGCTACTATGCCTGCTTTGGCGATCACTGTCTGGGCACGTGTTTCCAGCAGGAATTTATAGATCTGGGAGAAGATCTCCACATTCCTGTTGATGTTTACCAGGCCGCGTTGCGTCGTCGGCATTTGTCTGATCGTGGCCTGGTATTCTCCTACCTGCGAACTCAGGGAATTGATATCGTTGGTGAGCTTCTTCCTGATATTAAGGACAATGCCCATGATGTTCTGCTTGAGTACCGATATTTGTTCGTCTGTTTGTTTTACCAGCGGGCTGCTGGGTGTATTGCTGAAGAGTAGATTGGCCCGTTTTTGCTGTAAGGCGAATAGCTCATTGAAGGCGCCTGAGAGGGCTGGGTCGTTCTGCTCAGCGAGGATGGCGGGAGATATGGCCATATCCGCATCGTTAGACGTCAGATACTCGTACAACATGTCAATGGATTTCAGCTTGATGTTGATACGCGCCTTCTCAGAATCGAATTCTACCACACGCTGGAAAAGAACGCTTTGTTCACCGCCGAGATTGAAAGTAGTACGCTCACGCTGGAATTGTTCGAGATTGCTCTCCACACCATTCAATTGGTTTTCCACTTCCGCCAATTGTCCGTCAATGAACTGCAGGGTGTTGTCATTGACCTGTTTATTGACGGCTACACTGTTTTCAATATAAATACCTACGAGCGTGTTCAGGAAGTCGATGGCTTTTTCAGTGACCTGGTCTTCTATGCTAAGGGAGATGACTGAGGCATCTTCCACCGGTTCCACCTTTAGCAGCGACTGGTACTTCTTTATCAGCGCCTGGTGGTTGTGAAAGCGGAATTGATAACTGATTTCGCTGATGCGGGGGTTGTTGAGAATGATATTTGAGTCGGGGGTGACAAGGAATGAAAACTTTGGAGTCACCACAGGGTCGCCAAAGTTGGAAACACCGTTCTGCTTGTAATCCTCGGTTGCAATCGCCCAACTGAATCGTTTATTATTCAGTATTTTGAGTTTGATAGGGACTTCGTATAATGAGAAATCGACCAATTTACCGGTGATATCGAAGGGCGTGCCTTTATAGACTTCGCCGGTCTTCAGACGTCCCTCGATGTAATAGGAAATATCCAGTCCGAGTTTCTTGATCGTCTCGTCGAGCAGTCGTGTGGACTTGATGATCATGATCTCATTGGATACTTCTTCGCTTTCCGGTATAGAGGGCAGTGATTCCGTCAAAGCATCTTTGAACGGGTCTTTCGGTGGCTTTATCAGCACCTGTGTGGTAGCACCGTAGTAGCGAGTGGCTTTGTAGAGGTAAAAAACAGCTCCTCCGATGCCAATACCAAGGAACAGAACAAACCAGTACCAGTTTTTGCTGATTGTTGATATGGTTCTCTTGATGTCTCTTTGATCAATCAGGCTATTGTTACCTGTTAGCTTATTTTCCATAGGTGTTCTGTTAAAACCGGGGATCGTTTTTTACGATGGTCATTCGGAAAGGTTGTATAGGGCATCGAAAAATGCTGATTTATCTGCCAACTTCGCAAAGTTAAAATTATTCCTGCGCTCCGGATTCCTTAAGTGGTTGATTTGTCGATGTCCGCGCATTGATTAATACAGGTGTTCGCCGTCTGAAAATTAACCATCCAAGTTCCTGAAGGTGTCTCTTTGTGCAGTAATTTTAACGCGGTGCAACCTGCCGGTCTCCTTCTGCGTTTGAAGTTGGATAGCTGGGCCGTTTCCGTAGAAGAATAATAGGTTAAATCATTGATTCAGTGACTTTTCCATCTCATCCACTACCGTATAGGTCTCGATAGAATACAACATGAAAAAAGCACTTATAACAGGAATTACCGGTCAGGATGGTGCCTATCTGGCGGAACTCCTCCTCAGCAAGGGATACGAGGTGCACGGTATCAAACGCCGTAGTTCCCTCTTCAATACCCAAAGGGTGGATCATCTCTACGAGGATCCCCATGAAAAAGGCGTTCGGTTTAAGCTCCACTACGGAGATTTGACCGATTCTGTGAACATCATTCGGATCATCAGCGAGGTCCAGCCGGATGAAATTTACAATCTGGGTGCCATGTCGCACGTCCATGTGAGTTTCAGCTCTCCCGAATATACAGCCAATGCCGACGGAATTGGAGCGCTTCGAATTCTGGAGGCAGTGAGGATGCTGAACATGACAGAGCGCTGTAAGATCTACCAGGCCTCTACTTCTGAGTTGTATGGTCTTGTTCAGGAAATTCCTCAAAAGGAGACCACCCCGTTTTATCCACGTTCCCCCTATGCGGTAGCAAAAATGTATGCCTATTGGATTTTTGTCAACTACCGGGAGTCGTACAATATGTTTGCGGTGAACGGAATTCTGTTCAACCATGAATCGCCCTTGAGAGGCGAAACTTTTGTGACGCGTAAGATTACCAGGGCTGTTGCACGCATAGCTTTAGGCTTGCAGGAGAAGGTGTATATGGGCAATCTGGATGCAAAGCGTGACTGGGGCCATGCCAAGGATTATGTAGAAGCGATGTGGCTGATGCTGCAGCAGGAAAAACCGGAGGATTTCGTCATTGCCACCGGAGTCACCACGTCTGTACGCGATTTCATTTGCATGGCGTTTAAGGAAGTAGGAGTAGAGCTGGAATGGAAGGGCGCCGATGAGAACGAGAAGGGAATCGTGAAGTCTTGCAGTCATGCTGACTATAAAATACCGGTAGGGCAGGAGGTGGTTTGTATTGACAAACGTTATTACCGGCCGGCTGAGGTGGACCTGTTGATCGGGGATCCTACCAAGGCCAAAACCAAGCTGGGATGGCAGCCGAAATACGATTTGCCCATGCTGGTGAAGGAGATGGTGGCCGCAGACCTGCATACCTTCAAAAGGGATAAATACCTGAAGGAGGGAGGGCACGATGTGATGAATTACCATGAGTGAAATTCATAATTCATAATTCATAATTCACAATTCCCCGCTCTCATTTAAGCATGCAACCCGCTTCCAAAATATTTATTGCCGGTCACCGTGGAATGGTGGGTTCGGCCATTGTACGAAAGCTGAAAAGCACAGGGCATGACAATCTTGTTCTGAGAACTTCCGCTGAACTCGATTTGCGGAACCAGGATGCGGTGGAGCGTTTTTTTGCAGCGGAGAAGCCTGAATTTGTTTTTTTAGGTGCGGCCAAGGTGGGAGGGATAGTCGCCAACAATACTTACCGTGGAGAGTTCATCTACGATAACCTGATGATCCAAAGCAATGTGATCCATGCTGCATGGAAGAACGGTGCTAAAAAATTGCTTTTTCTGGGGTCTTCATGTATATATCCTAAGATGTGTCCACAGCCTATCAGGGAAGAATACCTGCTTTCCGGTCTTTTGGAACCTACGAATGAACCTTATGCTATTGCTAAGATTGCCGGCCTGAAAATGTGTGAGTCATACCGTCGACAATATGGCATAGACATGGTTTCTGCCATGCCGACCAATCTTTATGGTCCCAACGATAATTATGACCTCAACAATTCCCACGTGCTTCCCGCACTTATCCGCAAGTTTTACGAGGCGAAACAGCGTAAGGATGCAAGCGTGGAAATTTGGGGTTCCGGCTCGCCGATGCGTGAATTCCTGCACGTAGACGATCTGGCGGATGCCTGCGTTTATTTGATGCAGCATTACAGCGCGGAACAACACGTAAACGTGGGTACCGGTGAAGACATCTCCATCCGTGATCTCGCATGGACCGTCAAAGAGATCATCGGTTACGAAGGTGAACTGGTTTTCAATACAGATAAACCGGACGGGACCCCCAGGAAACTTTTGGACGTTTCTAAACTGAACGGACTCGGTTGGACACACAGCATCTCCTTGCACCAGGGCATATCCTCCGTGGTAGAGCAACTCGCGGCCGACAATTGGCTTTTCCGCGGAAGATGATTTTGTAGAGAGGGCAGAATTCTAAATTCATAATTCAGCATTTACAATTCATAATTCGCGATTCATAATTCAGCATTCGCAATTCCTCCCAAATCATCGCCGGTAAACACTTGTCAATAGGTGTATAAATGGATTTTTTCGCTGTAGCACTTTCTAAAGTGGTTTGCCACTTATACTGCGACGCGAAACAATTTGACCATGTTCAAATCTTTTAACTACTGATAATCAGCTACAAATTTGCCAACGCATCGAAATCGTGGGTGAAAAAAATATAGAATGCTTGCATTGTGTTTTAGTAAATCATAAATTGCGTTAACAAACCTCATTAAACTTTTCTGAAATTTCTTGAAGCATATGGATGTTTTCGCGAAACATCCGTCAGGCATTCGACTCCGGAAACGAATCGATAGAGAAAATCAGAAAACCGGTAAAATAAATCTGCAGGTGAAACATTTTTACTTCAATCAATTTCTTCCTCTCTTTCTGCGCACTTTGTTGGTGATGCGCCATGCTTTTGCTTTTTCTCTGGCTACAGAAAATCTTAATCTAATCAATAAAATCATGACAAACAACTACAAACACAAGAGATTCGGCTTGCGCTCTGCAGGTTGGATGCGCATGCTGCTATTATTAGCAGTTGTGGGTATGGGTTTTGGTACCGCTGTTGCACAGACCACTGTGACCATTGGTACGGGAACCTTGGCCTCTGCTACTAACACGAATGGTAATCCAATTTACCGTTCATCTGGTACCAGTACTTTTCATCATTCCAAATCCATACAGCTGGTCACCGCAGCGGACATGGCAGCGGCCGGTGTTCCCGGTGGTGCCATCATTACGCAGTGGGGGTACAACAAGACGAACACTACTGGAATTTCAGGAGCCAACGCCTGGACGATGAATGTGTACCTGAAGAATTCTTCTGCTACAGCGCTGGCCTCCGGCACAGCCTGGAACACCATGATTTCAGGTGCTACCCTGGCCTACAGCGCCACCATCAATTCCTCTAACTTTCCCGCCACGGCCGGCTATTGGTTGTGGCCGGTGACCGGCTTCGTGTATGCCGGTGGCTCCGTGGAATGTTACATCGAGTGGTTCCCTGCGGGAGCACTCCTCTCGCCGTTCACCTCGGGTGCATTCCTCTGGCAATATACAACGACTGCAACGGCACAGGCCATGGGTACTTCCAACAGTGTTGCCATTGCCGGTACAAATACTTCCTACGCCACCCAGACCCGTGTTTACAATACACGTATCACCTATCTGCCCGGTGCTTCCGATGACCTCGGTTTGCAGGCAATCACTGCGCCAGCAACACCCATCTGCAGCGGATCCAGTACTACTGTTTCTGTTACGCTCAAGAACAATGGCTCTGCTACCGCTGATTTCAGCGTGAATCCTGTTACCATCAATGCCAGTGCTACGGGAGCAAATCCTACCACCTTCCCTGCTGTTACCTTGAACTCCGGTACGCTTGCTGCCGGTGCCACCCAGGTGGTGACCATCGCAACGGGGTACAATGCGCTGCAGTCCGGTACGTATAATTTCAGCGCCAACCTTTCATGGGGTCCCGACGGTTTCGCAGGCAACAACACATTCAACTGGTCGGCCAATTCTGCTTTCAATGTTACCGCCGCCTCCAATACCTACACCTTCTGCGACGGCACTTCTCCTCAATTGTCCACCACTGCCAGTGTTGGATACGTAGTACAAAGTATTCCGCACGCTCCCCTTACACCTCCTGCGGCTCCCAATCCCGGTCCTTCCGGTGACGATGCGCAGGGTTCTGCTACCATACCTTTCCCCTTTACTTTTAATGGGGTAGCGTATACTAACCTGAATATTTATACGAACGGATTCGTTCAGTTCGGTACATCTTCCGCAAGTACAACTACATACGGTGCATCCATCCCTACGGCCGCAGCGCCCAATAATATTATTGCGCTGGCCTGGGAAGATTTGAACGTAGTAGCAGGTGTTGGTAATATCCAGTACTGGACAGACGGCGTGGCGCCTAACCGCAAATTTGTGGTAGCTTTTTCTAATGTCTACTACTATAATACAACCGGTAACGTCACCGGACAAATTGTACTCAACGAAATCGATAACTCCATCGAAGTGTTTCTTACCAATATCAACCAAGGCGGTGTTGGTGTCAATTCTTCCGTTTGCGGTATTGAGAACGCTGCAGGTACTTCTGGTCTGGTTGCTCCCGGCCGTCAGTTTGGTACATGGGGCACCGGTACCGTCACCAACGAGGGTTGGAAATTCTTCCTGCCTACTTTGGGATATGCATGGTCTCCATCCACAGGTCTGAGTGATCCCGCCATCGCTAATCCGTTGGCAACAATTGCTGCCGGCGCTACACAGATTTATACGGTCCAGGTGACCGAGCCCGCCAGCGGATGCGTGGTTTCCGATACCGTGAGGCTTACCAATCTTGGTGCTGGAGACCCTGCTCCTGCTACAATAGGTGCTTCCATCTGCCAGGGCCAGTCAACAACCATTTCGGCTTCCGGACTTTCAACCCTGAATTGGTACAATGCCGCTACCGGTGGTACACTGGTGAACACAGGTTCATCGTACACCTTCTCGCCTTCCACCACTACTACCTTGTACGTGGAGAGCTTCAACGGTATTTGTCCGAGTAACCGTACGCCGGTCACTGTAACGGTGACCCCCCAGCCAATTGTCAACCCTACTGCCACGCCAAGCGTACTTTGCCTTGGCGCGACTTCCCAATTGGCGGCCAACAACTTTGTGAGCGGCAACCTTCTGACTGCGACGCTCGGTGGTAACGGTGCCTCCGGTAACGCGTTTAACATTAGTAACGTTAACGGTAATAGTCCGATTAGAATCGACAGTGTAGCCATGGGTATTGCATCGGGTACACTCGCCGAAGTTTGGTACAAGCCCGGTGGTTATGGTTGTGCTAACCTGACAAGCAGTGCGGGCTGGACCCTTGCCGGTCAGGTGGCTATCACCGCCGCCGGTGGAACTCCCAACCTCACACAAATCCCGCTGTACATCAACGTCACAATTCCCGTTGGGCAGACCTATGGTTTTGTAGTGGCGTGTAACGGGTCGAACTATTATACCAATGGTACTGCCATTTGTACGCCCTTGATCGGAGATGCCAACATTTCCATTTCTCAGGGTCACGGTGGTGCTGGTTTCGGAGGGGCTTTCAGCTTCCCGAACTCACCCCGTAACTTCAACGGCCGAGTATATTACTCCTTCGGAGATCCGAACCTGACGTTCAACTGGACGCAGTCGGTCGGTAGCGGTGCTATCAGCAACAATACGATTGCCAATCCCACCGCAACGCCATCTACATCAGGAACCAATACCTATCAGATTCTGGCCACCAATACCGCCGGTTGTACTACGCTGGCTTCTGTGAACGTCACGGCCAATCCTTTGCCCGATGACGCTACAGGTCTCGCAGTGAACAACGTCTATTGCGGTTGCGGTGTAGCCAACCTGAGTGCGGTGCTCACTACTGCAGGCAGCGATGTTCGTTGGTACACTGTAGCTACGGGCGGTACTGCCATCGGAACAGGTACACCATTCAATGCACCTTCGGCTTGTGGTGTTCAAACTTATTATGCTGAAGCATACGATCCGATTACCGGTTGTATCCAGTCAGGTCCCCGGCAGTCCGTTACGGTTACTCCGCTTCCGGAGCCTCCTATCAGCATCACTGCTTCTGACCTCATTCTGTGCGACGCAGATCCTGCCAGCACCCTCACGGTGTCCAGCGCAAACGACCCGAACTATGCGTACACCTGGTCTCCGGCTACCGGCCTGAGCGCAACCAGCGGCTCTGTGGTGAGTGCGCTTCCTCCCTCCAACACAACGTACACCGTAACAGCGAACGACGCCACCACCGGTTGCGTAGCTTCCGCTTCCATTTCTATCGGTGTCGGCTTGACGCCCATCATCAGCGGTGCAACAGCAACTCCCGCCAATATCTGTCTGGGATCCCCTTCACAGCTTACGGTGACTGCGATTTCAGGAGGCGGTGCATTGCCTCCCGCACCCACTACGTATCCCGCCAGCGGTGCTACCAGTACCGCCGACGAGGACATTGACGGCTTCGTATTCGGTTCCTTGAGCAATATCCAGGCAGCAGGTTTGTGCGCCACTTATACGAATTACACTGCACTTTCAGCTCCAACCTTTACGGCTGGTCAGGTAGTTCCATTCACCATCTTTATTGGTGACTGTGAGAACTCCAGCTTCTTCGCAAGCGGGACTTCCGTGTTCATCGATTTCAACCGCGACGGTGACTTCG